>SLGY01000141.1 GCA_007136425.1 Kiritimatiellia bacterium
ATTACCGGTATGCGGGTCGTCAATGCGGGGGTATCGGGCATAAGCGCGTGCGCGGGCGCCAAGCGCGCCGGCTCGGCGATGGCGTCCCAGCCGACGACGGTCTTGATCTTGTTCGGAACGAACGACGTCATTGCCGGGCATGACCTGAATAACTCCAAAGAATGTCTGCGCCAGATGATCCGCAACGCCTTTGGCGCCGGGGCGCGCCCGATTTTGGGAACGATCCCGCCTATGCGCGGCGAGATGGCAAATCTGAACGCGCGCGTCAATGAAATGAACGGGCATATCCGTGCGCTGGCCGGCGAAGAAGGATGCCGATTGGTGGATGTGCACGGGCAATTCGGCAATGGCGAAGGCTTGCTGCTTCCCGACGGTTTCCATCCCAATGAAACCGGAACCCAACTGATTGCTTTTGCGTTCGCGGATGCGCTGTGATTCAATGGGGTCCGCGCCGCGTGGAGGGCCGGCCCCGACACGCTAAACCGATGAAAGGCTACGCCCGCTTTGTATGCGCATGCCCCTTGTAATCGGCTGCGCGATGCGGGAGCATTCGGGTATGAAAAATCTCATGCGATTCTTAAAACCGGACGGGCGCCAAGCGTCCTGGTGGATCGTTGTACTGCCGGCGGTGGTCGGTATCGGGATGTACTTCATGTATACGCGTTTTTCGGCGTTTCTTTCCGGAGACGCTTACACCTATGTGAACTACGCACGACTCCTGGCCGCGGGAAAGGTCGTTATTGACGGGCCGATTCGTGAGTTGCTCGATCCGTATATAAAGGAACTGGTGGGCGCGATTACGCCGATCTGGAACACGGCGCTCTTGCCCGACGGACGATGGGTGTACACGGTTGCTCCCGGGTACCCGCTGTTTCTGGCCGCGATGTACCGGATCGGCGGCCAGGTGCTGATGGTGCATGCCAACCTGGTGTTGCAAGCGACTACGCTGATCTTGTTCTCCCTCTTGATCTTTCAGGCTCTGCGTCGCGAGCGCTGGGCCGGTTGGGTAACGGTGACCGGGGTGTTGTTCTTCCTTTCACTGAATATTGGTACGCAGCACCAATTCGTACATCTGTGGCGGGAGCCATGGATTTTCACCCTCTTGTTGGGCGCCGCAACGGCCTTTGCGCTGTTGGAGAGATATCCCCGTTTATACTGGCTGATCCCGCTGTTGCTCGGCATGGCCTGTGCGGTGAAGGAGTCCTGCATCCTGTATGCCGGTTGGATGGGGATCGCGCTGTTATTGCACCCGGTCTTTCGCGCTCGGCCACAGATGAAGCGCGACATTTTGCTGGGCGCGTTATTATTTGCGGTCGGGTGTTCCCCGTTGCTCTTGCAAAACTGGTACCTGACCGGTCGGCCGTGGACGAGCCTGTATGTCCTGCGGGAGACCAGCCAGTTCTCCCTCACGGACACCGGTGCGGGGCTGTCCGCCGGTAATATGTTCACGACGCTGCAACGGTACTTGGATCTGTATCGGCCCTTGAAGCACCTCATGATCCCGTATTTCCTGTTGGCGGCGTGGGGCTGGCTGCGGTATCGCTCCGCGCCTATCACGCTGCTGATGCTGGGATGGTTCATCTTGCACCTGGTCCTTCATTTGCAATGGCGCAATGCGGACTTCCGGCACATGTACTTTATCAATTTCCCGTTGACCTTCCTGGCGGCATTGGGCGTGCACGCTTTGCTGAACGCGCTTTCCACCCGGATAACACGGATTGATCTGCGCGCCCTGGGGTATCCCGCCCTCGCCGCCGGGATGCTGGTCGTCATTATAGGCAATCAACCTCTCGCTGCGGCATATGGCTTCGCCATGCGCAAGCAGATGGCCGCCGAAATCGTCGAGCACGTCGACCCGGAAGGAATTATTCTGGCTAACCGGCCGTTGCGGGATGTGCTGGGCACCTATAGCGATTTGCATGTCATTCGTTTTCATGAGCTATTGTCTGCGCTTGGCCTGGAACCGGCGACGCTCACGCGCGAAATGCTGCAAGCGGAAACACCCGTCTATTTTACCGACGCTCCGGATGGCGACCCGCAACGCTTCATGCGCCGGATCGATATGGGCGTGATGGATTGGAGGTATTTGAACCAGGGAAGTGACTTGCACCCCGTGCAACACTTCGAACAGGGAACCGGCGTGGCCCGACTCCATAACAACACCCCCTTTACGCTGTATCGCTTGAAGCCTTGGACGAATTCCGTTGTGGAGAAGCAGTTCGAGATCCCTCCGGCCGGCGCGGCGTTTCTTCATATGAATCCTAAAGGATTGGAGGAGGATTTGGTCATCGAACTGGACGGTGTGGCTTCAGGGCATGACTTCGATAACGGCGCCTTTATCCCCTTGCCGGATACGGGGCCCGCATTGCATGTCCGGGCGTATCGATCTTCGGGCAAGGTGGTGCCCCGCGATTTCGAATGGCAACTCGTGGATTGGGATTCGTCGATAATTCTGAGAGCCGGCTCGGAGGCGGAACCTTTAGATACCACCCTTTTCCGCAATATTCCCCCGCATCAGCCCCGTCCGAATCGGCGCCGATTTGAAAAGTCGATTGCCATGCGTGTCCCGGTCCGCGAGGGGACGGACGTGTTCGAATTGGTTCAGGTGGAAACATGGGGCGAGGCGTTGAAAGACACGGAGGTGCGTGTGGAGATCGAGCCCGATCGGTCTTTGGTGGTTCCGTGTCGTGACAACTCGATTTGGATCCCCGTAGAACCGCTCGCGGAGAAGGCCCGAACGGCGACGTATCGCGACATCCGAGTATTATTGCCCGATGAGGAGGATGTGTATGTCACACGCGTTGTGGTCCGCCCGGCATGGCGCAAGCGCGTAATCGAGGCGGCGGAGAAAGACGCTGTCGGGACTATCGTGACCGGGGTACTGGCGCCGATGACCACGGTGAAGCAATGGCGCTATTGGGAGGGCGGGCACGCAGAAGAAACAGGGCACGCGGATTCTTTCGATCCGAGAGAAAACCCGTTCTTCACGTTTCTGTCGGGGCCGGATGAAGACGTTACGCTGCGTTGGGAAGACGCCGGATTGGTTAACACACGGATTCGTCCCATGGGACGAGTGTTCCGTGTGTCGCCTCTGGAGGAGATGGCCCGACACCTGATATCCGGGTTCCACAGCGGGGAGACAGGGCCGCGAGGCGGTTACCGTTGGACGGCGCCGAACGGCCGCATTCGTTTGCCGGTCCTCGACACGGAAGGGACTCATCAATTGCGGTTGAAGCTGGCAAGTTTCGGTGAATACAAATCGAATCGTGTCGATGTGGCGCTGGCGGACGATGTTCGGACGGCGTGGATAAATCCCGATGCGCAGACATACGAATGGAACTTTACGAATATTGTCGAGACCGGCGGCTGGACGGAGGTAGAAATCAACGCGCCGCCCTGGTCGCCCGCCGAATTCGGTAGCCCCGATGATCGTGTGCTGGGGGTCCAATGGTTTGGCGCGGAGTGGGAACTCCTGAAGGAAGCGGACTAGTATTTTGATGAAACAGCGAGCCTCATCGGGCGGTTGCACGGAAGACGTGCTGGTCTTGTCCTACTGGAATCTTAACGATCCCTCATTTGGCGGGGCTCGCCGGATACAAGCGCTCCTCGACCTGCTCGGATCACGGGTGGTATTGTGTCAGCCTGCGCCGCCGCATCCCCGGTTGAAGACCCGCGCCTTTCGTCCTGATCTCGGACGGCGCAAGATTGGGATCAACTGGGGCATGTTCAATTTCCTCGTGCCTACGACCGCCGCGCGGGTACGCCGTCTCCTGCGTTCTGACCGTCCCGCCCTGATTGTGCTGACCTCCATCTGGGCCTATCTGCCGCTTCGACGTATGCCGGATCTTCCGCCTGTCGTTTTGGATGCGCATGATGTGCTGGGCAATGCCATCGCCGAACGGTTTGGGGAAAACCATCTTTTTACGCGTTGGGTACGGTCATGGGAGAAACGGGTGGTGCGTCAGGTCGACCATGTATTTACCTGTTCGGATCTCGACCGGACAGAGTTCATGAATCGATACACAATCCCGGCGGAACGGGTCACCACCGTTTCGAACGGTGTGGATATGCACCTGTGGGGGGAAGCGGAGCGCAGGGCTAAACCGATCGATTCGACCGTTGAGAAAGAGGTGAAAGACGCCGTAGTCCTCTTCTTCATGGGAAAACTGGACTACCAACCCAACCGCCAGGCGTTGGCATTTCTTGCAGACCGATTAATGCCGGAATTAGAGGGCACCGACAAGGGGCGGTTCAAACTGCTGGTCTGTGGTGGGCCGGCGCCTGACGTCGCGCCGCATCCCTCCATGCTCTTTGCCGGAAGAGTGGAGGATATCGTCCCGTATGTGTGCCGCGCAGACATCTGCCTCGCACCGATCTTCACCGGGTCGGGTACGCGCCTGAAGATTCTGGAATACATGGCGGCGGGGAAACCTGTGGTCGCCACACCGAAGGGGGCGGAAGGCATTTCGGGGGTCTCGGGCGAACATTTCGAGCTGGTCGAAGTCGATGGTTTTGCCGACGCCATACGCCGGTTGGCGGCCGATCCCGCAGGTGCGCGCAGTATGGGGACGGCCGGACGTCAGTTGGTGGCCGAGCGTTACGATTGGAGCGCCATCCGCGCGGGCTGGGAACGGGTTCTGTCCGAGCTTTGCGCGGATTAGATGGCGTTTCTCAGCAAGACGTCCCACGATCCCGCTCGGAGCGCATGCGCGCGGAGCGGGTTGAACCTTGCGCTTGCTCCGCGTCGGCGCGGGGTCTTGGGAGTCGAACGCTGAATCAGCAACTATCTGGCGCAATAAAGAGAGCCCTTTTTGAGCAAGTTGAGGAAGTATTCTTTCTTTGCTCCTGGAGGGCTCATAGATAAGCTATAGCCGCATAGCAGTTCAGGCGGGAAGGTCTGGCGACCGTTCCCGCCCTACAATTGTCATTGGTTTGTAGGGCGCGAACGGGCAACGCCCTTCGCGCCGCCTCTATCAATCGGCCACAACATTTCTTAAACTGCTCCAGAGCGCGTCCCGCCGAGCTGCAGGCGGGTGGCTTCAAACGGCGTCTTTGAGCGCCTGTTGGTACTGATCGACAATGACGTCCCAGGCCAGTGTGGTGCGCGCGCGTTCAGCGGCGGCCCGGCCCATCTGCGCCCTGCGTTCTTCGTCACTCAACAACGATTTCAGCGCTTGCGTCAGTGCTTGCCGGTCGCCCGGCGGCACCAACAATCCCGTCTTGCCGTCCTCGATTGCATCGGGTACACCGCCGGTGCGGCTGGCTACGGCGGGAACCCCCGCCAGTGCGGCCTCGGAGAAGACGATGCCGAAGCCCTCGATATCGCCGGGCAGATCCAGTCCGGGCAAGACAAAGAGATGGGCGTGAAAGTAAAGGCGGACCAGGTCCCGGTCCGGCAAGCGCCCAAGTAAGCGCACATGATTTTGTAACGCTTTCTCGTGAATGACCGCTTCAATTTGTTTGCGCATGCCTTCCTTGCTATGAATCAGGGATTGGGCTCCATCGTCACCCACCACGAGAAAGAGCACGTCAGGATACTCCTCTATCAGGTCGGGCATCACGTCGCGGACGAATTCAAGGACGCCCTTGCGCCGCACGAGACGGCCAACCGTCATCAGGACGCGGCGCCCCTTGCACTCGGCCAACAAGTCTTCCGCCCCTTCTTCGGGTTCGCGCTCAAAGGGTTTCGGATCGACGCCGGGATGGATGATAACGGCCCGGCGGGTGTCCACGCCGAGATCTTCGATCAGTGATTGAGTGAAACGGCTGATGGGAAACAATCGGTCAGCGCGCCCCAAGAGAAAGCGCAACGCCATGCGCGCCATGCGGCCCCCCGCCATGAGGTCGCTCCCATAAAGCGGTACGCCCCACGGCCGCCGGAAGAAGATCGACAGCAACCAAGCCGCCGGCGCGGTTAAGACGCTGCCGCATAAGATGAAGTCCGGTCTCGACGCCCGGCACAACGTCCAGCCGCGAAAGAAGGAGAACAGCACATAGGCCGGGACCCCGGGCCGCGGCGCGCGATGAACGTCATCCTCCTGCGGCGCATCCTGCGCCCATGCGGTCACGGCCCGCACGTCGTGTCCCCGCGCGCGCAGTCCTTGAAATAGGCTGTCGATCATGACCTCCATACCGCCGAGCGCGGGGGGAAAGTTCCATGTCAGGAGAAGTATTTTCATATGCCACTAACCTGGAGCGCTTGTCTCATAGCGCCAGCGAGCGTGCAGAAAAGGGGTGAACGCGTCAAGTGAATCCATGGACACTGAATCCACGAATAGCCTAAAATGAAACGATGCATTGTGCGGATAATGAGTTATATTGCCCCCGTTATGAGTCGAACACAGATAACATCCACCGCTTATGCGTCGGCCGGGACGCGTCGCTTCCGTATTGGTGAAAAAACGACTGTGGAACGGCCGCGTTTCTCCGGCCGGCCCGGGAAGCCGGGCCGCTCCAGGACGGTTCGAGCAGAGCAGCCGGAAGCAAAACATAGATACGCGTCATGGGCCGTGCTCGCTGTTTGCAGCCTGCTTTTTTTATCGGTAGCGGGGTGTCGGAATGACGAACAGGTTCGTATCCGCGAAACGGCCGAATCGGTCGAAGCCCTTACAGATGCGCGTACTCGCGTGGTGTGGGTGGCGGATCATGGGGATCAACGGGATGTCTTCGCGCGCAGTTCCGAAAGGCAACTGAAGTTGATGGGGTATGATTCCCGCGACGGGATGGGAGTCAGGCCCATTATCGACACCCTTTCGAACTATTCGAAGCCGCTGTTTACGCCGGACGGACGGCGGGTGGTGTTTTCCGATTTCCATGAGATGATTGTTTCCGTGGTCGATTTCGACGGGGAAAATCGTCGAGAGCTGGCGCCGGGCATGGGCTTGGCGGTTTGGCGCGATCCGGAGTCCGGGGTTGATTGGGTCTATGTCGGGCGTGAACGCGTGGATCGGCGCGGCCATCCTTATGCGGAGGTCTACCGCTTTCCTTTGGACTCGCCGGAAGAGGAGGAACTCGTCTGGAATCGGCGTCCGGTTGGCTTGGACAATTTTCAGCTCTCCGCAGACGGGACGCGTGCGGCCGGCGTATATCCATGGCCCGACGCGGGAGTAGCTGATCTGGTCAATGGTTCATGGACCCGGTTGGGTAACGGTTGCTGGCCCTCACTCGCTCCGGATAATTCCTATCTGTTCTGGTTCTTCGAAGGGAATCACCGGGATCTGGAGATGTTTGACACGCGCACGGACCGTCGTTGGACTACACGCATTAATACGTCGCCCGCGATGGACGGCCATCCCGTGTACCATCCGCGTTGGTCCAATCATCCCCGCTTCATTGCATTGACCGGCCCGTACACCCGGCGGCAGGGACATAGTTTCATTCGTGGCGGGGGGCCGGACGTGGAAATCCATGTGGGCCGGTTCAATGAATCCTTCACGGAAATCGAGGAATGGGTACAGGTGACGGACAATGAGCAGGCGAATTTCATTCCGGATGTCTGGGTAGAGTCGGCGGCGTTAACGCCGGCCGAAGCCGCAACGCCGGTGGCCGATGCGGAAGCGCTTGTGCCCGACGAAACGACTTGGCCGCCGGGACAGGAGGATCTGTTGTTTGTCTGGGAGGATCGTTCAAGGAACAATGAAATTGAAGATCCCGCCGGTGACCGCGTGATCGTATGCCGGGTCGAACCCGAAGGGCGGGCCCGGTATGGGCGTTTTCATGAAATGGACGTCCGGCGAGGCCGTTTTGTGGCCGAAGAGATGGAAGATTTGCTTAAGAACCGCTACAGGGAAAAGACCGCCTTCACCTTCGAGGCTTTGCTGACCCCGTCGGATGCGCACGGGGATTCGCCGGGACTCGTAGCGGGCATGTCCGCCGCCGCGGAGCGACGTAATTTCGCCTTGTTGGAGGAAAATGGCGTTCTGTATTTCCAAGCCCGACTCTCTGTTGAGGGGCAGGATGCGGATATACATCGATGGGCGTTATTCCCGTTGAACGGAAACGAAACAGTTCATGTGGTCGTCACCTACGAACCGGGCCGGATCAGGGCCTATCGGAACGGGGAACCGATGTTTACCCGCGAAACACAGGACGCGGATTTTCGAGGTTGGCAAGCGTTGCCGCTTGTGTTTGGCGGCGATGCGGACGGGAGCGAGTCGTGGCCGGGCCATATTGAGGGGGTGGCTTTGTATAATCGTGCGCTCGCGCCGGACGAGGTTCCCGTTCATCATGCCGTGTATGCGCGGCGCCTGGCGGACCGGGTCCCGGCGGAACAGGTGAAGGTGCAAGCGCGGCTGATCAACGTCACGCCCGTTCCCGAGCCGGAATCCATTGAGCCCTATCGTCGCGCTCTTGTCGTAAACGAATACGAAATAGAAGATGTGGAGTCGGGGTCGATCGATTTCGAAAACGTCCTTGTCGCGCATTGGGCCATCATGGACGATCATGTCCTCGATACCGCCGAACGGGCGCCGGGCAAGACCTATCGCATGACGCTTGAACCGTACGACGAACGGCCCGAACTGGAAGGGGAATGGATGGCCATGGAGGCCGACGACCTGCTGATGCCGTTGTATTATGATGTCGATTCGTAGCGCTACAGCTCGGTGGCGACACTGATTTCGTAATAGTGCGGGAAGTAGATGTAATCGGGATCGAAAAACTGTCGTTCCGCTTCAAGGTGAGGCCGTTTTTCGAAGGGTGTTATGTGTAGCCGGTAGCTTGTGCCGTCGGAGAATACGCGTGGTGCGGGCTGCAAGTCCAACACCGCCCAATGCGAAACGGCGATCTCATCACCGGGCTGCAAACCGCTCTTGGCCGGGGCCGATTCGACCGTGTAAGCCTGCGTAAGCAGGGCGCGTCGATAAGGTAGGATGGACTCGGGATCGGGCGGAGGCAACGCCTCTTGCAAGCGCGCAACGACATGAAACTCAACCGGGTCGTCGCGCTCCTTTGCTCGGGCCTGAATATGTGCGTGTCGTGCAGCGATTTCATCGGGATTCAATGCCCGGTTATAGATCGCCAAATCCTCCATGCGGCCCTTCCAAAAGGACGTTGTTTCCGTTCCGTTGTGCCCCACCAACAAGGAATCCAGCGGCCAAGGGTTGAATCCCTCTACTGAAAGTTCCGGGCCGAGCCGCTGTCCGTCCCGCCATGCGTTTAACCGGCCGTGGTCATAGGTGAAAAGCACATGCGTGGGCTGGTCTTTCTCTACTGTGTCCAGCATGACGACCGATTCCTGTTGCTTGCCAACGACAGGAATGCGGATCTGTAAACGATTATGTACCTGTTCAAGAACCCATAGCGTGGTGTCGTCGGCTGTGCCGGCAAGCGCCGGTGCTCTGTGCGGAACGCTATCTGAGCCGGGCGTGATGAAGAGTTCGACGGTATAGGCTTTGGTATCCTGTGTAGCGTCCGGTGCGGGGGTGCCCGTTCCGGTAATCTTAAAATGGCCGCCGTCCAGTTCCATTTCGGAAAAAGGCCCGTCAAATGCGCGACCGTGCGATTCGGCCTCCCAGCGGAGCCCGCCCGCTTCGTTTGCGGCTTGAGCGTTTTCCCACAACAGTATCAGGCCCGGCGGATACGCCCCTCGTGCGTCTTTCAGCTCCGGGTGCACGCGTGCGGGTTCGATGGGTGTATCGTGCTGGATCCATAGATCGGGGTAGAAGTTGCCATAAGGATTGTCTGTGATCTGAATCCAATCTTTCACTGAACGCAGATTATCCGCGAAACGGCCGATCAGAACCTCAACGGCTGTTCCTCCGGCCGGGATTAGATTTTCGCCCGCCCGTCCTTCTATGTAGGGGCCGGTGATCGTGAAGAAATCCCGTTGATTGCTCCATCGCGGATGATAGACTTCGAATCCATCCATGCCCGGGGCTGTATTGATTGGTACCCGCCATGAAGTGTCTTCTACAGGGTCGTGAATGGTCACATTGCGATGCGGCCCGTCGAAAATCCATACCAGGTAACTGTTGTCCGGGGCCATCGAAGTCCAACAGCCGCGCATGATGAAGTTCCATGAACGGTTCGGGATATCGGCATATCCTGCGCGTGGATGGGTGAATTGGGAGCAAAAGCGAGTGCCGTCCGCCGACAATTGTACGTTGTCGATCGTAAAGGCCGCGTGATCCCAGACCAGTTCCCGGTCGGACGGATCATCCAGCCGAACTCGGTGCAGGGCGCTTGCATGATGTCGATCCCATCCATCATCGCCGATGTCAGCCAGGTAGACCCATGTAATGCCTGTGCTGGGATCGCGCCATACGGCAGCCGCATACCCTTCGCCGATTCGGCGGGGGACGCCGTCATCCCAGCCGGTCGCGAACGCCTCGCGGGTTTGCAGGCTGGAATAGACCACCTCTTCACCGTCGGGCGTTATCATGGGGCGATGATAATGGGCCACGTCATCCACAATGCGACGCTTACCCAGTCCATCTTCCGTATCCAACCCCATGATGACCAATTTGTCGCCCCAGCAGAATGGGTCGTCACCGGCGCCCTCAACCTGTTGTAGCCAGACTAGGCGTGCGGGCGCATCTACAAAATCCCGCAGCGCTGCTCCTTCCTTATTCGACTCGGTGTCGGATGCAAGAACTACGGTTCCGATCAAGGCGCACATTATAGCAACCCCACTACAGACCAATCGTGCGAGGAGTGTGCTGTCGCGTGTGAGTCTGAACAGACGCATTGGGGAACCGCTCTCGGCTTGGAACGCCGGAGTGTGTCTGGAACCAGTTTCGACTTCGATACGCATAATGAATAGAGAACATACCCGATCAAACCGCGCGACACAACTATCTCCGTCAAGCCACAGCGGCGAAGAACCGTCGCTATGACTTCAGGTTTCGGGGGGGGCGGGGCCGCCGTCGTGAGGGCGTGTTGACGGACTGGCCCTTGGGCAAGGCAGCCACGCTGTACTCGCCTCCGTTCCACGGAACGACGGCGCGGTAAGCCGCGCCGCTCCATTCTGGTAGCCGCGCCCGTGAGGGCGTGGACTATGTGGCCGTGAGTTTTTCAACGGGCTGCTAGGGCGTTGGCTGCGCGGTTATTCCTATTTACGATGGGAAGAAGTGTCGTGTATGCGTGATGAAGATTGCTGCCATATTCAAGAGTATGGCGTAGGCGACAATGGCTCGTCGCAACTTGATCCCGGCGACGTCGTCAAAGCGCCGCATGCCGGTTGCTATCAGCAGGCTCAGCAAAGGCAGGAAGTCAAGGGCGTAGCGCATGCCGTTGATCTGCCAGCCGCCGCCGGCGCTTTTGTGCATCAAGAGTGCAATCAACACCAGCGCCACGCTCGCCCAGGCGGCAATCGTGACGATGCGCGGTCCGGACAAACGGCCCCAGAAAGCATAAAAGATGAAGGGGCTGGCAAACGTGAGTGAGGTGCCCCAGGGGCTCATGGCCGGCTCCATATAAGATGGGGGCTGAAATTCGATGGAGAAGCCCATGACAAACATGCGCAGAAAATTGGATGGGGCATATCGCCAGCTGAAGTTGCCCCAGCGTTCAAGTCGATAGGCGTACCAGTCGTCCTCAATCACCCATCCATAGCCCGTTTCGAGTGGGGAGCCGAAGCGAGCCCAATTGTACCAGAGTAAGGCAACAAAGATGACGCCCAACACGCATAAGGCGGTAAAAATCGGTTTCATGCGCGCCCACCAAGGCGCGGGCGTGTGTGGAACGAACCAGAGAAACGCCATCACGAACGGAATCACAAAGACGGTGAGTTGACGGGATGAACAGGCGATGCCTAGACAGAGGCCGATCAACCAACCGCGCTGTTTCCCCAACGTTTCCCATAGAGCAATGGACACGAAGAGGACGGTGAGCATATGGGCCAGATACGTATCGAACGCATAACGCACACAAAGCCAGTAGGCGGTGCCAAAAATCATGGCCGCACTGAGCAGGTAGCTGATTTCGTCGTGAACGGTGACGCGTCGGTATAGGTGAAAGAGGACGCCCGCCGTGAGCATGCCGAGCAGAGGGGTAATCCAAAGGGGATTGAAATCCAGCCCAAACAAGGCGACGAACGGCGTCAGGAGAAGAGCCGGCGCGGGGGGGAAGGGCACATAATGACGTTCATTATGATAGATGAGATCCAGCGGCTCCACTTCTGTTGGCGGATCGACGTCGAGCCGCCCGTCCAAAAAGGATTGGGACAATTGAACCGCCGTATTGTAACCGAGATCCCGAAAAAGGATTTGTGGCGTATTGAACACCATAAGCAGTATCAGCACGAGCAACAGGAATGGCCATAGCCTGTTCATTCTGACGTCTCCTTGAAGAATAGGTCGAAAACATGCGTGCTGGCGGAGAATTCCTTACGTGCAGGCATGGACCAAGCGTCCTCATGTCGAAATCGCTCCGTCACCCAAGGCAGCGTGAGGGGATCTTCGACCAGTCCCTTGTTCCATCCGATCAAAAGCAGCGCGGGCGGGCGAAGAATCGTAGCGAGTACCGGCGCGATGGTCTTCATGTGCGTGCCGGTGACCCCGTAGCCCATTACGCCGTTGAACAGGATCGCGTCAAAATGGGCTTCGGGCACATGCGCGCGGATATGGGCGATATCGCAGGTGATGTGTCGATCCGGATTCCCCCATTGTGCATTTTCCGGGATAATGTCCGACGTCCAACACTCCACCCCTTGGGATTCGAACGCTTGGTGCACATCGCGCGTGTAGGAACCGCATCCCACAAACAGGATGCGCTTGAACCCCGCTTTTAAGAGAGCGGGCATGATGGTTGCGTTCCAATACTGCCGGTCCGGCAGCCCCGCCACATAGCGCGCAAGAATTTCTTCGCGCATCGCCCGGACACGCGGGTGCGTCATCAGACCGCGCATGCCGGGCACCTTTTCCAGGGCATTCAGCAGCTTATGCAGAAGTTTCCAGGTGTTATGAATGAGGCGGTGCATGGGATGTTATGATTCTACAGTAAAGCGGCGCGTTATCGATGATCGCCGACAGAACGCCACGCTTGTGACTGCTGATCGTATTGTTTAAGGACACGCGCCGGCGCACCTGCAGCAACGGAATAATCCGGTATATTCCGCGTCACAACGGAATTCGCGCCTATCACACAGTGTTTGCCGATGCGCACGTTGCCGGCGATACAGCAATTCGCGCCGATCCATGAATCGGCGTCCACCACCACTTCGCCGTCGGCAGTCAGCGCTTGTTCACGAACACTTCTATCCGGATCGGTATAGCCGTGATTGTTGTCCGCAATGAAACAGTTCTCCGCGATCATGACGTTCTCGCCGATGGTAACCCGGTTGGTGCAGGATATTTGTGATCCGTTGTTGATGAAACACGCCCGCTTCAGCGTGATGCGCGGCTGAAAGGTTTGCGGCGGGTCCGCCCACGGATACGCGGTCATGGCCCGCAGCGTAACGCGATGGGCGATCACGACATCGTCTTCGATATTGATATGCTCGGCGCCGTACAGGTGGACATCTTCGCCGATGGAAATGCGGCGTCCGGCTTGTCCCAATCGTCCGATCAGATAATGTCGGACGCACAGCGTGCGGAGACGTCGCATATAGGTGAACAGGGCGCCGAGCAGGCGGAGCAGCGCGGTCATGTTCCTCCTTCCTTCGCCAAGAGCTCACAGGCGAACAACTGGTCGGCGGCCTCGCGAATCATATGAAAGGGTTGTCCCGAGCGTTCCGCTATGTCGAGCAGGGAATGCTCGCCGTCCGATTGATTCAGGACCCACAGGAGGGCCAGTTGCCGCTCCTTCCGGTCATTGGCGCCGCCCAGCGCATCGTACAGGCCGCGCCGCCCCAGTTGCGGTTCGCACATGGGTTGCGTATTGCGGTAGGTCGCATTGCCTTCCACGACGTGAATTACATCGAGGAGCAGGGAAAGCGTGTCGGCCAGCGCTTCGGGGCGAACCAGGTCCGGATTGTCCGCCGAGGTGTGATACTCGGGAAACGTGCCGTGCGGAGATCGAGTGAAAAGGCCGACCGGGAGATTGAAGCCGGGCGATCCGTATTGTCGCTCGTCATAACCATAAGGCGAAAAATCCTGTATCGCGTGTTGCGATGCGCCGTGCCGCAGCACGTGAGCGACGGCCTGGTCGATTAAGGCGTCGCCGCGCCGGCTTCGCTTGTAGTGGGGGAACCCGGCATCGCCG
Source organism: Kiritimatiellia bacterium (assembly GCA_007136425.1). Lineage (GTDB taxonomy): Bacteria > Verrucomicrobiota > Kiritimatiellia > SLAD01 > SLAD01 > SKZA01. The sequence goes on from SLGY01000141.1 coordinate 14,143, forward strand.
ACACAGGACAACACCAGCCCGTGCCGGATTCTGCGCGCGGTGTCGGTGTGGAGAGCCAGCCAGGTTATTGATCCGATCGTACCCGGTATGAACAGGAAACGATAGGTGTGGTGTCGCTTCATCTGCTGGATTTGTTGAATCAATTGCACGGCGACGGCGATGCCGGAGAGGTTGTCATTGGCGAGCGACGGATGGCAGATGTGCGTCGAGAAAAGAAACTCCTCATCAGAAGATCCGGGCAGCACGACTTCGCCGTAGGTGAGGTGTCCGGGCTGAAGGTCGGCGTCGATATATACCTCATAGTTCCCGGGTTCTAGCGCCGCCTTGAGACGGTCGGGCAGGCAGAAGCCCCACGTCTCCTGATAGTAGGAGGTGCGGTAAGGAGTCCAATCCGGATGTTCCGGCAGGCTGTGCAGGTGCGGGAGCAGGGCGTCGAGCGACAGCGTCTCGTGTAGCGGGCGGCTGTATCCGACGACGTGAAGATTATGGTCCTTGAAATCTACGAGGACGTTGCCGGCCGGGTCCTTGATCCACGCCTCCCGGATATTCCATTCCGGCGGAACGACCCAGTCGAATACAGGCGTGCCGCTGGGCACTTCATGCGTCTGGATATCCACCTGTTCAGCCAGGACCGCCAGGGTTTTTCGATTACCTTCGCCGGTCAGGCTCCGGCACAGCGGGTAAAGGCGTTCGATCAGTTCCATCATGTGCCGGCCCGCGTCCGGCGACGGTGCGTGGCGTGGTGGGGATGGCAAAGGTTGGGTCATAAGGCTGCTCGCTGAAAGTCGGGAAACATCGAGTCCTTTTCGGACAAGACGCGCGGTTCGGCGGGCCAGTTGATGCCGAAAGCCGGATCGTTCCAACGTACGCCGCGCGCAAGATCCGGCTCGTATGGCGCGGACATCATGTAATAGACCTCCGTGTCACTGGTCAACGTAAGGAATCCGTGCGCGCATTGTTCCGGGATCAACAAGGTGCGGCGATTTTCCGCCGATAGCTCAAGTGCGGCCCAGCGTTCGAAGGTCGGCGACTCGGGGCGCAAATCCACGATGCAGTCCCATATCCGGCCGGCGGTGCAGCGCACGAGTTTGATCTCGGGACACGGCGCCGCCTGATAATGCATGCCGCGCAATGTGTGTAACGCGCGATTGAAGGACACGCTGCACTGGGTGACCGGAAAATCAACGCCATGACTTTTCAGTTCATCGATGCAGAAGCTGCGCGCGAAGAAACCGCGCTCGTCTTCGTGCGGCTCAATATCGATGGCAAAGGCCCCTGCAATTTCGGTCGGCGTAAATATCATGGCAGGATCTTCAACTCGGGAATGGGGATCACAAAGCGAGCGCCCCATTCCGTTACGTCTTTCATCTGGTCCATGATCTCGGTTTTCAGGTTCCACGGGAGAATGAGCAGATAATCGGGTTTGGTTTCCCGGATGCGGTCGGGCGCATGGATGGGGATATGCGTGCCGGGCATGAATTTGCCCTGCTTGTGGGGGCTCCGGTCCACGGTGTATTCGAGCAGGTCGGTGCGCACCCCGCAATAGTTGAGGAGGGTATTCCCTTTGGCCGGTGCGCCGTATCCCACCACGGTCTTGCCTTCTTCCTGTACGGCGATCAGGAATTTGAGCAGATCGCGTTTGACCTTCTTCACCCGGGGCTCGAAACCCGAATAGCCTTCCAGGTGCGTTAATCCCGCTTCTTCTTCCTTGGCCTTCAGGGCGCCGACACTTGCGCCGACCGGCAGGTCTTCGTTCCCGGTATGACGGACATAGAGCCGCAATGATCCTCCGTGGCTGGGAATCTCTTCGACGTCGAAGATGGTGAGGTCGTGTGCGGCAAGCACGGTTTCCGTGGTGGTGAAAGACAGGTAGGAATAGTGTTCGTGATAGATCGTGTCGAATTCATTACGCGTGATCAGGTTCAGCAAGTGCGGGAATTCGAAGGTGATCACGCCTTTCGGCTTGAGCATGATGCGAAAGCCTTCCACGAAATCGTTGATGTCCGGCACATGCGCCAGCACGTTATTCGCGATCATCAAGTCCGCCGCGTGTTGTGGCGTCAATGCTCGCGCCGTCAGGTTCCCGAAGAAACGGACTTCGGTTGGAATGCCCTTGTCCTGGGCCGCCTGCGCGCAGTTGGCGGCCGGTTCGATGCCGAGCACGGAGATCCCCGCTTCCTTGAAATACTGGAGCAGGTAGCCGTCGTTGCTCGCCACCTCGACCACACGTTGATCCGGGGTTATGCCGAACCGTTCAATCATCATTCGCGTGTATTTGCGGGCGTGGCTCAGCCAGGATTCGGAAATCGATGAAAAATAGGGGTACTCCGCGTTGAACAGGTTCTGTGGCGTGCGTTCGGGCGGGATTTGCACGAGGAGGCACTGCTCACAGACATAGGCGCGCAGCGGATAGAACGGCTCCATCTGGGACAAGGCCTCGAGTTTGATGAACTCGTTGGCAATAGGTGAACACCCCAAATCGACAAATGTATGCTTCAGGGCGGTTCCGCAAAATCGGCACGTTAACATGGCGTTCTCTCGATGGGTGAATGGTGAGTGACCGACATCAATCCCAGACCCTCCAGGGAGCTCGGCGCTCCGTCCAGAGTCGATCCAGATCAATCTTGTCACGCAGATGATCCATACACTGCCAGAAGCCCGGATGGCGAAAAGCCGCTAGTTGGCCCTCAGAGGCCAACTGTTCCAGCGGCTCGATTTCCCAGCGGCTCGCGTCGTCTTCGATATACTCGAAGACCCCTGGTTCCAGGACGAAAAATCCGCCGTTGACCCAAGCGCCTTCGCCTTGCGGCTTCTCGCGAAAATGGGCGATCTTGGTGCGATTCCCCGGCAGACTGAAATAGCCGAATCGGCCGGGTGGTTGCACGGCCGTAACCGTGGCAAGCGCGTCTTGCCCCTTGTGGAAATCGACCAGGTCGGAAATGTTCACGTCGCACACGCCGTCACCGTAGGTCATGCAAAATGTTTCGTCTCCGACATGGTCGCGCACGCGTTTGAGGCGGCCGCCGGTTTGAGTGTTTTCACCGGTTTCAACCAGGGTGACCCGCCAGGGCTCCGACCGATTGGAGAGCACCCGTGTCTGATTCGTGCTCAGGTCGCACTCGAAATCTTCGACGAGCATGTGATAATGGGAGAAGAATTCCTTTATCATATGCCCTTTATATCCCAGGCAAATGATGAAGTCATTGATCCCGTGCGCGGAATAGATCTTCATGATATGCCAGAGAATCGGGCGGTCGCCGATCTCCACCATGGGTTTCGGTCGAACGGTGGTCTCCTCGCTCATGCGCGAGCCGTATCCACCGGCTAGAATAACGGCCTTCATAGTTCTTCAACTCCTCTTCGTTCAGCTTGGGACGCCGCCCTCACCCAAGCAGGACCAAGCGGGAGCGACGGACGCCCCGGCATGGCGACCCGATTCGGAGGGCCTCTCAGTTAGGCCTTTCTCCATCTTGAACGCGCGTTCCATCCCCGCTGTAGGAACGTGTAGGGTCGGGTATACGCCACGTGGCATTTGCATTGGGGCCGGTCATCTCGTTTGACGTATTGGCGTGAATAAGGATGCCGCGACCATGGGATACATTGCTCGCCCGCTGGGCGAATTCCGCTCCGCCAATCGGTACAACCACGGGATAGGCGGTCGTGCGGGTGGGCCCCCAGAGTTGTACGTGGGGGCGCAACGATACGATGCTGAGCTGCCACATCTGAAATTGTCTGGGAACATAAATGCGAACACTGTTCTCGCCCGGCTCATAACGAAAGGAATCGCTGTGCTCCGTCGCTTCGGTCGGGGGCGGCTCGGGTTCGGGTTCCGGCTCGGGTTCCGGTTCCGCGCGTTCAGGTTCCTCTTGACGCGGCTGCGGGGTGACTTCTTCCACTGCCGGTTCCGGTTGAGTGGTCGGTTCCTGTCCACCGCTTGTGGATGCGCTGTCATCAAATTCCAAGCAGCCCATCACGAAGATCGATAAAGCCACCAGCAAAACCCCCAGCACGGAGGACCAACCAAACAGATTACGAGTATTTTTCATGCGTGCTTCTGTACCATGGAATAAAAAGAACCGTCAAGCGTTCAAGGCGCGCGTTCAAGGAGCGCGCAACACGTCGCCGCGCGCCACGTGCGCATCGTCAAGGCGAGGCGCCTGATGGATGTCGTCTCGTGCACCCTGGCGCCATCCTTCGATGTAGGGACGCACACCATACCAATTTCCTTCATAAATAAAGCGCAAGACGATATACAGCGCGTGCGTCCATCCGGTTAGCCACCGATGGTGTCGGAATTTGCGGCGAAATATGGATTCGCTGCGTCCGTAGGTGCGCCAGAATTTCGGATTCGGGGTGCCCGCGCCCGTGGTCTTCGAAATCTTATGTTTGACGTGAGCTTGAGGCACGTAACGAATACGAAATCCCGCTTCGCGTGCGCGGATGCAGAGGTCGTAATCCTCATAGAGAAAGTGATAGTCGGGATCCAGCAAGCCCGCCTGTTCAATCATTGGCCGACTAAGCATGATGACACAGAAGGTGGCAAAATCGACGTCCTGCGGTGTATCGTAGCGCCCGTCATCCGGTCCGCGCGTCTTTCTCATGTACACCACCGGGGGGAACCGGCGAAAGACCGAGCCCGCCGACCAGACCGTATCGGGATGATCATAATAGTAGATTTTGGGGACCAGCATCCCGATTTTCGAGTCGGCGCAGGCGGCCTCCACCAGATGATCGGCGAAGGCGGGGTCCACCGTTGTGTCGTTGTTCAGGATGATGACATAATCCGCGCCCTGCGCGATCGCATGGGTGATTCCGGCATTGAGCCCACCGGCCACGCCCGCATTGGGTTGCAGTCGCAATACGCCGCATCCGGGAACGGCCTCCATGACTTTCTCGCAGGTGCCCGGCTCGCTGCCGTTATCCACATAGAGTGTCTTCAGGTTCGTGTAGGTTGCGGCTTCGAGGCTGGTCAGACATTCGATGGTGTCTTCTACGTTGTTATAGCCCAATACCGCCGCCCAGACTTCAGGGCGCGACTTTTCAGGAGATGTCTTCATGGAGCGTCTTCCTTTGTTGAGGGGCCGCGTTTGGCCCGCAGATATTCCGGTAGTCTTTTGACAAAATCACGATAGTCCTCCTTGAAACGAGTGCGCGTGTGGTTATCACGCGCCCGCTGCCATGCGGCGCGCGCCATGGACTCGAGCTGGTCGGGCGCCATCGCGGACAGGGTGCGGACCGCGGATTGCAGGGCGGCGACCGATGACTGTTCCAGTAGTAATCCGCAGGCGGCATCAATATCCACACTGGCCTCACGACTCACGACGGGGATCAATCCCGCGTGCATCATGGTGATGACGCTTCCGCCGCCACCCTCGGAGCAGGAAGGATAGACGATGGCCGCGCAACTGTCGGCCAGCTTGCGAAAACGGGGACTTTGGACGTCGATCCAGCCTTCGGCATGAATATGGGGCGTGCGGTATAGGAGATCGTGATAGGCTTTGGTAAAGGCCGTTTCGTTTTGCAAAGGGCCGCATACGAAGAGTTCATGGTCGTCGAGCGTTGCGAAGGCGTCCAAAACGAGGTCGAGCCCTTTATGGACGAACCCTTCGCTGCCCAGCCAGAGAAAGCGGCGGCGCGCCTCCGAGAAATTCTTTCTTTCCGGGAAAGGGTAGGTGAACGGATTGGATAGCCGGATGCGATGCACAGGTTTCCCGGCATAGGCGAAGGTGTCGATGGTAAATTCATTGCCCAACACCGTGATCACATCCGCCGTTTCCGCCGCTTGGTTTTCCTCGATCAGCTTGAACGGATCGAGCCTGGTCCCGCGCCGTGCTTTCAGTGCTTCCAGACGTTGTTGCTGATTCCCGTTATGTACCCGGTGGTGCGCCGTATCCATATGGGCGATCTTCAGGCAATGATCCGGGAGTGCGACGGCGTGGCGCTCGAAATTGCGGCGCACATCAACGAAGATGTCATAGTCGGTGCGGGGCAGCGCTCGCCGACGCGTCCAATGAATGACATCAACGATATAACCCTCCTCTCGAAACACGTCCGCCATGGCGCGTGTCTCCCAGAAATGAGGATGGGAATGGGGTAAATCCTCTTCCGAACGCGGCAGCACTCCGTCGATAATATAGGAGAGTAGAACCCGTCCCCGTGGGCGTGAAGCGTCCGGGGGATGGAGCGTGATACAGCGTTCGTTGATGCCCCGGACACGGCGCAGCAGGCGCCGGACGAGCGGGACTTGTCGGCGCACGACGGCGCCGGCGGAATGTAGTAATGAAGGGGTTTCCGGCATGGGCTTCAAGCTGTTTCCAATGAGCGATAAGTAAATCATGCGCCAACGCGCATCGCAAGCCGGGTTTTATGAGATTGATCGCTTGCAGGGGGTATGCGATTACTATAACGCGAATGAGCAATAAGACGGATTCAGGGAAGGTGGAGGAACCGATGATAAAACAATGGTTAAAACGCGCGGCGGCGCGTTTGCTGGTGGTTCTGATGGCGTGTGTGCTGATATGGATTGTCTTGGAGATGGCCATGCGCGTCCTTTCGGCCGCCGAGTCCGACCCGATGCGGCACGATCGATCGTCGGTCGCTTTCTATCCGAGCGGCGAGCGCTTGAATCCGTGGAGCGCCGGTTATTCGGATCCGCTGCGTATTGCCGCGGTGGGCGACTCGATCACCCACGGCGCCGGCGTGCATTTTCTGGATACCTACGGCATGCGATTGGAAGCGCTGTTGAATCACAACGAAGGGCAGCGCCCCGCCAAGGTGCGCGTATGGGCGCGTGGCGGGGAATCGACGTACACCGAGTTGCGGTACCTGGAGGAGGTCCTGCCGTGGGAACCCGATCTATTGATCCTCGGTATCTGCCTGAACGACACCGAAGATCCCTACAACATGGGGGAAGTGCGGCAATGGCGTCTCGACGCACTGCCGCCGACGCCGTCGCCGGGCCTGGCGCGGCTGCTGGGGTACACGCGGCTGGGTACATGGGTATACCAGCAACTGGGACATTACCAGGCGCGTAAAGGCTATCTGGAGTATTATCGCAAACTGTATGAAAAAGACTACAGCGGCTGGAAACGCTTCGTCCAATCCTTGCGGCGATTCAACGAGGTGTGCCGGGAACATGATATCACCTTTGTGCCCGTTGTCTTTCCTCTCTTTACGGATGTGGACAATGACACCTTTGACTGGATTCATGAACAGATTGCAGAAGTCTTCAGGGAAGAGGGGATCGCGTACTTGGACTTGCGTGATACGTACCGCGGCTTGTCGCCGGAACGACTCCAAGCCATCCCGCTGATTGACCCGCATCCGAACGAGATCGCCCATCGCCTTGCCGCTGAATCCATTTTTCAGTTCTTGCTGGCCAACGAGATGATCGATCCCGGCTATCTTCCGCAATATGCCAGCGCCTCGCCGGACCGCATGTGGCGATTGCTCGGCCGATTTATTCATGATGCGGCTTCAGTAGAGGCCGAGGACCGGAAGAAGCTCATGGAGCCCGACGATATGCCGGAGGTCGACGGGCCGGAGGAGGCGCCCGTGCCATAGCGTCGACGGGTGTACATTGGAGTACGGGATGACGCTGAACACCTATGATGTCGTCTATTTGTCGCCGCACTTGGATGATGCGGTCTTGTCGTGCGGCGGCCAGATGGCGGCCCGTGCGCGGCGCGGTGAATCGGTGCTGGTGTACACCCCGGCGGCGGGCGATCCACCGGACCATCTCTCGCCGCTGGCACTGCATCTGCACGAAGCTTGGGGACTGGCGCCCGACGCCGCGATGCGTCGCGCCGAGGACGAACGCGCCTGTGCCGTGCTGGGTGTTACCGTTCGGCACGGCGACGCACCCGACGCGCTGTATCGTCGGCATCCCGGGAACGGCGAACCGCTTTATCCAACTCAGGAATCCCTTTTCAGTGTCCCTCATCCGGAAGACCGCGTCGCGCAAGATTGGGAAAAGGATTTCAGGGCACTACCCAAAGCGAAGCGGTATATGGCGCCGCTGGCGATCGGCGATCATGTGGACCATCAACTGGTCCGCCGTGCGGCCGAGCAAGTGTTTGGCTCCGCGCTACAGTATTACGAGGACTATCCCTATTGCGGCAAGCGAATGGCCCTGCTGCGCTACACGCTGACGCCGTGGCAATGGCGTGCGCAGCGCATTCCGCTGAGCGCGGAGGATGTCGCGGCGCGGTGTCGGGCCGTGATGATGTACGATTCGCAAGTCGACATGCTGTTCAACGGGCGCGCGAACGTGGAGCCGAAGATCCGAAGTTATGTGCGCCGCGTGGGAGGCGAACGGGTATGGTCGTTGCGTTAGTCCCGTGGAAACGGTTCTTCCGGTTCCGGCGGGACCTGCATGGAATCCCGAATTTGTTGTATGTCCGTCTTGCAGAGCAAGCCCAATCCGAACATGGCCGCGAGGCTGATCATTCCGCCCAGTAGCAGGACGGGCAGCGTTCGGCTTTCCATGCTGGTTGTGGCGATATGCCAACCAGCGGCCGACACGACAATAAAGGCGATCAACCGATAGGGTCGCAGTTCTTTCCAGTTGATCCAGCGGAGCAGGCGCACTCGTCCGCCAAGATAGATCGCCAGCACGCCGTAGGCGAGGCATCCGGCCAGGGCCACGCCGCGTTCAGCGAGGAGGGGGGCTAAGATGATAGCCAGGACCAAATGCAGCCCCGCCGCACACAAGGTGCCGACTCCCACTATGCCGCCCCGGTCGACGGCCATCAACGTTCGGCCCGCCACGACGACCATGAGGTAGAGAAGGGGAAGAGGCGCGACCCAGCGCATGATATAGGCGGCGTCCGCAAATTTGGGATCGCTCAGCAGGAGGATAATGGGCAGCCCGGCGAACCAGAGGGCTAATACGATGGGCGTGCTAAGCACAAGTCCGTAACGCAGGAGCATCGTGAACGAGCGGCGCAAGGATTCATGGGTCACCAAGGCGCTGAAATCCGATGAGGCGACGCGATTACGCGCCTTGTAGAATTCCGTAATCAACAGATCGAGCATGGAGGTGCCCGTGGCGACGCCCACCCATGCGATATTGAAACAGAGCGTGAAATTGGCCACCGCCTCAAGATCCGTAAAGGCCAGCAAGACGTATCGGTCCTGCACCTGGAAAATCCATTCGCCCATGATCATGGGAAGCAGCGGCACGCCGAACGTCAGGATCCGGCGCAAGAGATTGCGGGAAGGGGCATGGCGCAGCAGTTCACGTGTGCGCACGTATACTTGCGAGAACACAATGCTCAACGCCAGCCAAACCACCCACAGCCAGAGCATGAAGCTGACCGTAAGTTCGATATACCACATGAAGCCCAGGATGGGCAGGAACCAGGCGTCGGCATAGAGCAGCATCAATAGACGCGACTGAGCATATTGGGATCGGGCCATGAGAAAGAAGACCAGTTGGATCAAATGCACCGTAAACACCAGAATCAAGGCGACGGCAATGAGGTCGCTGGGTCGCAATCCCAACGTCTCCGGCTGCCACGCTACGAGCACACAAACGCCGGCGACGCCGATGACGCCCGCGAGGATGCCGAAGTATGTGGCGACGGTGCGCAGGGTCTGGAATTGATAGGCGGCATCGCGGCCCGGTAATTTGCGTAGCATGAATTCCAGACTGCCCAGCGACGAGATCAAGGTGATGAAAGATACCGTGAGCATGATCAGGGTAAGCAACCCGTAGTCCTCTTTCGAGAGGAGCGACGTCAGCAGCTTGATTCGGATCGGCGCGATGAGGAGGCGAATGGCCACGTAGCCGACGCTCGCAAACAACACATTGAAGAGGACGCGTGTGAATCGCGGCGTCCCGGGACCCGGCGACTCGGATGGATATTGTGCGGTCACGAAGATTATGCGTTGGCGGTGGGCCCGGCTTCGCGATGCCAGGCGATGGTCGCTTGAAGGCCGGCGTCCAGCGAGGTGCGAGGGCGCCATCCGGTCAGCGCTTCAGTCGTGTCGACATCGGCGACACGGATCTGCTCCATGGGACGATCGGCGTCCGCATCAAATTCCAACGGGACATTCGTGCCGCTCAGGCGGGCCAGTCGTTCAACCACCCCCCGGACGGTTTCCAGTTCGCCCGTGCCGATGTCCACGGTCTGTCCGTTCACCTCGCCGGCGGTCGCCAATTGCACGAGGCCTTCCACCACGTCCCCGACATAGATCCAGTCGACCTGTCGTGTGCCGCTGCTCATTTTAGGGGATTTGCCTTGAAGCAACGAGTTGATGACATAAGGGATCAGCTTCTTTTGATCTTTCTGGTCCGGGCCATAGACCATGAACACGCGGGCGATCACGGCGGGGAATTGGTACAGTGCATGAAACATGCGCGCATAAGCGGTCGCCGCCGCCTTGGCTGCGGCGTAAGGGGATGAGGGCGGTGCGCGGACCTCGTCCGGTTCCTCCAGCGAGCCGGTCACAATGAACCGTGTGCAGTCGAGTTCGGCGGCGGTTTCCATCAGGTAGACCGTGCTGGCCAGATTCGCATCGAAGGTTGGACGAACCAAGGCGATGTCGCGACTGCCCTTTACGCAACTGGCCAGATGAAAAATGATCTCGGGCTTTTCCCGGGCGACCAGATCACGCACGGCCTGCGGATCGGCCAGATCGGCGTGTGCGGGTATGACGCCTTCCGGAAGAAAGTCGGGATGCTGGCGACTCACGCCGACGACCCGTCGACCCGGCGCCGTCAGGTGTCGGCAAAGGTGCCGGCCGATGAAGCCGGATGCGCCGGTTACCAGAATACGTTCGCTGTCTAATTCCATATTCGTCATGCGCGGATTCTCCGGCCGGCGAGACGCACTATGCGCTTGCTCAATGGGCCTGTTTGCTGTACGTGCAGGGGAGAGTATGAAACTGACGAACGAATTCAAGAATGAAAGCGGCGCGTTGTGAAGCTGGTGGTCCAATTACCCGCCTTGAATGAGGAAAAAACCATTGCCTCCGTCATCCGTGCGGTGCCTCGTGAAATCGAAGGCGTTGATGAGGTTCAGGTGATTGTGGTCGATGACGGATCAACCGACCGCACCGCCGCGCTTGCACGGGAAGCCGGGGCGATCGTCTTGACACACGAAGTCAGTCGCGGCGTCGGTGCGGCGTTTCGCACGGGTCTGAAACAATCGACGGAGTTGGGCGCGGATATTGTCGTAACCATCGATGCCGACGGACAGTTCAATCCGGACGATATCCGCACGGTGGCGGCGCCGATCCTGAAGGGCGAAGCGGAGTTCGTGACGGCGTCGCGTTTCATTGATCCGTCCCTGGAACCGGATATGCCGAAAGCCAAGCGCTGGGGCAACGATTTTATCGCGCGTTGGGTCAGTTCGATGGTTAAGAAGCGGTTCTATGACGTCTCCTGCGGTTTTCGAGCCTACTCGAAAGAAGCCTATCTGCGACTGATTCTGTTGGGCGATTTCACCTATACGCATGAGGTCTTCCTGACGCTCGCCTTTTCCGGCGTTCGTATTCAGGAAGTGCCGGTGCGCGTGCGCGGCGTCCGTGAACACGGTGTCAGCCGGGTGGCCAATAATTTGTTCCATTACGGTTGGCGTACGGCCTCCATCATTCTGAAAACCTATCGGGACTACCGTCCGCTCGGCTTTTTCAGCAAGATTGCGATGGTGTTCTGCGCGGCCGGACTGGGATTTCTGACGTTTCTGGGCTGGTTCTGGGCGACCACCGGAGGCTTTTCCCCCCATAAATGGGCGGGGTTCACGGGTGGTTTCCTGCTGGCTATGGGGGTCTTCTTTTTCATCATCGGGATCGTGGCGGAAATGCTGGACCGTATTCGGGTGTCCGCTGATGAAGCGCTCTTTCGCGTGCGGCGCCTTGAATGGACCGTCCGCCGCGTCGACGCGAATACGAATAAGTCGAGTGAGCGCGATGAGCCGTCCGCCTCCTTATGAGCGAAGCGTTTCATGAACTGATGGATCCATTGGCCGGCTATGCCTTGTTATGCCTGCGGGTGATTGCCGTCGGCTGGGTATGGGCTCTGGACCGGCGACCCTCACAGCGGGAAGGCGCGGCATTCGATTTCTGGGATTTGCTTGGCCGAGCTGTTGCGCTGGGTGTGCTCTTGAATCTGCTCGCTGCGCTGATTCTCGCCATGTTCCACGCGTGGACGCCTTTCAATGACACCCTGGTGTGGGTCGTGTTGGTAATGATCGGCGGTGTTCGCGCGCTGCGCCGTGGACTGATTGATCGGCGCGTATGCGCGGGCGCCGGTTTGGGCGTCGCGGGGCTATGGCTTGCGGGCGCCCTTTTTGTTTGGATGCCGCCCCGATCGGAATGGTTGGCGGGCGGCTGGGATCCAGGGTTGTACCAGAACAATGCCGCGGTCATTGAGCGGCAGCATGGAATACAGGACCGTACCGAGTCGATCTACGCGGAATTGACGGAAGACGAGCGCCGCCTGTTCGTTGAATCGGAAGGGGCCTATCACGAGGTCTTTCCCGGCGTACCGTTACGGCTGGAAGGCGGCGAGATGCCGCTATACTTTTTTCATCTGACACCCTTATGCGGTGCGTGGTTTCTTCGATGGGGCGGCGAGGAATTGCTTTTCCGGCTTCCGACCCTGTTAGGAATCTGGTGTCTATTCCTGATCCCCGCGCTGAACGGACTGCTGGGCATGCGAGGATACAAACGCCTGCTGGGAGTATTGCCTTGTCTCATCGCGCCGCTGTGGTGGTATCAAATGGCCGTGCCCACGGCCGAGATGCTGTATATCTTCCTGTTGTTGGCGGCGGTCTTGAGTTATATCCCCGCCGTTCATCGAGCGGCGCGCGTCCCTTGGTTTGCCGCGCTGACCCTGTTCGCGTCGGCCATCAATCATCTGAACGCCGCCGTGTTACTGGCCGTCGGCCTTGTTCTTGTTGCCGTGGTTGAAAGGAACGGAGGCGTTAAGCACGTCGGATCGAGGATGGTCGTTTGCTTTGGAGCGCTGGCGTTGGGGTTGGTGTGGTGTTTTTTCTTTGCGGACATTACGATCATGCGTTTGCACGAAAAAGACCACATTCTGTGGATCATTCCGTCCGCGATCGGCGTCGGTTTCCTCGCTGCCTTGTTCGTGTCGCGTATCCGTTGGCCCCTCTTCTTAATCCGGCGCGCCCCCTCTGTCCTGTCGGCTTTGGGTGTTCTCGCCGGTGTAGTCTTCGGTGTGGCGGCCTTGGCAACGGGTTCCGAATGGTCGCTCAC
>SLGY01000124.1 GCA_007136425.1 Kiritimatiellia bacterium
ACGTGGAGACCCATCCGCAGGACGACATGGACCACATGAAGGAACGGGTCAAGGAGAAGGGCTTTACCTTCCCCTACGTGCGCGACGACAGCCAGGAAGTGGCCAAGGCGTATGGCGCGGTATGCACCCCGCACCTGTTCGTCCTCGACGAAGACCGTAAGCTGGCCTACGAAGGCCGGATTGACGATTCCTGGCAGGAACCCGACCAAGCGAAATCGCACGACCTGCGCGATGCCATCGAAGCGCTATTGGCCGGCGAGCCGGCGCCCAACCCGCAGACCAATCCCATGGGCTGCAGCATCAAGTGGAAATAGCCTTTTGGACCCCGTTGAAATAGGGTGGAACAGGCAAGATGCCTGTTCCACCCTGTTTCATTCGCATAGCAGCCCGTTGAAAACTCACGGCCACATAGTCCACGCCCTCACGGGCGCGGCTACATTGCAGTCTTCTTCGTAGCCGCCGCCGTGAGGCGGTGGATGGCACGCCCAACAAACGTTTTTCAACGGGCTGATAGGGATGAGTTCTTCAGCGGGCTAGAAACGATGCACGTATCGGAGGTTATAACGTTGCCCTTCCGTGCGGTTCTCCGCCTCCATTTCGAAATAGGCATTGGCGAAAAGATGGCGGTCCTGGCTGAAACTCCATAGCAAACCGGGACCCAGACCAATCACCTGTTCCTTACTGTCCGGGATGCTGTCGCCGTTGGCCTTGCTGTTTTCAAGGGCTCTAAGGAAGTACCCGTTAAGCCCTACGCGCAACCGGCGGTCGATCAGCTCATAATCCGCGGCAAAATTGGCGTGCACCGCCTGACCGGCCTGGGTATGCCGAATTTCCGGGTCCGGTACGTTGGGGCGATCGTTTCGGTCGTTCCAGAGATAATGGATGCGCCACGAAATAGACGCTTTCGGCGCGACAAACCACGTCGCCGCCCAATACGGATTGAAACTGAACACATTGGCCCCCGGATTGATCGCATATTCGCGATCATACTCGCCCGTCGGCCAGATCGTCTGCAACTCAATCCGATGCATGAACACAGGCCCTTGTTCACCCATAATGGGGTCCCACTGCAGAAACGGGCCGACCAACAGATCGCCCAGGCCGTCGTTTGCGCGTAATGGCGTTCCACGCGCACTGAGATCAAATACGGCAAAGGGCAAAATCACGTCCATTCCCCAACGCGCCGTACCGAAAACGGCTTGATCCGACTGGTAAATCAGTTGGGACAACCCGACCCACGCATCCAAACGCGGGTCGCCGGTAAACGGAAGATCGGTGAAACGGTCACTGGTATAAAATTGTCCGTATTGGGTAAAATACCAGCCCGGCCCTGCGGGGGGTCCGCCATCCAGAAAACTGGTGAACCCGAGATTTACCGCCGGTTGATCATACGCCCAGGCCGACACGCTCACGCACAGGCCGCTCAACACCGCGACCAACGCCCTTCGCACTCGCTTCATCATGGTTTCTCCTTCCCGGGCGATGCGCCCATGGGTCATTAGAATGCTTATCAAGATAAGCGTGATCGAATGACGGCGCGGTCGCAAGTAGAAAGGGACCATACCGGCGGCGATTCTTAGCCTCCGTTGGCACATGCGTAGTCAGCTTGACCCTTCCCCGAAAAGCCTGATACCATTTCCCCCGAGGATGAGCGGGGCGTAAAGCACCTATCCTTGCCGACGTGAACATAGAAGAATGAGAATCTTGCGACAACTTTTGCGCGGAGGAACATCATCATGAGCACGACCACACTGACCGCAATCGTGGCCGGCTTCCCGCCGGGGCTGCGCCCTCCGAAACCTCTACCCGGGGAAAATATGTTGCAACTTGTCATCCGCAATTATCCCAAGCAATGGCGCAATTGCGTTGATCTGCTTCGTAGAGATTACAACGCTTCCGAGGCGGTTTGTTCCAAGCTCAGTCAGGGGGAGGCCATCGCTGACCTCAGCCCGGATATTCAGCAACAAATAGAGCGCTGGGTGAATTTCCGGTTGCCAACACATCGCCGGACACTGCAACAGCTTGTCGAAATCCGCGATGGTTTAAAAAAACGCAAGGGAGCGCCGTTGCAAATAGAGTTGTCTGAGATTATCTGGCCTCGGCCGAAGAACCTGCCTGACGACACGGAAGCCAAACAGGCAGCCTCGCTGGGAGCCACTGTGGTCAGACTCGATGGACAGGAGCGCGGCCTGCTGGATACTGAATCTTTACTCAATCACATTCATGGGGACTACTTCTGGATCCTACCGGGCGGCACTCACTTATTTGGGCCGACGACTGAAATAGCTTTGATTCGCGTTCTCCGCGAGTTCCAAAAAGATCCAAAACTCGCCCTGTACTCTGACCAATGCTACTGCACAATCGTTCGGTCCTCCGCCTTGCGTTCGTTAATAGCATCGGGCAAGAAGCTTTCTCCTGACCTCCGCGAGAATGCCAAGATGCTCCAAGAGGCTGGATTCCAAATTGCATCTAATAGTGATCCCGATACTCGCCTTGCAGAGATTGAGGCGCTCTATGTCGGGCGAGATGACCGCTTGCGTAAGACGTCTAAATTCGTTTCGGAGACTGGAGGAACTTCCTGGTGGCGCCGTTTGCTGGGGGGATAATAGAGTTTCGGTTTCAGCACGCCGGAAACAGGGAATCAAGAGAGCATGGCTTTGGTCATGGATCATCCTGCAATGACATGGATAGGCTGGACGCTGGCCCTGCTGATCTTGGCGCCTGGCGCGCACAGTTGGTACCGCACCCATTTGCTCTTCGGCAGGATAGACGGACACATGATTCGTCAGATGCTCTATCTGTGTCGGTTCACTGGACACCTCCGGGTCCTTGGCTTGTCTATTGCAGCCATCTTGTGCCTGATCAGCATTCGCATATTCGGCGTGCCCATCCCGTCCGGAGTCATGGCGGCGATGGTGTCCGTTGCCTTGGTTCCGTTCCTGAGGCTGACAACCCCACCCGCCGTCCTGTTTCTTGCCGGTTCAAGCAACCGCGCGACCAATATCTTTTGGCGACTCAACCTGATGGTCAGGCCTCTACGCGCCGTTGCCTTGCTTGACCCGCATCGAATGGGGCCATTGGGTAAGATGCTCCGCCTGGATCTGATGCGCACGTCAAGTGAGAACACTTGGAAAAGTATGATTCATCGTCTTATGGACATTGCACAAGTCTATGTCGCCGACACCGTGCATCGGACCGGCCCTGTTCGCTACGAAGCATTTCTTCTACTGGCTCCCGAGCGTGCGATGCGGTCGGTCTTCATCTGCGGCGATGACGGTCAGTGCCCGTCGCTTGAGGAAGAGGGTATCGACCCGTCGCAGTATGCGCTTCCCGTCACCATGGCCGAGGAGATGGGCGAAGCCGTCCTCCGTGTCTTGGAGATTTCGAGGGCACTCCCCCGCAAACAGGTGACCTCATCGTCGAAGGGATTGCCCATGGTAGCGGAAGACTGGGGCTCTCTTCCATCCATGCTGATGATCGAATTGACTGACGGCCTGGATGGCGGATACCTGATCGAACGCGCACAGAATACGGATAAGGATCTAATCGCTCTACTCGTGCCGTTTTCATCCGTGGAACAGGAAGCTGCGAAGACTCTCATGGAGTTGTCATGGGATTTCTCTCGGGACCCGCTCCTTGCGGGGATCTACCTTAAGAGTACGGGAGTAGCCATGGTGCGGCGGCAGTTTCTCCTGCAAAACGTAGAACTTCTCGACATCCACGTTCGCGGGTTACGTCCGGGAGCCATTGCGTTTGAGGATCTCAACAACCCTGAACCCGTAGGCGTTGCGGTGCACGACCTATGCGTAAAATGGCGGGAGGCGGCCGCACAGCGCGGCCTTGAATTCCGATTTGCACGGAAGTAATACCCAATGACCGAGACTTCTCTGGGTCTAGAGCAATTCAAACAAAGGCGTAGCCGCCGTCGTCAGACGGTGGCAGATTAACCGCCAGATACCGCTTCCACGCTGTTACCAGCGCGGCTACAGAATTTCTTAAATTGCTCTATAATGCGGTAAAGGCCATGGTCCCGCTAAATCTCGTCCACATTCGGCTCGCGTTTGCCTCCTGCATCAGGCTTGGATTTCTTCCTCATTCTTTCGAGCATGGTGCGCAGTTGCGGAGGAAGACCACCCTTTTGGGCAGCCATTTCCACAGGATCAAATTGACCGGGATCCCTGCCCGTCTCGATGGTGTCGTTGATGCGTTTGGCGCCGATCTCCAAGGCTGTTAGATAGTGCCGAAGGATCTGTTTGAATTGGGCCTGCGTCAACGTGCCATCCTTGGCCAGACAAACATCTCCGTATCCCACAATCTCGCCGTCACCAGGATCCCAGCCGAACTTCACGAACCGAATCAGAAAATCGATGCTTCCGACCACCTTCAACACTTCCTGCAGGTGGGGATGATCCGCTGGACAACGTGCAAGATGTATTGTGCGAAGCTGGAGAAATGCTCCTTCCTGCTCCAAGAGGATAACGAATTGGTATCGTCCCAGCAGTCCTCGAAATCCGAGCAATAGCGCAGGTCGAGATGGATCAACGAAGTATTTCAGTCCCTCGCCATCCAACAATCTTTTCAACGAGTCCATATCCATGGCCATGATATCGTCCTCCTGGTGCTGTATTGGTGTAAGTCCCCTTTCCCGTTACAATAAGTCAATCAACAAACTATCCCCTTCGCGTCGACGAACAGCGGTTCCGGAAAGCTCCGCAGATACGTCCATCGCCGATGTGCTCATGAGCCCGAGTCGGATGTTCGTGAGTCCGTCCAACTCGCCCTGGGCCTCCGCCACCGCCAGTTGTTCTGAAATGCGGTTTCGCAAAATGATGATCAAATGCCGGACCCCGAAACGGGGTTGCCATTGTTGTGCGAGATGCTCTACGACTTCCGGGCTCCATTCCAGGCGCAAGCCCCGAACTTCGGAGGCTTCACGCAGGACTTTCAGTCGGGCAACGAGTATTTCCCGAACCGCTTTCTGCGACAATCCCTGGAAAAGAAAACGATGCGTAACTCTTCCCAGAAACTCCTCGCCGAATCCCGCCATCCGCAATCCATTCGCAAGGCCCTCCTCGTCCACGCGCGGGCTGAAGCCGCCGCTTTCCGCCGTCTCGCCGAAACCAATCCCTCGACAATCATAGGTTGAGCCGACGTTCGTGGAGAAGATCAGGAAAGACCGCCTGAAATCCAAGCGATTCCCGTCCACGTCTTCCACCCAACCCTCGTCCATGATGCGCAGCAAGATTTCGCCAACCCCTGGATCGGCTTTTTCGAGTTCATCGAACAAGACAATGCTCTCGGGCCAATCCCGGATTTTTGAAAGTAAGCCTCCCTGTCCGCGGGCATACCCTAAATAGCCCGGCGGAACTCCGAGCAGGCGATTGATGGTCGGTCCACTATCGCGTCCGGCACCCTGCAGCGTATTACAGTCCACGCGTATCAACTGTTCGCCCTCTCCGCCGCCCAGAATGCGTGACAACAACACGGCGGTCTCCGTCTTACCCACCCCTGTAGGCCCGGCAAACAGGAATACCGCGCGGGGATGGTCCCCTTTTCTCCAATCCCCGAGGGCTGCCACGAAAGCCTTGGCGATTTCGCGAAGCGTGGAATCCTGTCCCGTGATCTTCGAGCGAAGACGGTCATAGACGTCCGATTCGTGGAGTCGATCCGTTCGAACGATTCCGTGACCCGCCATGTCTTCCAAGGCCTGTTTCAACGCTTCCTCGGTCAATTCGGGCTCGGGCGGTTCAGCGGTAGCGCAATAGGCGCAGGCTTCGTCCAGTAGTTGAATGGATTTATCCGGCTGATAACGGCCGGGCAGGTATTCTTCCGTCAATTCGACCACCCGCCGGATTATGCCCTCCGGCACTTGCAACGGGGCATAATACGCACTCAACTTCGGCAAGCGTGCTTCGAGAATTCGAATAGTGGTTTCTGTGGAGGGCGGGTCCAGCCGCAGTATATTGAAACGCCGCGCGAGCGCTTCGTCGGGCTCGATGTAATGCCGGTATTCGGAGGGCGTGGTGCATCCGACACAGGTGATTTCCCCGCGCCCCAACATGCCCTTGAACGCCTCGTTGGCATCCGTAAACGGCCCTCGCATGTGAACCCCGCTTTGGAAGAACGAATGGATCTCATCCACAAACAGAATGACCTCGGGATGGGCTTCAAGGACTTGCAACAGGCCCTTCACGCGCTCTTCGTACTGGCCTACGACGGAGGCGCCGGACCGGAGAAACGCAGGAGACAATTCGAAGATGTCTTTCCCGCGCAGCGGCGGCGGAATGCGCGTATCGCCGGAGGAAAGGCGGCGCGCCAGCTCGTAAACCAGCACGGATTTACCCGTACCCGGGTGCCCCAAAACGATCACATTACGTCGCTTGAACTTGGTGAGATTGCGGATCAACGCCTTGAGAGGAATCTCAATATCCACCAGTGATCCAGCCGGAAGATCGACCGCCGTCAGCATACGTCCAAACGGAGAAAGGGCTTTGACGACCTCCTCGCGGTTGTCCGATGGGGGTCGCGCATCCTTCTTTTCAAGCCGTATCCGTGCGGCATCCAGTTCTGACGCCGGCATGCCCCGATTCGTGAGATAACGGCGGCCCGGTTCACTGGTCAACAGGGCGGCCAGCAACTCGGGGGGCTCGACGGCATGGGACGATTGCAGAATCGAACCCAAAACGGGCTTCAGCGCATCCGCCACGGGCACCTTCTCCGGGGCGCGTTCCGTCCGGGGGTTGGGAACATCCAAGTAGGCCGCTAATTCAGGGAGGGAGTCTTTCAGTTCGGTATGGAAATACAAAGCCGCCATCAGCAGGGGCGCATCGAGTTTGTCTTTGCGTCCCAGAGTGCGCTTCGCAATATCCAGCGCAGCGCGACAGTCGCTGTTCAGTGGCTCCATGGGTACAGCTTATCGTTGATAATCGGTATCGGTTCTTCGAACCATTGATCCGCCGCAATGGCGTTGGAGGGTATGGCATCGCTCGGTATATCGAATTCTTTCTGCCGGGAATTCAGACTCCCTACCCAATCCGCATACACCCGGTCCTCCACCATGCTATCCGTTTCAACCGGTGCATTCATGAGAACGTGCGAATCGAGCCAGATATCCGCCTCAAGGTAGTGATAATCCCTTTCCCTTTGCATGGCGTCCATCTCCTTTCGGTTATCCCGATGTTCAAGACCGCTGTGTCTTGCGAATATGCAAGGCTACCAAAATGTTGTTCTCAGATTATCGAAGACAGGAATTAAAGCAAACCCTTTCCTCGACAGATTGGCGCGCGCGTGGACCTCGTTGAGCTTCCGTGGAGGTTTATGCGGAGCGCAGAGCAAAGGATCGTTTCTGAAAGACAGGGAAACAACCCGTGACATGGCGTTACGCGGTTCCGCGAAGCCGGTTAAGGAGCCCGAACAGGTCCGCCCGCTCGGTGTCCGGGTCCGGGCCGCCCAAGGCTTGCACATAGTTGGATTTCAGATCGAAAGGAAGCACCGAAATATCCGAGGCGCAAATGATACTGAATTTGTCCAGGGCGGCGGCGAACCCCGCCTCAAAATACACGTTGGGATTTTTGTCGGATGCGCAGACCAGCACGAAATGCGCCTGCCGGATCTTCTCCTGCAGTTCCGTATTGATGGCCCGCGGCCCGGGCATCTCGTCCATGCGTTTGAGTTGAAATCCGGCTTCGCTCATCCAGACGCTCAGCCGTTCCGCGTACAGGGCATTCAATTCCGGATTGCCGTACGGCATCACCATAAACCCGTATTGTCGTTTCAGTAACCGTTGAATGCCGGCCATCAGTTTCTTTTCAATCCATTCACTGAAACTCTGGTCTCCTTTCGGCTTGGGAAGAAAGGTGAAGTGCGGATTTAACTCAAGAACCTCGTCCCGTACCTCGTACTGGGACATCAGGATCAGCGAGTCGGTTCCCAATATTTGGGCCAGTTCTTCCGCCAGCAACAGGCCGCCCTTTTGGGCTCTTTTATAGGTCATTTTGGCATCCACGATGACGACGTCATACAGGCGATTCTTGACGAGTCGGAGCGCCATCCCCGGGTTGCAGATGCACTCCACCAAGTGTCCCCGGTCGCTCAAGACCTCTTCACAGACCTCCGGGATATCTTCCTGATCGTCCACCATGAGAATGGACAATTTGTCAGATCGATTCATCCAATGCCTCCTTGGGCCGCATGCGCAGTCGTATCCGCTTTCCGGTTTCCGGGCGTTGCTCCACCTTGATGTCGCCGCCCATCCGCATGACAATTTGCGTCATCAGATAGAGTCCATAGCCGCCTCGATGCGGTTGGTCGGGAGGGCGAGCCCGACCCTCGTTGACCGCAACGCAGACTTCTTCATCCATGGCTGGCCCGGAATCCGAGCAGACCACCTCGATCTCCCGACCGTCCGGCAGGACGCGCATGGTCAAGTCGATGTGGGCCTCCTGCAGTTGCGCACAGGCCCGCGTCGCGTTCGTCAATAACTCGCCGATAAGAAATGTGGTGACGCCCAGCGGAAGGATGTCGCCGACCGCGAAGACCGGATCGATCTCGCACCGATAGTCGATGTGGGGATGCGCTTCTTCGAGCATGTGGACCATGTCAAACAAGCTTTCCAGGGGCTGAACCAGATCACGTGTATTCTCTTTGTAATAGGGACGGGACAAACTTTGGATCAGGCGGAGTACCTTTTCCAGTCGTTCCGTGCCGCGCAGCAGGCGGGTTCTCTTCCTGTCTATTGCAGCCGGGTCGTCGCCCGCGCTTCCCAGGCCCTCGATATGCGCCCGTAGCGCCCCCAGCGTCCCGAACGAGTCGTGGATAAGACCGCCGATGATGAAAGGGTAGAGCCTCGTCTCCAAATCCGGCTCGTCCTGGTTTTCCGGTTTGATTGGATCATGCATTCTATGCCTTTGTCCCGGATATCTTCAGCTTGGCCAGCTTCTTCTCAAGCTCCTCCGGCGCAAGCTTGAGCGCCTTGGCGGCTTTCA
>SLGY01000154.1 GCA_007136425.1 Kiritimatiellia bacterium
CAGCCATTGTAGCCATCTCGCTTTTCGGCATTCGGAATTCGAGCTTCTTTCGTGCTTGGGTACTTGGGTGTTTTGTCATTCTTTTCAACGGGTTACGCAAGTAGATGAATATGCGCTGGTGCGCGTCGGGCGCATATCACTTCTGGTGGTATTCCAGTGTCACGGAGCTTGTTCCCATTCCGAATGTTGTATAGAGTGCAATGACGAATGACGAAACACCCAGGCCCGAAAGAAGCTCGAAGCACGAATGATGAACAGCCTGCCTGAGAACTGCGACGAGGAGCGAAAGAAGCCTTACGACCTGGAAGATCGCACTGCTTTGTTCGGGGAGGCGGTTATTGATTATGTGAAGAAAGTTCCCGTAACCCCAGTAACGCGTCGTCTTATCGATCAACTGGTTGGGACCGGCACCAGCATAGGGGCGAACTACTGCGAGGCCGATGATGCCGTCTCAAAGAAGGATTTTCGGCACAAGATATCCATCTGCAAGCGAGAAGCCCGTGAAGCCAAGTTCTTCCTACGAATGTTAGTACGGGCAGTACCCGAATTGAAAGCTGAGGCAAGAATACTTTGGCAGGAAGCGAAGGAGTTGCACTTGATCTTTGCTAAGATTTACCGAGGATAGCTGATGCCGCCTATTCGATATTGGGTATTTCGGGTTTCTTTGGGTATTTGGGTATTTCGTCATTCGGATTTCACTCAGCGGCACCTGTTGTGACATGTCCTGATTCCACTCTGTGAGCAACACCGTCAGAAGTGATATGCGCCCGTGCGCGTCCCCTGTCGCTATCTCCGGCTTGACGCCCTCCGTGATTATGGCACCCTTGAAGGTTGGCAGCGCAAGACAGCGATAGGAGGCATGATTCCCCATGGTAAAATACGCGTTTGATGAGCAACAACGTTTCGTTATTGAGAACTATAACTGGTCCAAAACGTTCTCCAACTTTCTGCCCGGCATTGCGGGCCAATGGGGCATCCCGTTCTGGTGCTATTACGTCAACCGGAACCAGGCGATTTGTTCGCTCGGCATTCACGATAAGAACCATCAAATCCTGGAATTCCGTTCCTTTAACCGGGCACTGACGCTCGTGGGCAGCGAAGGATTTCGCACCTTCCTGAAAATCGATAACGGCGCCGTCTACGAGCCGTTTCAAAAGAGCACCGATACGAACCTGTCACAGCGCATGCTCGTCTCGCCCGGCGAGCTGGAACTCCGCGAGACGAATGCGGCCACGAGGCTGGAAACCGGCGTGCTCTATTTCCCGCTCGTGCATGACCGGGTTCCGGCGCTGATACGCCGTTTGTCCCTCAAGAATAGTTCCGATCAGCCCATGCATATCGAGCTGGCGGACGGGCTGCCCCATATTCTGCCCTATGGCATTGACCATACGATCATGCAAACCATTCCCCGGCATATTGAGGGCATGATAAAAGTGGACGATCATCGGGGGATACCGCTCTTTAAATTGAAACAAACGCCCGGGGACGTCGAGCGGGTCGCTGAATTGCAGGGCGGAAATTTCTATTTCAGCATGTGGCACAATGAAGGCCGGCCGGAGACCAACGGCATGATCGTCGATCCCGCCGTTCTTTTCGGGGATGCGGAAACGCATCATGTGCCCTGGAACTTCCGGGAAAGCAGTTTGAAGGAGCTGTTGACGCGCAAACAAGTCCGGCAGAATCGTACGTCCTGCGCGTTCACGACGGCGGTCATAACGTTGGCGCCGGGCGAGGAGCGCCATCTTGACTCCTATCTTGGATTCGTTCGAAAAGAGGAGGAGTTGGATCGCCTGGTTGATCGTGTAAGCGAACCCGCCTATCTGGAAGCCAAGCGCGAGCAGAACGGCGCTTTGCTCGAGACCATCCAACACCAATGCCTGACCGTGACCTCCTCTCCCAAGTTCAATGCCTATTGCGAGCAGAATTATCTCGATAACGTCATTCGCGGCGGTATGCCGCTGGTGTTCGATACCAAGGAAGGGAAGAGCGCGTTCTACCTGTACTCCCGTCAGAACGGCGATCTGGAACGCGATTATCATCACTTTGTCGTCGAAGCAACGTACCTGTCCCAAGGTACGGGGCATTATCGAAGCGTGCTCCAGAATCGCCGGTGCGATACGTGGTTCCGGCCCGAGATTGAAGACTTCAACATCCGGCTGTTCATGAGCCTTACCCAACTGGACAGTTACAGCCCGCTGGAGGTGCTCGGCACCACGTACACGGTCAGCGACACGGAGGGCGCACGCGCCTGGCTCAAACAGCAGGCGCCCGATGAAGACGCGTTCAATACACTCTGGAACACCATCAACGGACCGTTCACGCCCGGCAGCTTCATCATGCAACTGGAAGAGGCGGGGGTGCAGCCGGGAAGGGACTACGCGGAGATCCTCCAGGAACTGCTCGCTTTCTGCGGACCCAACGAGGTGGGTGATCGCCTGCATCTCGGGTTCTGGATCGATCACTGGTCGTATAACCTGGATACGATGGAAATCTATTTGATGATCTATCCCGACCGGCTGCGCGAATTATTGCTGGGCGATGATTCATACACGTTTTTCGATAATCCTGACCGGGTCCGACCGCGCAGCGAGACCTGCGTGTACGATCGCGGTCGCGTGCGCCAGTACGACGCCGTCGTGTACGACCGAGAGAAGCACGAGTTCATACAGACCCGGACATCCCATCCGTACCGGGTTCGCACGGAGTACGGCAAAGGGGAGATCTATCGCACACATCTCTGCGCCAAGATGTTGAGCCATATTGCCAACCGGATAGCCACGCTCGATCCCGGCAACACGGGCGTCGAGATGGAGGCCAATAAACCGGGTTGGAACGATTCCATGAGCGCGGTGGCCGGCCTGTTCGGCTCCGAACTTTGCCATACGTTCGAGTTGGAACGGGCGGCGAAATTCCTTCGGTCCAGCTTGCGTGATTTGTTTCCGGATACGCAGTCGGATATTTCGGTATACGAAGAGCTGGCGGAATTCGTGCAAACCCTGACCGGGCTGCTGGATAAGCGACTCGCTTCCGACGCCGACGATATGTGTTTCATCTACTGGGACGAAAGTCATACGGCCAAGGAAGCGTACCGCGAAAAGACTCGGTTCGGCGTATCGGGCCGGGAGACGTCCGTGCCGGTCGCGGAACTCATTGGTTTTCTCGATCGGGTTATCGCCTTGATCGGCGAGCTTTATCAGGACGAGAATCGGGCTAAGGCGTTTCATCCCAGTGGGATTCCCTTTACCTACCTCCGCTATGACGTGCCGGATTACGAGCCCGCCTGGGAAGATGCGAAACACAGCCAAAAGAAAGTCAGCCATCAGGGTTTCGACCTGGTGCGTCCCCGGTCTTTTGAAGCCCGCCCGCTGGCGCTCTTTCTTGAAGGGCCCGTCCACTATCTGCGGGCGCATCCCGAACGCGCCGCCGAGATCTATGCGCCCTTGAAGGAAAGCGGCCTGTACGACCGGAAACTGCGGATGTACAAGGTCTGTGAGTCGCTGGCCGAAGAGACCTATGAGATCGGGCGCGTTCATGCCTGGGGTCCGGGCTGGATCGAGAACGAATCCGTGTACACCCACATGGAATATAAGTACTTGCTGGAATTAATGAAGACGGGGCTGTACGAGGAATTTTTCGAGGATATCCAAACCGGTTTTATGTGCTTCCTTGATCCGGCGGTATACGGACGTCCTACGGTGGAAAATGTCTCCTTCGTGGTCAGCAGCGCCTTTCCCGATGAATCCATGCACGGCCAGGGATTACAGCCTCGCCTGAGCGGTGTGACCAGCGAAATGGCTCACATCTGGATACTGATGATGGCCGGACGCAAACCGTTTTGCGTTGATGAGGCTGGAACCCTCGAACTGAATTTGGAGCCGGTCCTGCCGGAATGGCTGTTCACGAAAGAACCGCAAACCATCCGCTGCTATGATTCGGAGGGCGAGTCGAACCTTGCCGAGCTGCCCGCCGATTGTGTGGCCTTCAAATTCCTCAGTCGCGTTCTGGTCGTGTATCACAACCCCGACAGGAAGAATACTTACGGCGACAACGCCGCGCGACCCGCCTCGTATCGGTTGACGTATTTCAACGGCCAATCGACGGAGCTTGTCGGCTCCCGTGTTACAGGGGACCAGGCCGCAGACATACGGAATGGCGCGGTTCAGCGGATCGATGTAACGCTTTCATGAGTTCGCCGAGGTGGTGCGACCCGTCCGTGGCGCGTATCTCCGGTTACTCCCGTCCGCGCCGGTCCGCCGGTCCCGCGAAGAGTTCGTAACGGCAAAGACAACCGTCGAGCCCGCCGCTCTTGAGCGGTTGTTTCCGGGACGGTTTCAAACCCAGCGCCTTCGTCAACGTGGCGTCGCCAAAGTATATATGGGCCTCGGAACCCGCGCAGTGTTGCTTCAAGAAGTCGCCGAACTGTTTCAATAGTGTACCGGCCTCGTCCCGGTCGCCCAGCCGCACGCCGTACGGCGGGTTTGTAACGAGTACGGCGTTGTTCCAACCGGGCAGTGTCGCAAACGGCGCGCACGCCACCGCGACGCGCTCCCCGTGTGGAAGCAGGCCGAGATTGGTGCGCGCTGCCGCGACGGATTCGGGATCCACATCGTACCCTTCCACGCGCAGGTCGGCCGGAGCGCAAATGCATCCGTCGAACTCGGCTTTGACCGAATCCCAGAGCGCGCCGTCAAAGTCCGGCAGCCGCTGGAACGCGTATCCGGTACGCAGATAACCTGCAGGAATGCGACAAGCGACCATCCACGCCTCGCATAACAGCGTTCCGGAACCGCAAAACGGATCGATCAGCGGACGGTCCCCGCGCCAGCCGGTGGCGTGGATAATGCCCGCCGCCACGGTTTCCTGCATGGGCGCCTCAACGGACCGTTTGCGATAGCCGCGCTTGTGAAGTGAGTCGCCCGCCAGATCAACACTGATCACTGCCCGGTTGTTGTGTATATACAGGTGAATGGGAATATCCGGCGCGTCCGCATCCACATTAGGACGTTTCCCGGTTCGGGCCCGGAACCGATCGACCACCGCGTCCTTGAGCGATAACGCCGCATAACGCGAGTGGCGAATGGCGCTGTTTGCGGTCACTGCATCTACGGCAAAGGTCTGGTGCAATGTCAGAATTCGTTCCCAGGGAAACTCGTTTACGCGTCGATACAAGTACTTGGCGCTGTGACAATCGAAAAGAATCAGCGGAGCCAGCACGCGCGAGAAGAGTCGTGCGCCGTATAGGATGCCGTACAAGGTTCGCGTATTCGCCGTAAAATGCAGGCCGCGATAGCCGGGTCGGATATCGTTCGCGCCCAGCGCCTTGAGCTCAGCGGCGCCCGCCGTTTCCAGTCCGGCGCCGAGCAGTGCGAAGTAGCGTGCATCGCGCTGATAAAGGAACGGCTCCGACTCGACCGATAGGGAAGAGGGGCTCATTCGTCCTGTATGGCGCGGGCCAGCGGCTCGTAGCGAGGGCTGCTGGCCTCGACGATTCGGCGCTGTATTTGCTCAACGGAAAACAGCGTGCGACGATCGCCGTCCCGTTCAAAGACGCCGATGGGGATGAAGAAGCCGCCGGGCCGCATCACGAATACGCGAGGACCGTGCTGCACGCGGAATCGCTCTTCGGCCAGGTCGTTCGTGTCCCGGTCGGTGGGTATTGTGAGTTTGACGATGACATAGTGCTTCAGAAAATCGGCCATGTCGCGATGCCGCAGAATGTTGTTTTCAAATTGACGACTGCGGCGTGTCGGCCCCGCCGGCGAACGGCTTGCGATGAACAGGATCATATCCGCTTCGATGTCGGCTTGCACCGCGCGCGCCTCTTCAAAGCCGTCGGCGCGCTCGAACCAACGCTCCGGCGCATCCGGCAATTCATCTGCAAACGCGCTAGCCGCTGCGAAAAGCGCGAAAGCCAATAGTGAAGATAATGGTCTCTTGCGCATTGATCACACAAACTTCCCATTTTTCTGAAACAACTTCCCGTCCACATACAACGCGCCGCCTTTGCGCAGGTCCTTGATCATGTCCCAGTGCAGGGCGGACTGGTTCTTGCCGCCGGTCGCCGCGTAAGACTGGCCGAGGGCGAGGTGAATGGTCCCGCCGATCTTTTCATCGAACAGGATATTCTTGATGAACTTCTTGATTCCGTAATGCGTGCCGATGCCCAGTTCTCCCAGGCGCCGCGCCCCGGGATCCATGTCGAGCATGCTCTTGAGAAAGGCCTCGTTCTTTTCCGCCGAAGCTTCCACGACGCGGCCCTTGCGGAAGACCAGGCGGATGCCGTCGATTTCGCGTCCGGCATGCACCACGGGATAGTCGTAGCGAATATACCCCTCGGCGGAGGTCTCGATCGGGCCGGTAAAGATCTCGCCGCACGGCATGTTATGCGTGCCGCAGGAGTTGATGAAGGTGCGATCCTTGATCGATAACGTGAGGTCGGTGTCGGCGCCGACGATCCGGAACGCATCGGCGTCTTTCAATTTGCGGATCAGGCCCGCCTGCCGTTTGGCCAGTTCCTTCCATTTGCGCACGGGATTGTCCTGGTCGGCGTAGAGCGCGCCGTACACGAAATCCTGGAAATCGGAGAGGCTCATGTCCGCGTCCTGCGCATAGGCGCGGGTGGGGTGCAGGGTCAGCACCCATTTCTTTTTCAGCAGCGTTTGACGCAGACGGCGCGTCGCGCGTGAAAGTCTGGCCTGCTTCTTGGGGTCCGCGCCGGATAATGCGCGCGTGTTGGACGACGCCATGATACGAATAAGCCCGTCCACCTGCCGGGCCGTCGCTCGTTCGAGCGCGCTCACCGTATCGAAATGGTGCGGCTTGCCGTGCGCGAACAAGTTTTCCAAGCTGCCTTCCGGCGTCATGCGCGCGTGCGCATAGGCGCCCGCCTTCAACAGTTCTTCGTGCACGGCCACGATCAGCGGTTCCGCCTCCGGCGCGCCGTCCACGGTAAAGATTTCCTTCGTCCCCGCCTTCACGCTATAATGCACCAGCGCCTTGGCATGATTTGTAATGCGTGCGTCCATGCTCATACATTCATTAAACACGGAACAAACCGAGCGATCAAGGGACAATGGGTGTCCTCAGCGCCTGGAACTGGTCGTTGCGCGTTATCAGGAGGACCTGCAATGGATACGCAGGGTGCCCAAACGCTTTCGGGTGACGATCTATGACAAGGGAACGATGGCGCCCGCATTGCCGGAGCGTCGCCAAGTACAGGTCGTTTCGCTGCCGAACACCGGCCGTGAGGAGCAGGCGTATTTGGAGCACATGGTGCGACGATACGATGACCTTGCCGACCTCACCGTGTTTGCGCAAGGCAAGCCGTTCGATCATGTGCCGAGCTTTCACAAGCATCTCCACGCCATTGCGTTCAACCGCATGCGAGTAGATGCATTCTGGTGGATGGGATTCATCATAGACGAGGACGATGCAACCGGGTCGCGGTTGTTCCAGCGGTGGAGCAAGAATGTTGAGGGCGCGCCGTTGCCATTCAACGCATTCTTTCAGGCGTTATGGGGGGAACCTGCGCCGGAACGTGTTGTGTTCTATCCCAGTGCGCATTTTGCCGTGACGGCGGACCGGATTCGATCGCAGCCGAAATCTTTTTATGAAAAGGCGTTGACGATCAGTGCTGCGCTGCCGCATGCGGGACATTGTTTCGAGCGGGTATGGGACCGGATCTTCGGCGTGCAAGGGATCCCACTGGAATACCGCGATGCGTCGAAACCCGTCTATTTGCGTAAGATTCGTCGGGCAACGACGGGCGGAACGTCGAATCGCAAAGGGCGCGGTTTCACGGATTGACGGGATGTGTGGTCGACGATTCCGCGTCGGATTCCGGCGTGGGTTCGGATTCCGTCTCGGCCTTGAGCGGCGGTTCCGGGGTGGCGGAGGACTCGTCGTTTTCCGGTTCCTGTGCGGGAGGCTGAGGGGGCGCAGTCGAAATCCCGCGACCCAGCGGGCTGTTTTTGGCGTCGCCTTTGGCCCGTTGCAGGAATTCCTTGGCGAGGTTGCGATAGGCGGCGGCCCCGACGCAATTGGCGTCGTAAAGGATGATCGGACGGCCGTAGCTGGGCGATTCGCTGAGGCGCACGCTGCGGGGGATCAGTGTTTCATAGACCTTGTCCCCGAAATGAACGGCTACTTCCTGAACAACCTGTTGAGACAGGTTTGTGCGCATATCGTACATGGTCATGAGAATGCCTTCGATCTCAAGGTGCGGGTTGGCGCCGCTTTCCTTGAGCCGATTCACGAGGCGCAGCATGACGCTCAAGCCTTCCAGGGCGTAATACTCGCATTGCATCGGGAGCAGGATCGAATCCGCGGCGGTCAGGACGTTCATGGTCAGAATGCCGAGGGACGGCGGGCAATCGACGAGGATATAGTCGTATCGGCCGTTTTGCCGCACGGGTGCGAGCGCGTTGCTGAACGGGTGCAGATAGTTTTCCGTGCGGGCGATATCCACTTCGGCGCCCGCAAGATCCACTTCGGCCGGTAACAGGTCGAGCCGACTGACATCCGTCGAACGGATCAGGGTGTCCAGCGCGATCTCGCCCAGCAAGGCGCGATAAATGCTTTTGCCGGCCTCCTTTTCCACGCCCAACCCGCTGGTCGAATTCGCCTGCGGATCGACATCGATCAGCAGGACGCGTTGACGGCGCTCGGCGAGGCAGGCCGCCAGATTGATCGCCGTGGTGGTCTTCCCAACGCCGCCTTTCTGGTTCGCTATACCTATGACTCGGGTGCTCATATTTTTGCGGTCATTCATGCTGTTCGGTGCGACGGGAATATGCAATCTAAAAAGCCGGCACCGGGACAGGGCTGATTCGTGTATACACGCAACGCATTGTCCATCAATGACGAATGACGAAAGACCCACTTGTCCGCCGGAGCCGCTGCGGCGTAGGAGGAAGCCCGAATCAAATCCGAAGCACGAA
>SLGY01000059.1 GCA_007136425.1 Kiritimatiellia bacterium
AACAGGAGCTTGTCCGCGTCCATCAAATTGGCCAGGGACTCGGGGATGGAGCGGGCGGCGGGAATCGAACCCGCGTAGCCAGCTTGGAAGGCTGGAGCTTTACCACTAAGCTACGCCCGCACCGCAATGAAGACAGGGAAAGGGGATACCGCAGTATGCCCGTAACGTCAAATATTTTGCATCCCGTGATGCGGAACCGGGATGCGCTGTTTCTTCAAAATGACGGTGCGCGAACGGTCCTCGCGCCGTTACCACAAGAGGATCAGCCCGGCGTTGGCTCCGAAGCCGTCGAGGGTGTCATCTTGCGTGGTTTCCATACCGCCTATTTCATCTATGTCGAGCCACGTGTATTTGGCCTCAATAAACAGGCTGATGTTGGGCGACATGCCGACCTCAAGCCCTCCCACGACGAACCAGCCGATTTCGTCGTCAATGCTGGGGCGAACGGTTCCCGTCGGCCCTT
This sequence comes from Kiritimatiellia bacterium, assembly GCA_007136425.1. GTDB lineage: Bacteria > Verrucomicrobiota > Kiritimatiellia > SLAD01 > SLAD01 > SKZA01. Next base: position 464 of record SLGY01000059.1, read on the forward strand.
CCCATTCCAGGTCCAGCAGGTAATATCCAATTCCGCCGCCCACATAAAACTGGGTCGGTTGGCCCTGGCCGAGGTTGTAGAGCAGGGCGCCTTCGATCGGAATGACTTCCAGCGTCTTCCGGGTGGTTGCGTCGCGTTCTTCAAATTCGAAATAGCTGCCGCGCAGTTCCAGTGCAAATTCCGGGGCGGCGCGGAATCTTAGTTTTGCGCCAAACCCAATCTCGTCGTCCGCGTCTTTGGGATCCCAATAGGATGCGAATATGCCCAGGCCGCCGGCCCCCGCCTGAGCGGCGGTCAGTGTAGTGATCAATAACGCGAGCATAAGGGCTTTCATGGTCATACCTCCTGAATTAAGTAATGGCGATCCGGTTGCCGCCTTGGTTCCTCCTGTTTCGTCCGATGGCTCCTGAGCGTTTACCCCACCAAACGGGCCGGGGGCTGTCAATATTGATTCAGCGTTCGACCCGGATGGCGCGTGCATCGCTTCTTGATTATTGGCGGGGCGCAAGGTAGAAACGCACGCTACGTCATAGAGGAGATAAGCGCATGAAAGAGATCCAGAGCCTGATGGTTGAGAAGCGTCGCGAGTGTTATATGCTCTTAAGCCGCTTTCTCGAACGAGATGCCGATTTCTTGTTGCACACGGATTTGGTCGACGAATTTGAAGCCTTCTGTGCCACCGAGGAGGGCGCTCCGCTGAAGGATACGGAGATGCGTAAGCTCGTGTACGGGGCGCAGGAGGCGGCGCTGCTGCCCGACGCCATCTACATGTCCGTCCGTACCGGGGTGGGGGCGTGGCAATATCTGTTCTTCGACATGGGCGCGTTCGAATGCCATCGCATCAGCCTCAGCGAATTCCTGCAGGCGACGGAGCGGCAGGTTGAGCGGTCGCAGACGCCCGACGCGCGCGTGCTGGAGGTGGACCTGTCCCCGTTTGACCGAGGCTTGCCCCGTTTGAAGGATCCGCGTTCCATCGGCAAGGGCGTAGAATTTCTGAACCGCCACCTTTCCAATCATATTTTCGAGGATGCCGGCAAGGGGGACGAACGGCTTTTCGGTTTTCTGCGCATGCACAACGCCGGGGGCCGGCAATTGATGATTAATCAGCATCTGAAAGATGCGGAGGAACTGCATGCGGCGCTGGGGGAAGCGGAAAAACTGCTGGCGGCCGAGTCGGAGGATGCGGAGTGGACGCAGGTGGGCGATCGGTTGGAGCAGTTGGGGTTTGAGCGCGGATGGGGGCGATCCGTGCGGACCATTCGTGAAACGATGAGTCTGTTGTCCGACGTGCTGGAGGCGCCGGAGCCGAAGTCCTTGGCCGAGTTTCTTGCGCGCATTCCCATGATCTTCAATATCGTCATCCTTTCCCCGCACGGCTATTTCGGTCAATCCGGCGTGCTGGGCATGCCGGATACCGGCGGGCAGGTGGTCTACATTCTCGACCAGGTCCGTGCGTTGGAACGGGAGATGAAGCGCAACGTGCATGAACAAGGGCTGGACATCGAGCCGGGCATACTCATCGTGACGCGGCTCATCCCCGAGGCGAACGGCACAACGTGCGACCAGCATATCGAACCGGTTTCGGGCACGGACAATGTGCGCATCCTGCGCGTGCCGTTTCGCAATGCCAACGGCGAGATCGTGCCGCACTGGATATCGCGTTTCCGGATCTGGCCCTATCTCGAACGGTTTGCCGCCGAGGCGGAAAAGGAAATCCGCGCGGAGATGGGCGGGCGCATCGATTTCATCATCGGTAATTATTCGGACGGCAATCTTGTGGCCACTTTGTTGAGCGAACGTTTGGGCGTGACGCAATGCAACATCGCCCATGCGCTCGAAAAGACGAAGTATCTGCATTCCGCGCTGTACTGGAAGGCCCACGAACGGGAACACAATTTTTCATGTCAGTTCACCGCGGACCTGATTGCCATGAACACGGCGGACTTCATCATCACCAGCACCTACCAGGAAGTCGCGGGTACGCCCGATAATGTGGGGCAGTACGAAAGCTACGGCAGTTTCACCCTGCCGTCCCTGTACCGGGTGATCAAGGGGATTGATGTGTTCGATCCGAAATTCAATATCGTTTCGCCCGGGGTCAACGAAGACGTGTTTTTCCCGTACAGTGCGGATGATCGTCGGATCAGCACCTTGAAGGAAAGCATGAAGGAATTGATTTTCGGCGAGCCGAACGAGCACGCGCGCGGCCGGTTACAGGACCAGGACAAGCCCGTTCTGTTTACCATGGCGCGCTTGGATCCTGTGAAGAACGTGCTCGGATTCCTGAAATGGTATGCGGACAACCAGGATCTGCGCGACCGCGTCAACGTGCTGATCGCCGGCGGATATGTGCAGGCGGACCGGTCCCGGGACGAGTCCGAGCGCGCGCAGATCGAGCAGATGCATGCCTTGTTCGACGAACATGGGTTGGATGAGCAGGTTCGATGGATCGATATGCAGACGGATAAGAACAAGGTGGGCGAACTCTATCGCTGCGTGGCGGACACGCGCGGAGCGTTCGTGCAGCCCGCGTTGTTCGAGGCGTTCGGTTTAACCGTACTCGAAGCCATGGCCAGCGGTTTGCCCACCTTTGCCACCTGTTATGGCGGGCCGCTGGAGATCATCGAGAACAGGAAATCGGGTTTTCATGTTGATCCGAACAACGGGCCGGGGGCGAGCGCGTTGATCGCCGCGTTCTTCGAGCGTTGCGCCTCCGAGCCGGACTTCTGGACCGCCATCTCCGAAGGGGGCATCGAAAGAGTGCAAAGCCGTTATACATGGACCCTGTACGCTCAACGTTTGCTGGCGTTGTCGCGCATTTATGGGTTCTGGAAGCACATATCCGGTATCAAACGCGAAGCGACCCGCCGTTATCTGGAAATGTTCTATCAGTTGATGTTCAAGCCGCGCGCCGCCCGTGTAAAGATCGAGCGCCCGAAGGGCTAGCAGCCCGTTCCTGCTCAGTGCTGTAAAGATTCCGCTTTTTTGCAGAAAAAGTATGACGCGATGGCGACCGAAGGTGTATGGTTGCAGAGTGTGGCGAGCGTCTAATTCGCTGCTGCGCAGTGAGAAACGTGTTAATTCAGTGTGGGACCAGTCCGTAACATCAGCACAACCCAATTCGCGCGAGGAATAAGAAGATGAAAAGTAAAACGCTTTATGTTTCGGTGCTGCTCGTCATGTGTGCCGTCGTCGCTCAGGCCTTGCCGTACAAGACCGTTATTCTTGATGGACGCCCCACGGAATATTCGACGAATGAATTGCGCGGCACGTTCGTCGGCGAAGGGGTCTGGGCGCCGGAGAACGTCATCACCAATCTTTACGTCACCTGGGACGAGACGTATCTGTATGTGGCCCTTCAAGGTTGGGAAGCGGGCAATAAGCTGGTCGTGATGCTGGATGTTGATCCCGGCGAGGGTACGGGCGCGACCACGACCATGAATTGGGCCGGCGAAGAACCGGCTTATCTGGGATTCAACGGGGTGGGATGGGAAGCCGCCGATGCGACGGGAACCGAGTTCGGTTTGGATTACATGATTGCGACGGAAGGCTTCTTCAATGATATCCTGCGTATTCGCTACGATGGCGTGGAAACACCGGACACGAACAACGTCGATTTGATCTTCAGCGCGGGCAACGGCAACACGCCGCAGGGGACCCCGGTAGATATGGTGGTCCAAGCGGACGGCACGGATTGTCCGTTGAAAGGGCTGGAAGCGCGTATCCCTTGGAGCGAGCTTTATACCGACGACGACCGCTACGGCGTGGTCGGCGCCAATGTCGTGCCGACCGGCGCGACTATTCGTTTATTCGCCAACCTGCATAACAATAATCCCAACGAGGCTCACAGCTCTCCCGACGCCATCCCGGCCAACACAACGTGGGACGCCGGGTTGCTGACCACGGACACGTACATCGATGTGGTCATCGACTCAACCGGCGACGGTATGCCGGACGATTGGTCCGGCGGCGTACATGCGCCGTTCCTGCGAGCCGTCATGGGCAAGGGCGGGGGCGACATTGTGTACGCGCGTTTCGATAAACCTGTAACCACCGAAACAGCGACCAACACGGCGCACTGGTGGGTGGGCGGCCTGGACATCCACAGCATTACGAATCCGCAACCCGATACGGTTTACCTTTTTCTCGACGAACCATTGCCCACCAACGGCCTGCTGGACGTCCGGGCGGACGGGGTGGCCGATGGCGACGGGCGCACGCGCGAGACCTGGCTTTGCCTGTTCCCCGCCGAGGACGGGTTGGACGAGCCCGTGACGGTGCGCTTCGTCTTGGAGACGAATTCCGGGATGGGCGGTTCGGGGGCGGGCCCCGCCTATAACGCCACGCAGTTCTTCCTGAACGGCGATGCCCCGCTGGAGTGGGGATTCCCGCCATCCATGAATACGCCGGTGGCTAACGACGCGCTGGGCGGGTCGCTGCGTTATGCGGACGTGATTTTCCCGCCGGGCACTCCGTTGTCCGTGAACTATAAATTCAGCGCCGTGCTGCAAGGCACCAATAATTATGAGGCGGTTCGGCTCGATAACTATCAGGACGCGGCGCGCGTATTGACTTTTGATCCCGATGCGACGAACGGGGTCATGTACGTCACCAACCGGTTGGGCGCGGCCGCCGCGCCCTTGCGATCCGACGACGAGGACGATTACAACGCCTTGTATCTTGATTCGCGCCGTGGTGACGGGGGCGTGGGCACCCGTAAATCCATCACGTTCCAGTTGGATCTTTCGGAATACGACACTTCGGAAGTGCAACGGGTGCTTGTGCAGGGAACCGATCCCTTGCGCGGTTTCAATTGGAACGGGACGTTGTCGGACTGGATTTTCGCGCCCGCGAGTGATCCGGAGACCGCCGGCTTGGAGTTGGTGGACGATAACGACGACGGCATTTATACGCTCACGTGGGCGTTGACGGAAAACGGGCGGGCGCCCGATCTGGTGGAGTTTGATCCCTGGTCTCTGGTGGCGGGCGACGGCGTATTCGACAGCACGGCGCTCTCCGGGCAATGGGCTGATCGGCGATCGCCGCGCAGCTTCAAGTATCAATACTACGTCGTCAATCAATGGGGCGACCTTCTGGCCAGTCCGGGTTTCGATATCGAGTTCTATATCGAGCCCGGCGGTCCGACCAACGTGGTTCTGGACGTGGCGGAATGGGAAGGATTAGCGCCGGATGTGCCGTTGGACCCGTCGGGGCTGCCCGATCCCACGAATGCGCCCATGGTGACGCTTGTAGGCGCGGCCCCCGGCACATTGACGGTGGCCTACGAGAATTGGCCGGATCAGCGTTTACATGTCGTGGACATGACGGACGACCTGGTGGCCGGTTGGCGGGACTACGGATATGTGCTCCCGTTTGAGAATCAGGGAACGGAGACGATTGATGTGGGCGATGAGGACATCTTTTTTGCGCGTGTTCGTGCGGCTCGCGGCCGGGAAGCTCGCGGGACGCAATGGGAGCCGGTTTTCGTCCCGGAAACAGGGGGCGTGGCGCGCATCTATTTCCGTCAGGACCAGACACCGCATGCCGGGGACCGGAGTTTGCATGTTGCGGGCACCTTTACCGGTTGGGCGGATAACCCGGAACCGATGACGTTTATAAAGGACGGGCTCTGGTACTACGACCTCGAAGTGCCGGCGACGGGGCCGGATGCCTTCGAGTTCAAGATTGTGGATGAAGACGCTTCGACCTGGTGGCCGGAAGGCGGCGGAGAAAGCAATTACCATGTGCACCGGGGCGAACATCCCGCCGTGACGTGGACGCCGAATGTGGCCGAACCCGGCGAGGCTCTCACCATTACCCTTGACGCGACCGGAACCCCGTTGGATGGGGAGACCGAGATCATGGCCCATTCCGGTTTTGACTACGGGGGTTGGGAGGATCGCGCCATGACCAACGTCGAGGATCAAGTGTGGGAGGTGGAAGTCGTGATGCCGACCGACGAAAATACGGCGCGATTCAGCTTCGTCTTTGTATCCCGGGATGCTGCGGGCGATGTGTGGTTTAGTGAAGATAGCCCGGACGGACGCAAGTTTACCGTGATGATTGAACCGGTCGGAGAATAAGGCCTTGCAGGAACGGAGACAAGACATGAAGGAGCCACGATTGGACAACGCAAACAACAAGGGTTTTACCCTGGTGGAATTATTAGCCGTGATGGCGATTCTCGCGTTGCTTGCCGCGCTTCTTATCCCGACGGCGATGCAGGCCATCGAAAGCGGTCGCCGCTCGGCGTGCCGTGCCAATCTGCGTCAAATCGGTGCGGGTATGACCCTGTATGCCGCCGACCACAACGGCTGGTATCCCGCGGTTGAGCAATTCCATGTGGAAGAGCGGAATAATGAATATCGCACGGCCTATCCGAGAGGGTTCACTTACCACATCCTGCGTCTGGCGGGGATCGATCATGATGATCCGAGTTATGATAGTCAGTACATCACGGATCCGGGCATATGGAAGTGTCCCAGCGACCAGTGGAACGGCGACAGCGATGAAATCCGGGTCACGGCGGCACAAACCTTTGATCCCCCGTTTCGCAGTTCCCATAACGCCAGTTACATGTATGTGGCGGGCTACAATGTCGCCACGTCACGGGAAAATCCGGCCACCGCGCCGGTGTTGGCCGATGAATCGAATGCCTTGGAGAACGGTCCGCTCATGGCCGGAGATATGCCGCCCTTGGGCCCGAAAGCCGCGCACGGGGAGGATTTTCGGAATGTACTTTTCCTGGATGGCAGCGTCAGGGCTTTTGATGATGCGGATTCGGCGAACGCCATCTTTGACGAGATTCAATACCCCGAGCTCTTGCACAGCGTGGATTAGCCCGCGATCGCCTGGAGCATGCGTTCCGCCGTGGCGCGCGGGTCGGAGGCGTTGAGCAGGGACCGGCCGACGACGAGATAATCGGCGCCGAGCCGCGCGGCGGTTTCCGGCGTAGACACCCGTTTCTGATCGTCCGTCTGATCGTCGGCGAGCCGGATTCCGGGCGTGACCAGGATCGGTTCGGCGCCGAACGCCTCACGCAACTGTTCCAGTTCGAGCGGAGAACAGACCAGCCCGTCGATGCCGCAATCCAGCGCCATGCGGCCCAAGGCGATCGCTTGCTCGCTCACATCCCGCTCCACGCCAATGGCCTTCAAGTCCCGGTGCGACAGGCTGGTTAATGTGGTGACGGCGATTATTTGGGGACGTTCCGTTCCGTGTTCCCGGGCGGCCTCTGCGGCGGCCTTGAGCATGGCCGCGCCGCCCGTCGCGTGTACGGTCAGCAGGTCGACCCGGTGGCCGGCGGCGGCATGAACGGCGGCGGCGACGGTGTTGGGGATGTCGTGCAATTTGAGGTCGAGGAATATGCGTTTATCTCGTTGCTGCAGGCGAGCCAACACGGCCGGCCCGGCAGTGCAGAAGAGTTCGAGCCCCACCTTGTACCAGTGCACGGCTTCGGGCAGCGCGCGCAGGGTCGCGTCCACCAGTTCCTCGTTCGGTAGGTCCAGCGCCACAATAAGTTCGGAATTCATGCCTCGCATGGTAACGCGTTTCCCCGAATTGTCTATCCGCGTCCGGCACGAATTCGGGTCTACCAACGGTCAAACGCGTCGGCGCCGAGCGCAGTGACCTCGCCCCGCCCGTCGGTGGAGATCGTTTCGCCCGCATCATCGACGATGATGAGCGACGGGATGCCGCGAATGCCGTGCTGTTTCCTGAGCTCCTCGCGTTTGTCGTCGTCGTAACGAATGGCCAGCCACGGCATCTTGTAGTCTCGCATGTAACGGTACATGTCGTTTTCCGATCGGTCGTGCGAAATAAATATGACCTCAAAGGGGTTTCCCGCTTCCTGCATGGCTTCGTAGGCCTCGATAAGTCTCGGCGTAAATGTGCGACAGGGCGGACACCATTGCGCGGAGAAGAAAAGTCCGATCTTCTTCCCTTCAAGATCTGCGGCGGAAACGCGACTGCCTCGCGCATTCACGAGGCGCTCGCCGAAGGCCTCTCTGATGGCGCGCGGTACGGGCTTGTCCCCGCCGCGGTTCGCGGAGCGTCCGGCGGGTGCGCGCAGGGAACCGACATGTATTTGGTCGTCCCGACTGAGCTGGTTCAGTCGAATGTCGATCAACGCGCCTTCGCTGTCGCGAAGGACGACCGTCTCCCATTGCTGTTCGACAAACTCCGCCTCCACGGTCGCACCGCTTACACTGGTCCAGGTCCGCATCTCGGCCTGCGCCGTGATCGCGCATGCCAGTACAGCCACGAGGATCAGTATCGCCGGCCGATGTGCATGCGACGTGGTGTCGATGATATGCCTTTTGCGGTTCATGGAAGGGGCTCGCGACGGGATGG
>SLGY01000153.1 GCA_007136425.1 Kiritimatiellia bacterium
TAGCCGCCGCTCTTCTGGGGCTGGCTTCGGACTTCGTGCTTCGGATTTGATTCGGGCTTGGGTCTTTCGTCATTCGTCATTGATGGACAATGCGTTGCGTGTATACACGAATCAGCCCTGGATATGATGTTGGATTGAACTCTGTTCGTTCCTGTTATAAGATGACGACCATGAAACGACTCGTAGGGATATTTGCGCGGGCCGCCGTCTTCTTTGTACTCGTATCGGGACAGTCCGCGACACACGCTCAATATGCGGGGGACTATTGCCAACTGCTGGACCGGTTGGACGAACCGATTTGGGAGGCTTATGCGGGAGCCGTGGATTCGTCGAGCATTGAAGACTTCCGCCGAACGAGCATGTTGGAAGCGGGTTTTTCGGCGGGCCTGTTCTATTTTCGGACGGGCATCGGCGAGTTCGATATCAGGGCCGCCGTGGACTCCATCTATTTCACGCGATCGGGCGGAATCAATTTACCGGACCACCTTTCCGCGGCGCGCCTGGATCTCAACTATGTGCTCCGATTGGACGACGGCTACGCGCTGCGCCTCGGCATGGAACCCGGCTTCTATTCGGAGATCGAGTATGCCGGCCGGGATCACATCTTCTACCCCTTCAGCCTGCACGGGATCAGCGCGTTCTCACCGAATTTGTCCGCCTTGGCGGGCTTGAATTTCTATCCGGGATTCGATCGGCTCGTCGATCCGCGCCTCGGCCTCCGCTGGGAGATCAGCGATTATCTTTTGCTCGACGCTTTTTACCCGAAATCCGAAATCGTCTTTCGACCCACGTTCGACTGGACCGCCCGCGCGGGCGTGGAATTCCGCGAATACCTGGAGTATCAGTTAAAGGATCGCGACGATCGCAAACGGATAATGTTGGACGAGACCCGCATCTATCTCGGTGTAGAGCGATTGATCACGCACCAAATGCAACTGATGTTCCAGGTGGGGCGCCTGGTTGATCGCAGTATCGATTTCCGGCGTATTGAGCGGGAACAAGACATCGACAACGCCTATTTCTTCCGGATCGGCGTGGGCGGACTCCTATAAGTACACCCGCCGTCACCCCCCGGCGGAACGGATAGCACCATGCGATTGGCTGTCATTTCTGATATTCACGTACTCGGCCCGAGCGAACATGAGCGCGCGCGCGAGTTGACCCGGGACCTGGCCCGACAGCACGGGCTCGTCCGCGGGGTGTGGCGCCGTTTTCTGCATGGGGCGCGCAATCGTTTCTGGAATTGGCGTCCGGAATCCCGCCGCGCCTGTTTCATGAAAGCGCTGGAAGACATGCAGAACTGGCACCCGGACTGGGTGATCGCCAACGGCGATTACGGCGGCGACGCGGAAGGGATCGGGCTGAGCCACGAGAAAACGTATGAAAGCGCCGCCGGCGTTATCACCCTCATGCGGGAAGTCTTTCCCGACCGATGTCACTTCATCTTCGGCGATCACGATATCGGCAAATACAGCACCGCCATGCGCCAGGGCGGCATCCGGCTGGCCAGCATGGATGTCGGCGAACAACGGCTCGGCATCCGATCCTTCTGGCACGAACAGGCGGGCTCGTTCGATTTGATCGGTATCAATTCGAGCCTGATCACGCTCGACCATTTTCTCCCGGAAGCCCTGACCGAAGAGATCCCCGAATGGCGTCGCCGCCGCGAGGAACACGAAAGCCGGGTCACGGAGACGTTTGCGGCACTGGACACGAACGCGCGCGTGATCTTGTTTTGCCACGACCCGAGCGCGCTGGGCATCCTGGCACATAATCCCGCCATCCGCGATAAGTTGCCCCAGATCGAATTGACGGTGCTCGGTCACCTGCACGAGCCGCGCCTGCTGTCCCTGATCCAACGCCTGCCCAGACTGCCGGACTGGACCCCGCGTTACCCCGTCGCGCGGATCATTCGCGAAGGCTTGCGCAGCGCGGATACCTGGTCGCTGTTCAACCCCATCGTATGTCCCTCCCCCTTCGGGACCGGCCATCACTTGTCCGGCGGCCTGCTCTACATCGAGGAAACCGCGGATCGCAAACTCGTCACACGCCGGCACCGGGTAAAACTGTAGAACCCGTCCCAAACCCCCATTGGTCAGCCCGCCGACCACGGAGGGTCGGCCTACATTCGAGGAAATTTGTTGGCCGGGGCTCTGCCTGCCGCGCCGGCTTTGCGCAGGCGGGTCCCCGGCGTCTTCCGGGCGGTTTTGGGATAGATTCTAGAACCCGCCCCGCTTATTGAGTCGCCATCCCGCTCAGCGAATCAGCGCGTCCACTCGCGTCAACAGGTCGTTAGGCGAGAAAGGCTTGCTGATAAAATCCGATTTCGTCATGGCAATCAGTCGATCGATCCGCTCATCCCGTGCATAACCACTGATGAACAGGATGCGCGCCCGCGGATTGGTTCGGACGATCTCGTGAATGGTCTCCTCCGTACTGGCCCCGGGCATGGTCAGATCCAAGACGATTAAGCCGTACGCATCCGGCTTTTCGTGTACCCGCCGCACGACGTCATCGTTATCGGGCGCCTCGTCAACATGCCAGCCTTCCGTCGCAAAGACTTTCCTGATCAAGCGGCGAATGAACGGCTCGTCATCCGCCACCAGCATGCGTCCGGGCCACGCGGCGGACGCCACCGGCAAGGTCCCGTCCGCGTCCGGCGCCGGTCCCGTCTCGGGATCGGTCTTTTTCGCTACCGGCAAAAATATCGCCACCGTCGTCCCCTGGCCCACGTCCGACTTGATTTCCGTCCAGCCGCCGTGCTGAGCAACCATGCCCTGCACCATCGGCAACCCCATGCCGCGAGCCGCCATGCGATCGTTGGTGGTAAAGAACGGCTCAAATATGCGCGCGCGATGCTCCGGACGGATTCCTTTGCCCGTATCGCTCACCCGGATACACACAAAGCCGTCGTCCTCCTCGCGCCCGCCTTCCTGGGACGCACCGTCGCCGTTCATGCCAACCGGCTCGGCATGAACCGACAACGTGCCGCCGTCCGGCATGGCTTCGATCGCGTTTCGGAACAAATGCAGCATCGCCTGCTGAAACTGCCCCTGATCCACCCACAACGGGGGCAGGTCCTCCGGCCATGCTTCCTTTACGGCGATACGCTCGGCAACCTGCGGAAAGGAAGAGATGGCCAGCCGCAGGATCGAAGGAATCAATCGGTCAACCTCCACGGCTTCGGGCTTCAGCACCGACGTACGGCCGTAAGCCTGTATCTGCGCAACCAGGTCCGAACAATAGCGAACCCGGTCCAGCGCCGCGTTCAATCCCGCCACGAGGTCGGCATCCTCCCGCACCTGTTCCTTGGCCAATTCGAGATATCCGCGTATGGGCGTCAGATGATTGTTGAATTCGTGCGCAATGCCACGAGCCATGGTGCCCACGGTTTCCATGCGCCGGGCTTCGTAGAGTGAAACGAGAGCACGATGCAGGGCATGGGTATTCCTTAAGATGCCGGCGATGCGCGGCGTCTCGCCGCTTCGCGTCTCCACGGGACCGCCGACCAATTGCACCCCGTGGTATTCCCCGTCCGGACCGAGCAGGCTTAGGTCGACTTTAATCTGTTTCCCCTGCAACAGATCGTTCAAGGCGGAATCCAGCTTGTCCCGTTCCTCGCGCGCAACCAGCCTCAGGAGATCGCCCTTTTGCAACGCCAGCGCGCCCGGCTCGTATCCGAGCACACAATGCGCGGCGTCCTGCGCCCATCGAAACCGCACAGCGTCCGGATCCAATTCAAAAATCACATCCCCGACCATGCGGGCAAGGGCGTCGCACAGCTCCGACAGCCCGTTCACTGCTCGACTCTCTTTACTTTCGTCCGCCACAAAACTCCTCTCCCGGCCGAGACCGAGCCACTTGCCATGATACCACTGTCGGTTCGTTGAAAAAGGGTAAAACAGGCATGATGCCTGTTTCACACGGCTCCATTCGCATAAGTATGCGTTTCCCAACAGGCGGCTATGCCCGAATCATGTAGTGGATACCCAACTACCACGAAACTGTAAACCGCAGATGGCGGGCATAATGTGGCTACCACAATCCTTAGCGAATAATCGCCGGGGACCCGCCTGCGCAAAGCCTCCGGAGCGGCAGGCAGAGGTCCGGCCCACAACCACGGACCGTTGTAGGCCGGACCTCTGCGTCCGGCGGATTCACCCAACAGGGTCAGTTTATCGGGTTCGCTAAGGATTGTGGTGTGGCTATTTTTACATGGATAACCGGCCATGTAGAGGCAGATGTATACCAAGTTGCGAAGCAGATCGCCTGCCGTTCCGACTTCAGCGAAAAAGATTCCGGGCGAGACGCGGCACGGACTCTATAACCCACTCATATCAAAGCCTTTACAAGCGAAACGCCCGCGCAAAAAAGGCCCGGGAAAGCATGCATAATCCATTGCCTTTCCGGCGGCGCGTGCGTATAATGAAGCCGTATTATTTTTGGGAGAATCTAACCTATGTCACTCGATGAAAACCCCTCGTCAACAGAGGATGCGACTACCGTAACAAACGACCACAACAAGCCGTCTGAAAACGTCGCCCATACCGCTCCCGCCGCGCCTGAAATGAAAGGCGGCGCGAAGTACGATGCGCAAAATATCACGGTTCTCGGCGGGCTCGACGCGGTCCGGAAACGGCCCGCGATGTATATCGGGGATACGGTCGAACGCGGCCTGCATCACTGCGTCTATGAGGTGGTCGACAACAGCGTGGACGAGGCGCTGGCCGGTCATTGTAACCGTATTCATGTGGCCCTGAACGGGGACGGGTCCTGCTCCGTAAACGACGACGGGCGCGGGATTCCCGTGGATATGCACGCGACGGAAAAGAAACCCGCCGTGGAAGTCGTCCTGACAACCCTGCACGCCGGCGGCAAATTCGATCACAACAGCTATAAAGTGTCCGGCGGCCTGCACGGCGTGGGCGTGTCATGCGTCAATGCCCTCAGCGAATGGTTCGAAGTGGAAGTCCGCCGTGACGGCAAGGTCTACCACCAACGCTTTGAACGCGGGAAGGCGGTTTCCAAGCTGGAAACGATCGGGAAGACCAAGGGCACGGGCACCAAGATCACCTTCTTCCCCGACGCACAAATCTTTCAGGTCACCGAATTCAACTGGGAAACGCTGTCCTCCCGTTTACGGGAAGTCGCATTCCTGAACAAGGGACTCGAAATCAAGCTTTCACAGGAAGACCCCGCGCGCGAAGAGGTGTTCAAATACGACGGGGGCATCCAGGAATTCGTCGAACACCTGAACCGCAACAAGAACGCGCTGCACCCGAAGGTGATCTATATCGAAAAGGAACGCGAAAACATCGCCGTGGAAATCGCGCTGCAATACACGGACGCATACGCGGAAAACATCTTTTCCTTCGCCAACAACATCAACACGGTCGAGGGCGGCACGCATTTGAGCGGGTTTCGTTCGGCCCTGACGCGCACGGTAAATCAATATGCGCGGGCCAATAAGTTGATCAAGGACGATAAGATCAGCATGGGCGGCGACGATATTCGCGAAGGCATGACCGCGGTCGTCAGCGTGAAGGTGCCGGACCCCCAGTTCGAAGGCCAAACGAAAACCAAACTCGGCAACGGGGAAGTACAGGGCATCGTCGAATCCATCGTCAACGAAGAGCTCGGCACTTATTTCGAGGAACATCCCAATGTCGCCCGGCGCGTCATCGACAAAGGTCTGCTCGCGGCGCGCGCGCGGGAGGCGGCGCGCAAGGCGCGCGACCTGACACGGCGCAAGAGCGCGCTCGACAGCGGGTCCCTGCCCGGAAAGCTCGCCGACTGTTCGGAACGCGATCCGGCCATCACCGAGCTGTTCGTCGTTGAGGGCGACAGCGCGGGTGGCTCGGCCAAACAGGGGCGCGACCGCCGGTTCCAGGCCATTCTCCCCCTGCGCGGCAAGGTGTTGAACGTGGAGAAGGCGCGCCTGGACAAGATACTGAACAACAACGAAATCCGCACCATGATCACGGCGATCGGGACCGGTATCGGCAAGGAAGAGTTCAATATCGAAAAACTGCGCTACCACAAGATCGTCATCATGACCGACGCCGATGTGGACGGCCTGCACATCCGCACGCTGTTGCTGACCTTTTTCTACCGACAGATGCCGGAACTGATCGAACGGGGCCACGTGTATATCGCGCTGCCCCCGCTGTACAAGATCAAGCGCAAGAAGCGCGAACAATATCTCGACAGCGACAAGGAGCTCACGCATATCCTGCTCGAACTGGGCACCGAGGACCTGGCGCTCGTCAATGAATCGGGCAAAACGTTTTGCAGCGACAAGCACCTGCAGGAAGTCCTCGACTGCCTTACCGAAATCGAGGATATCGGCCGCAGGCTGGGCCGCAAAGGGATCGACTTCAACGATTACATCGCTCATCGCGACAAGGAAAAGGGACTTTTTCCCCAATATCGCGTATCGGTCCGGCACGAGACCGGTTCGGACCATCAATACATCGCCACGGAAGCCGACTTGCGCAAGTACCGCGAGGAAATGGAACAACAGTTGGGCGACCAACTGGAAATCTTCACCGAGAACGGCGACAACGGAGGCGGCGCCCCGTCGCCGCGCCGGCCGGGCCTGCAATGGGTGGAGATCTTTTCCGCCAACGCACTGGAGAAACACGTGGCCACACTGGAGAAGCGCGGCTTTATGGTGGACCATTTGCTGCCCTCAAAGGAGCCGATCTTCTATCTTGCGGATCAAGACAACAACCGGATCCCCATATTTTCGCTGCTGCAGTTGCTCGACAAGGTCCGCGAACTCGGACGCAAAGGGCTGCATATCCAGCGATACAAAGGGCTGGGCGAAATGAATCCCGAACAGTTATGGGAAACCACCATGGACCCGCAATCGCGCAAAATGGATCGCGTCGTCCTGGAAGACGTGGTCAAGGCCGACGAGATCTTCACCGTCCTCATGGGCGACGAGGTCGAGCCGCGCAGAAACTTTATCCTGAACAACGCGCTCAATGTGCGCAACCTGGACATCTAACCTAACCGAATGAACAGCTGAAGAAGACGAAGACAGCCGGAGGCGCTTTCGTGCGCCCGGGACGCGCAAAAGCGCCTCCCCCCAACCGGCCCTGAAGCCATCGATCAAGGGACACACCTATGTATCAACAGAACGAACGACTGGACCGCACACACATTGAAGAGGAGATGCAGCGGGCGTACATCGATTATTCGATGAGCGTCATTGTCGGGCGCGCCCTGCCGGATGCGCGCGACGGACTGAAACCGGGCAATCGCCGAATCCTCTTCGCCATGCGCGAACGCGGTTGGACCCACAGCAAACCCTTTGTCAAATGCGCCAAGGTCGTCGGCGAAGTCATCGGTAACTACCATCCACACGGCGACTCCGCCGTGTACGACACCCTCGTCCGCATGGCCCAGGACTTTTCCCTGCGCCACACCCTGATCAACGGCCAGGGCAACTTCGGCAGCATCGACGGCGATCCGCCCGCCGCCTACCGGTATACCGAATGCCGGCTCAACCGGCTGGCCGAAGAAATGTTAGCGGACATCGAGAAGAACACCGTCGATATGCGGCTCAATTTTGACGAGACCCTGCACGAACCCGTCGTCCTCCCCGCGCGCCTGCCGAACCTTCTCGCCAATGGCAGTACCGGCATCGCCGTCGGCATGGCCACAAACATTCCGCCGCATAACCTCGGCGAACTGATCGACGGCCTGGTCCATTTGATCGACAATCCGGATTGTCCCGTCTCGGAGCTGGCCCAACACGTGAAGGGCCCCGACTTTCCCACCGGCGGCATTGTATGCGGCCTGGGCCCGATCAAGAATATGTACGAGACCGGGCGCGGCCTGCTCAAAGTCCGCGGCCGCGCCGCGATTGAAACGGGCGCCCAGGGCAAGGAAAGCATCGTTATCACCGAAATCCCGTACACCCTGAACAAGACCACGCTGATCGAAAAGATCGCCCAGCTGGCCCAGGACCGGAAGCTCGAAGGCATATCCGATATCCGCGACGAATCCGACAAGGAAGGCATTCGTGTCGTCATTGAACTGAAACGCAACGCCATCCCCAAGATTCTGCTTAACAGCCTCTTCAAATTTACGCCGCTCGAAATGACGTTCGGCGCCATCATGCTGGCCATCGACAACGGGCAACCGCGCGTCATGAACCTGAAACAACTGATGCAATGCTTCCTTGAGCATCGCGTCGAAGTCATCACGCGCCGCGCCAAGTACGACCTGGAAAAGGCCGAAGCACGCGCGCACATCCTCGAAGGGTTGAAGGTCGCCCTCGATAACCTGGATCTCGTCGTCAAGATCATACGCGGCTCCAAGGACCGGCAGGCGGCTCGCGCAGAGTTGATGAAGAAACTCGGCCTCACGGAACTGCAGGCCAACGCCATTCTCGACATGCGCCTTTACCAATTGACCGGCTTGGAACGGGACAAGATCGAAGAGGAATACCTCGAGGTCATCAAGCTCATCAATTATCTGCGCGACCTCTTATCCAGCGAAAGCAAGATCTTCGGCGTGATCAAGGACGACCTCCTCGATCTCCGAAAGACCTACTCCTCCGAACGACTGACCGAGATCGTGCCGGACGAAGGCGAGATCAATATTGAAGATCTCATTGCGGACCGCAGCTTCGTCATCACCATCACGCATTCCGGCTACATCAAACGCGTCCCGGTAAGCACCTATCGCCAACAGAAACGGGGCGGCAAGGGCGTCATCGGGATGGGCACAAAGGAAGAGGACTACGTGGAACACGTGTTCATGGCCTCCACGCACGATTACATCCTCTTCTTTACAGAACGCGGACGGGTACACTGGCAGAAGGTCTACGAAATCCCCGAAGGCGGACGCGCCACGCGCGGCAAGGCCATCGTCAACCTCCTGCAAATCGGGTCGGACGAAAAAATCGCGGCCATGATCCGGGTCCGCGAATTCTCGGAGGATCAACACCTCGTCATGGCCACCGACCGGGGCGTGGTCAAGAAAACCAACCTGTCCGCGTTCGCGCGACCGCGTGCCGGCGGCATCAACGGGATCGCTATCGATGAAGGCGACAAGTTGATCGGCGTCAAATTGACCGGCGGCGACGATGAACTGATGCTCATTACCCGGTACGGCATGAGCATCCGCTTTCATGAAAAGCAACTGCGCGATCAGGGCCGGACCACGCGCGGCGTGCGCGGTATTACCCTGGCCAAGGATAATCAGGACGCCGTCGAAAGCATTGAAGTCGTGGAATCCGATCACACCCTGCTGGCCATCACCGAACACGGTTACGGTAAGCGTACCCGGTTCGAGGAATATCCGACCCAGGGACGCGGCGGAAAAGGCGTGATCACCATACGCACCACCGCCCGCAACGGCGTGGTGGTCGGCGCACATTCCGTTAACGACAACGACGCCCTGATGCTGATCACGGAATACGGCCAGATGATACGCATTTCCGTCGGCGACATTCGTACCATCAGCCGCAATACGCAGGGCGTGCGCTTGATCGCCCTCTCGGAAGGCGACAAGCTCGTTTCCGCCACGCCGGTGGAACCCGACAACGAAGAGACCGGGGAATCTGCCGAAGAAAGCGGGGAGAACGAGCCGGTTGTGCCGGTCAACCCGCCGGTGCCGGGCCGGGAACCCGAACCGCCGGCGGCGGATTAGAGCCGTTTACGAGATTAGGACCGGCGCTTCCGACGCGCCGGGACAACCGCGTTTCAGTGGCTAACAAGGGCCGTCACGAGATATCCCAATACCGATATCCCCAACACCAAGACGCCCAAGCCAAGCAATAGTGTTGTGGCCATATCACGCCTCCTTCAGCGATCCCGTAGTACTTTGCGTACCTCGTTGAATGTGTACACAACCAACGTCGCGCCGCTCAGTACCGTTGTCGCACTCAATACAATCGTTGCCGCCATAACTGCGTCCTTATGCTGATTCCATACTGTCCGCATCCGTCCCCCGTACAGGAATTCACCCGCACGGGGCGCACACACCTTTTGTAAATACAGCAGGCCTCATGCCAATATCACCCGCACTTGTCCGCAGCAATCACGGGCCACCGGCACAACCGCTTGCACGCAAACATATTAGAGGCGCGACACCCTGCGCGCTCACCAATCTCTCCTTCGCACGCATCCCCATGCAGCGCTCGCGTTTTTGCATATTCGCGAAATAACGCCATATTGTGAGAAGGCTTGGCACATCCCTTCTTCGTTCGCCTGCTTCGAACGAACGGCGTCACGGCATGCTCGGCCCGGCGCGTATCGCTCTTGCCTCCGACGCGGCAACCTGTTACATCATGGCGCATTCATTTTCACCACGTTGCACAGGAGAAACACCTTATGGCGAAACAAACGTTGTCCGGAAACATGCTCATCGCGCAAAGCGGAGGTCCCACCGCGGTAATCAATCAAAGCCTTGTCGGGGCGGTGCTTGAAGCGAAGAAGCAAAAGCAGATCAAGAAAATCTATGGCGCCCTGCATGGGATCAAGGGGATCCTCGAAGAGGACCTGATCGATCTGGGCCGGGAAGGCGTGCGCACCCTGGAAGACGTCGCGCAAACCCCGTCATCCGCACTCGGTTCCGTCCGTAAAAAGCCCACGCCCGCGGATTGCGCCGCCATCTTCGAAGTTCTTCGAAAATACGATGTCCGGTACTTCTTCTACATCGGGGGGAACGATTCCGCCGAAACGACGCATATCATCAATGAGGAAGCGCGTAAGGCGAAGTACGATTTCCGCTGCTATCATATCTGCAAGACCATTGACAATGACCTGCGCGAAAACGATCACACCCCCGGTTTCGGATCGGGCGCGCGTTTTGTGGCATCGGCGTTCATGGGGGATAACTTGGACAATCGCGCATTGCCCGGCGTCAAGATCAACGTTGTCATGGGCCGTCATGCCGGTTTCCTCACCGCCGCCAGCGCCCTAGCGCGCGTGTATCCCGATGATGGGCCGCACCTGATTTACCTGCCCGAACGGGCGTTTGACATGAACCGTTTCCTGCGCGACGTCAAGCGGGTCTATAGCAAGCACGGGCGTTGCGTGGTCGCCGTATCCGAAGGCATCGCCGACAAGAAGGGTACGCCCATTGCGAGTCTGTTCATCAAGGAAACCGACTCGCACGGGAATGTACAGCTCAGCGGGTCGGGCGCGCTGGGCGATCTGCTGGCCGGCGAGATCCGCGACAAACTGGGCATTGCGCGCGTCCGCGCGGATACATTCGGCTATCTGCAACGATCGTTTCCCGGCATTGTTGCTCCGAACGACGCGAAGGAAGCGCGGGAAGTCGGTCGGCAGGCGGTCAAAGCCTCCGTCGCCAAACAAGCCAGTGGAAGCATTGCCATCGTCCGCCGCCCCGGCAAGAAATATATGGTGACGTACAAGCGCGTTCCGCTCAAGAACGTCGCGAAGGAAACGCAACACATGCCGGCCAAATTCATCAACAAGGCGGGTAACGATGTGACGCAAGCCTTTATCAACTATGCCGCGCCCATTGTCGGCAAGCTACCGAAGGTCGGCCGCCTCAAGGGCGTGCGCGTGAAGAAGATCAAATGAATAGAAAACGCCCCCGCAACGTCTCACCGGACCAGCGACACCCGCCGCGCATCTGTCATTTAATTTGACGATCGTCAAATTAAATGACAGATCATGAGCGTGTGGGTGGAAGGGAAATGGGACGATATCGGCAGGCGGATTCGACCGGAAAACGGATGAACAGGAACCACAACATTCGGCTTTCAGTGATTGCAAGCATCTTGCTGTGCGGCGTGCTGCCGCCGGATGCGCCGGCGGAACAAACACCGGACGGCGAACAATTGATGATGCAGGTGCGCATGGCGTTGCCCTATCACCCGTTACGGATCAGCGGCGAACTGCAATCGCGCGATCGCAGGGGCAATATCGTGCGCGTGAATCCCGTGGAAATGCAATTGGAATGGGGCGCCGAACCGCCGACGGCGCTGTATATGGTGCGCGACCGGTTCGGCACGGAAACGGAACGACTCCGCATCTCCTGGCGTCCGGGCCAACCGGCGGAATATACCCATGCGCGGGGCGACCCGCCCGAACCGGAACCGCTGGACGACCTGAACCAGTCCATTGATGGGTTGAACCTGAACTGGGCGGACTTGAGCCTTTCATTTCTGTGGTGGCCGGAGGCGCGCGTGATCGGTTCCGAACGGGTCCGGGGCCGCTTTTGTCATATTGTCGACCTGACAGCGCCGGAAGGAGAAGCGACACAATATGCGGGTGTGCGATTATGGATCGACCCGGAAACCAGCCTGCTGATGCAGGCGGACGCCTACGACGAACGCAACAGACCAATTCGCCGCCTGCAGGTCAAGAGCCTGCGCAAGATTGATGAACTCTGGATGGTCCAGAACCTGGATATCCTGGACCATCGCACACGCGAACGCGTCACCCTGCGCGTGCGCGATCTGGAGATCATGGACGAATCCATCGACCCGGACGAGAACTAAGGGAGATCGTTACGAACCAACACCGGAGTCTAGCAGCCCGTTGAAAAAGTGCCAAACCGGAATATTCCACGTCCTAACGGACGCAGCTACAACCATATTTCCTCGTGGCTGCCGCCGTTAGGCGGTGGCTGATAAGCGACATGAGACTTTTTCAACGGGCTGCTAGAGCCGTTTAAGCGTCGTCGTTAGGGTTGTTGATTTATTCGACGACATGCCGTTCCATGGATATCTCGCCGCTATTCAAGATACTGCTGGTCTTTGCCGGACTGCTGACGTTGACGCGCTTCAAAGTGCATCTCGGCGCGGCGCTGACGTTGGGCGGTACGGCGCTGGGACTCTGGGCCGGGCGCGGTGCGATGCAGACGGCGCAGGACCTGCTTCATGCGTTCGCCCTTCCCGAGTTATGGTTGCTGCTCGTCATCACCGCGCTGATCTTCGAGTACGGCCGCCATTTGTCGGCGGAACGCAATGCGCGCGTGATCATGGGCGCGGCGCGCAACTGGGGCGGGCGCCACGCGCAGGCAATAAGCCTCATGACGCTGCCCGCGGCAATCGGGCTGGTGCCCATGCCGGGCGGGGCGCTTTTCTCGGCGCCGCTGGTGGAACAATCCGCGCCCGGCGCGCAGTGGGACCCCGCATGGAAAGCGTCGATCAACTATTGGTTCAGACATACGTGGGAATATTGGTGGCCGCTGTTTCCCGTCGTCATCGTGACGCTCTCTATTTTTGAATTGGAGATATGGCAGTTTATTCTGATGCAACTGCCCTTGAGCCTGGCCACCCTTATCGGGGGCTATGCGCTCCTTATTCGTCCGCGCGTCAAGGCGCCGACACGCCGCGAAGCACCGGTGCAAGCGGAACCGGGACGGGGTTGGTTCATTGTCCTTCCGCTGTTCCTGGTTATTGCGTGTACTTTGACATTGCCGGCTGTCTTGTCGCTGGCCATCCCGGAAATGGCCCTACAAACGCGCAAGTTGCTGGCAATGCTGATCGGCATCTCGCTGGGCCTGATCCCCATTCTGCGCGATTCCGGTCCGAACGCGCACGCCACATTTCTGCGCACCCTGGGCCAACGCAACGTGCTGAGCCTGTTGGCCACCGTGGGCGGCGTGATCCTGTTCAAATCCATGCTGGAACAGTCCGGCCTGCTGCCGCTCGCAGGCAACGAACTCCTCGAAAGCGGCATTCCGCCTATCCTGATCGTGGCGTTCCTGCCGTTGGTGGCCGGGTTGGTGACCGGCATCGCGATCGGATTCGCGGGGATCACGTTTCCGCTTCTCGCCGGACTCGCCTCGTCACATACGGGGTTGGCGCCCGCCTCGACCCTGCTGCTCGGCTTTGCTTTCGGCTACGCCGGCATGATGCTCTCGCCCGTGCATCTATGTTTCGTGCTTTCGCGGGGATACTTCTCCGCGCCGCTCGGAGCGATGTACCGCCATCTCATCCCCTGCACGGTCATTCCCGTGATCACGGCCATCGCGATGTACGTCCTGTTGTCCCGCGCAGGCTGGTAACCGGATGCACATGCCCGGACAAAAGAACGAAGAATCACTTATTTACTTAACGAAGCGGCCTCGTTTCTGTATGTGTGGGCTCAGGTTGTCCATACTCAACAACGTCCGCACCGGACGGAATACGCACCAACGGATTTCTTCAAAAAGGGGGTTGTCTGTTTGTGTCGTACTGATATAAGCGATAAGAGAAAAGCATCAGCAGTACCAGCACGGGGGAGAGACGGCATGAATGTACCAAAAGATTTGCGTTATACGAAGACACACGAATGGGTCCGACAGGAGGAAGACGTACTGGTTGTGGGCATCACGGATTTTGCGCAATCGCAATTATCGGATTTGACGTATGTCGAACTGCCTTCCACGGGCGATAAAGTGGAGGCAGGAGACGAACTGGCCGTGCTGGAATCGGTTAAAGCCGCCTCCGACGTATACGCTCCCGTCCGCGGCACAATCGTCGAGGTCAACGATCAATTGACGGACAGCCCTGAGCTGATCAACACCGACCCGTTCGGTGACGGTTGGATGTTCAAGCTCGAGCCGGAAAATCCTTCCGATGTCGAGGGCTTGCTGGACAGCGATCAGTACGAGGAATCCATCCCTGAAGAATAGCGCCCGACGCCCGGGCCCCGCCATGAACGCATGGGCCGTTACGTTTGAAAACCCGCAACCCTTCGAACCGATCGCGCGCGCACAGCAACGCCTCGCGGAGGCGCGCTTCGAAGAACGTATTCCCGACACCCTGCTTGTGCTTCAGCATACGCCCGTCGTTACGCTCGGCCGGCGCGGACGCACGGAACATATGCGGGTCGCGCCGGACCAATTGCGCGCGCGGAGCGTCGATTTCCATACCGCCAGCCGGGGCGGCGACGTAACCTATCACGCGCCGGGTCAATGGGTTCTTTATCCGATCCTCAAGCTCGGCGCGTTGCGCGCCGATGCGCACGGGTACCTGCATAACCTGGAGGAAATCGCTATTCGTACATGCGCGGATTTCGGGATACCGGCCCGGCGCGTGGCGGGCAAGAACGGCGCCTGGACGGACGCAGGCAAGATCGCCGCCATCGGTTTTCATCTCAAACGCGGAATCACTCTGCACGGCATGAGCTTCAACGTGGATCTGGACCTCGCCGGATTCGACTTGATCGTCCCCTGCGGCTTGGTCGGCGACCCGGTTTGTTCGTTGAAAAGCGTCCTGGGCGATGACGCTCCCGACTCGATCCGTGTGCGCGATCGTTTGATGTCTCATTTCGAGGATATATGCGACCGCCGCTTGCAGCAGCGTGACCCTGAAACACTTCGCGCCCTGATACACAACGATTGAGGGCAACGCCGCCCGAGGACAAATATGACCAACAACGATCACAACACCCGACACAGTTTTGTGGTTTTGTTGATCTCGCATATCTGTACCAAGATCGGCGACGGCCTCCTGAATCCAAAGACGACATTGACGTGGTTACTTGGCGCATTAGCCGCTCCGTCCTTTATGATCGGCTTACTGGTGCCCATCCGCGAAAGCGGGTCCATGCTGCCCCAGCTCTTTCTTTCGGGCCTGCTTCAGCGTTTTCCTCGCCGGAAATGGGCCTGGTTGACAGGGGCCTTCCTGCAAGGGGCCTGCGTATTCGGCATGGCGTTGACGGCTCTGTTCCTCGACGGCATGGCGGCGGCCTGGATCATTATCGTGCTGCTGGCCCTGTTTAGTCTGGCCCGCAGCATTTGTTCGATCACCGGCAAGGACCTGTTGGGACGCACCATACCAAAGCGACGCCGGGGCGGACTGACCGGCTGGCAATCCAGCGCATCGGGCTTGGTGGTGTTGGGCATCGGCCTGACGCTCGGCAACTGGTCGGGCGACCGTCCGGCCTTGTCCACGCTGGCCACGCTCCTGTTCGGCGCTGCGGCGCTCTGGTTCTGTGGCGGTTTGCTTGTGGCCCTGTTGCGTGAACCGGCCGACACGCGCGATAATACCGATATTCCGGACGTTTGGAAGCGACTGGCCTTGCTCCGGGACGATGCGCCGTTTCGGCGTTTTGTCATCGCGCGCACCTTGATGATGGGTTCGGCCCTGATCGCGCCCTATTATGTGCTACTCGCGCAACGCCACACGGAAGGCGCCATCTCCGTGCTCGGCTACCTGATCGTCGCCTCCGGTCTTGCACAATGGTCAAGCTCGTGGCTGTGGGGACGCCATGCCGACCGGTCGAGTCGATGGGTCATGATCGTGGCGTCTGCCCTCTCCGCCGCGCTCGGTTTCAGCGTTCTATTGGCGGAAGGATTGGATTGGGCGATCCTGCAGACCGTCTGGTGGCACGCCGCGGTCTTCTTCGTCTCCGTCATCGCTCATAGCGGGGTCCGGGTCGGGCGCAAGACGTATGTGGTGGATCTGGGCGGCGACGATAAGCGCGCACATTACGTAGCGGTCAGCAACACGCTCATGGGGCTGTTCCTGCTGGTGGCGGGCGCCCTGGGCGCGCTGTTCGGCGCGTGGTCGCCGCTTGCCGCCGTCGCCTTTTTCGGCATGGCCTCGCTGGCCGGGGCCCTGCTCGGCCGCTCGCTACAGGAGGTAACAGCCGATCGTTGAACAAAAAAGAAGCGCTGCACCGCCTGACAGGCCGTACAGCGCTCTCTTTCGAAATCCGTCTAAGACGCGCTAATCAGGAACCGAGTACGGCTTCCTTGCACGCCTTGGAAATACGGAATTTGACGACGGTCTTCGCGGGGATATGAATCTGTTCGCCCGTCGCCGGGTTCCGGCCCATGCGCGCGGCGCGATTCACCTGCACCAATTTGCCCAACCCGGGGATCGTAAAGCCGTTCTTGGCTTCCTGATACGCGAGATTCGCCAATTCGTCCAAGACCGTCTGCACTTCCTTCTTCTGCAACCCGCTTCGTTCCGCCAAAGTCGCCAACGTCTGCGTCTTCGTCATACTCATGTACTTCTCCTCCTATCGTAATTGAGTTCCACCCAGTTATGCCGCAGCGCGTCGTACCGGCCAACGCGCCCTTTGAGCCGCAATGATGGGCACGGCCGACGCCTTATTACAAGCGTTTTTTCAAGTATTTGCAGTCGGTTGATAGCTCCAGATCATCGCTTCCGCCAGGCGCCGGGCCTTTTCGTCCCCCGCTTCCTGCGCCACGATGGCGAGCGCGAAATCGAAACACGTGCCGGGCCCCTGACTGGTGACAAGCGGTCCGTCCACCACCACACGTTCGTTCGAACGCCGGGCGTCGCCCAGCCGTTGCGCCACGCTGGGATGCGAGGTGATGGCGCGTCCGCCGATCACGCCTGCGGCGTGCAATACCGTGGGTGCGGCGCATACCGCTGCAAGCCGTTTCCCCGCGCGGGCGTGGCGCTGCAAGGCGTAGGCCACCCGGTCGTCGGCAATGAGCTTCTGTGCGCCGGGCGCGCCGCCGGGCAGAATGATCCAATCGAAATCGTCGGGATTCACCTCGCTCCATTTCTTATCCGGCAGCAGACGGACACCGCGCGACGCCGTAACAGGTCCTTCCCGCAAGCCGACCGACACGACATCCCACTCCGCGCGGCGCAGGACATCGATAAGGATCACCGCTTCCATTTCCTCCACTCCGTCAGCCAGGGGGATTAATGCGTTGGGCATGGGATATTCCTTTCCGATTAGATGAACTCGGTTCAACAAACTGCACCACAGTGCGGGCCGGAGCGCAAGGTGTCAATCGGCGTTAATCGAAATAGACCAGTACACTGAACCGGTCGGTGCGATTCGGATCAAGCCCCACGTCCATCACACTCAAGCGACCGGCGAGCACGTCCACGTCGTCGCGATAATTGCGATCGCCACGACGTTCGTCCAATACGACGCGATACACGCCGGGCTCCAGATCAATCGCGCGCCAGCGCCGCGCACGCACACGGCTTGTCTCCGCGCCGTCGATGAACACGTCGATATCGCGCGAAGAACGGTTATCCACCACAATGCTGCCCTGGTCCCGTGGCGGATCGTGGTCAATACGATCATCATCAAAACAGCCCGTCACCGCCAGACAGACCGCCGCGCAGCAGCAGAGCCCCGCCCATCTAAGCCATGAAACGTTCATGCTCCCAATATACCTGTGACCAGGCGCGTTGTCTACGGGCGACGACAAGGCCGCCGGGCAGACACATCTAAATTGTTATGCGCTTGCCCGCAAAGACCGAATGACGAAAGACCCAAATACCTAAGGAAATCCGAATTTCAAAACCCGAAATCCAGATCATAGGACGTTTCTTCGGTGTTCGGCCTGAACGGCCATAGGTTACGAATACACGTTTAGTACGGCTTGCATATTCGGACTTCGGACTTCTTTCGGGCTTGGGTGTTTGGGTATTTAGTCATTTATAACTTGATTTTAGATGCGTCTGCCCTGACAAGGCCGCCGGGCAGACACATCTAACCCGTCTCAGGAACCAGAGGCCGGGTCCGGGGCGTCCGGGGCGGCGCCGCCGCCCCACGCCGAGGCCTTGGATTTCAATTCCCGGAATTTGCCGGATACATTGTCGAGCTTCGCTTCCCATTCGGGATTCGGGGTCTGTCCTTCCGTCACTTTGAAGAACACCTGCATCAGTGCGGTCATACCGATCGGCTCGATCACCGCCTGCTTGATGCCCCACGCGAAGACCAGCGCCAGCACCAGAGTCAACGGGCCGGCCGCGCCGGGAAACAGCCCGACCAACAGGGCCACCGGGCCGAGTACGAGCAGAAATACGAGGAACGTAAGACCCCAGATGAAGAACGCCAGCCAGACGGCGTTTTTCAGAAAGGACTGATAATTCTGCGCGTAAAGGATCAGGGCGGTCTGACTGGATTTCCACGGGTTCGTCGCCCGCGTCTTCATCAAATACGCCAGGATCACTTCGTCCAGATACGTAAGGGACAGGTTGATTATGGTGTTCAGGAATCGGACCAACCCTTTTGCGCCCGGCACGGGGATCAGGGTGGCGATGCTGAGAAAGACCCGGTTAAAGGCGCGCAGAATACCTTTGATCAACTGGTCGAGCCCGAAAAGGACCGACGATTCCGCAAAGCGTTCCTGCACCTTCCCGCGCGCGTAGTCGATCTGGTTTTTGCCGCCCGGAATTTCGTTTCCATCGGCCAACTCAACCAACACGGCGATGTGTCCCGCCTTGACGATATACAAGAGGTATTCACGGATCAGATACATGACGGCGCCGGCAATGCCGAACCCGATAAGGCCGCCCCACATACCGCCCGCCGCCGCGTTATCCGCGATCCGGCCCATCCCGTATCCGATACCCGCACCCGTTCCGGTAATCAGAACAAACCCGACGGTAATCCCGAAATAGATGAGAAAACGGAAAACCAGGAAAGGCGCCGTCTGACGCATCAGCCCCAACACCTTACCGAAACTAAAATCTTTATTCATGGTCTTTCATCTCCTACTCTGTTGAATTCATACTCCTTTCTGCATATACCGAAGCCGCGCCGGAGTCAACGTCAGCCGCGAAGGCAATTGTCAGTCTGCACAAATCATGGATATGTTGATTTTTATTTTTTGGAGTTCGTTCGTTATCGGCTTTTCCGGCGCCGTAATGCCCGGTCCGGTATTGACGGCCACGGTGAGTGAAGTCATGAAACGCGGGTTCATCGCCGGCCCGTTGATTGTGTTCGGTCATGGCGTGCTGGAAATCGGCGTCCTGCTTCTTTTTGTTACCGGACTGGGCGATTGGTTGGCGCTTCCGCTGACGCGCTCGATTCTCGGTTATGTCGGCGGCGCGCTATTGACCGGCATGGGCACGCATATGATCTGGACCGCGCGCCGCGCGGCCGAGCAGGCCCTTCAGAAAACCCAAACGGCGCCGGCGCCCTTGCACGGGCCCGTCCTGGCCGGCATCGTGACGACGCTTTCCAATCCCTACTTCTATGTCTGGTGGGGTACGATCGGGCTCGGATACGCCGCCTTTGCGCTCGATCACGGGCGGATTGGGCTCGTTGCTTTCTACAGCGGGCATATTCTGTCCGACCTGGCCTGGTACGCGTTCGTCGCGTTCGGCGTCGCCACGGGACGGAGGGTGTGTTCCCCGCCGCTATACCGCGCCGTGCTCAGGATCTGCGGACTGGCATTGTTCGGCCTGGGCGTCTGGTTCTTCCGCTATGGCATGGTTCAGGGGAGCGTTTAGAGCCGTTTAAACAAAGCCGTAGCCGCCGTCGTAAGACGGTGGATAGAATGACCGCAGGATATCGCTTCCACGCTGTTACCAGCGCGGCTACAGAATTTCTTAAACTGTTCTAACGGCGAAGTTCCGCGCGCCGTAACCGTTCTTCTATACGGCGCAATTCCTGTTTCACTTCCTCCATCTGTTTCTCCAGATCGCGCAGGCGCCGTTCCAACCGCCATTCGTCCCGATGATTATAGGGATCCAACATGCGGTTGTGCCGATCGACCAAGAACTCCAGCTCTTCCACCCGCTCTTCAAGCGTGAGTTCCTCGCGCTCCTCCGGATCCAACGCGACCGGCTGCTCTTCTTCGTTCCGTTCCGCATCCGGATCGGGCGCCGTGATCAGCGGCGTGCGATCGCCCAGCGGCGCGCGGCCGCGCCTCGCCTCTTCAGCCATGGCCGACGCGCTCAAGACCACTACAACGGCCCCCGTCCAGATCAATTGCCATATTTTCATCGTCTATCTCCTTTTCTCAACACCTTCCTATATTACCCTGTTCCTGCGCGGCGCAACACCGCGTCCGGGCGCCCGAACGCGCCCAGCCCGGACACGCACGTCCGACCCGATTCTCAGACGCCGTCCCGATCCAAAACCAGCGGCAAGCGCACCGCGCGGCCCTGCGCCGCGCTGCGCGAAGCCCCTTCCACAAATTCCATGTATTTCACGCCCACTTCAAATGAGGTATAGCGAATCGGTTCCCTTCCCCGAATAGCGCCCACAAACTCCTCTTCCACGCGCCAGTCGCCCCGCTCTTCCTCGGGCACAGGTACGGGAGACAAGGATTCGTCGCCTTTCCGGGCGCCGGTCAGCGCGCCGTCGTGAAAACGCAGTACCCCTTCCGAGCCGTACAACCACGTCCCGCCGCCCTCCTTGAGCGCCGTGGCCGCGCTTTGCTGGATGTGCATCTGCGCGCCGCACGCCATTTCGGCCAACGCGTCCACATGGTCCGGGACATACACCGTGTGAAGGCGCCCGTCCGCGTCAAGAGCCCGGTCCGCGAAGTTCCGGGTCACGGCGGTCACCTGCGACGCTTCGCCGACCCAGCGCATGATCATCTCGTACACAATACCGAGCATGGCGATGTTCAGCCCGCTCAAATCCCGGTCGCGCCGCCAATGCAACGGGGCGTTCCGGTCAAGAAACGGCGCAGCGCTCGTATGTTCGACAAACAATACCTCGCCCAACCAACTTTCGCGAATCAGGCGCTGAATGGTGCGGTCCACGCCGAAACTGAGCGGTGCCGGCACCACCTGCGCCACGAGCTCAGGCCGATCCTGCGCCGCGGCAAGCATGGCGTGCGCTTCCCGCGCGTCCCGCGCCATGCGCGCCTCCGTCATCACGTGTTTCCCCGCCTCAAGCGCGGCGATCGCAACGCGTGCATGCAAATAGGGCCATGTTCCGATAACCACCGCGTTCGTGTCCGGATCGGACACCGCTTCCCGCCAATGCGCATAGATCTTGGGTATGCCGAATTCCTGTGCCGCCGCCTCGGATGACGCGCGGCTGCGATTGCAGACACCCACCACGGTGACCCCATCTTGAGCCTGCAATTTCGGGATGTGATGTAATCGGGTGTTCGCTCCCGCACCGACTACGCCCACCTTGATTTCTTCCGACATGACGCCCTCCTTTCCATTCAACAAAGCAACCCGCTACAAAATGCGCGGCACAGGTTCACGGCCCGGCCAAGGCTACCCCTTCCCGGCGCCTGGAATCCAGCGCGTATTCATGAACGGCCCTGTTCTCTGTCCCCTCAAACCTCAAACTGTTCACAACCGCACGCCGTCGTGCGAATCTTGAATATTCCTTATACGGATCAGGGCGGCGCCGGGCCCGGCGACAGCACTTCCACATGCAACGCTTCGCCGAATGCGCCCGCACCCAGCCAGTACGGCCGCAGTTCCGTCGTGCCCGCATCGCGCGGTCGCCATTCCACGCGAACACGCCGGCCCGCCCTCGTTTCATGCACTTCCAAATATTGCTCGCGTCGTTCTTCATGACGCACTTCGACCCAGACCGTGCCGTCCGCGCGATCACGCGAGGCGGCCCACCGGCTCAGGCCGGAATTGATCAGTTCAAGCTGGATCGGCTCGCCCTGTCGCACCCGGATCGGTTCGCCGGGCGTCGGCCGTATCGATTCTCCGTTCACTTCGATCCGGCCCCATTCGCCGTTCAGCCACAGGAACGGCCCCGTCGCCGCATCGCCCAGGCGTTCGCCCGGCGTTTCGAGCGAGCTGCGATCATAGCCCACGGGCCGAATGCCTTCCACCCGCCGGGCGGCCGCCTCGTCGCGATAGACGCGTCGCCAATCGTCCCAGACACCCGGCAACCCGCGCGCGCCGGTGTCCGGTTCCGCCTCGCGCCCGGCCCATTGCATGGGGGCCACACGATGATCGCGCAAGCGACTCGCCTGCGCGCGCACCACGCGCAGCGCCGGACGAGGCGTGCGCGCCGGATCCACCAACCCCTCGTCCGCCGCCAACGGATCGGTCGAGATCGGCGCAAAATGTCGCAGCATCGCCCCGGTCGTGTGCGTGCTCAGGACGAGTTCAAAGAACGCCTCCATGGCGCGCCTTTGATTCTCGTAATCCGGTTCCCGTGGCGCCGGGCCCACCGGCACCCCCATATCCGCCCAAAGCACCGGCCCGCCGGCCAGCCAGCCGCGCGCGTATGCCGCTAGGAACGCCAAGCCGCCCGGATCGGGTTCGTGGCCGCGAAAGGCGTCGGCGGATACCGTCGCAAAGTCCGTGTGCGCCCGGCCCGTACCGAAATCGAACGGCAACAAGGGATCCGTCGTTCGCGCGCGCAAATCCGTGTCGCCCGCAACCATACGCGCTGTGATCAATTGATCGCAGCCCAAGTCGCGCAAAGCCCGCACCGCACGGCCCATGCGCCGGCTTTGATAGTCCGCCGCAAAACGACGCAACAACGGCCAGGCCGCCGCCTCGTCGGGCAACTCAGCCCACTGTTCCCGCAGAGGATATACCGCCTCGCCCGACACATCATCCATCTCAAGCCACTCAGGATGCGCGGCCAACGCGTTGGACACCGCACCGTACTGTTCCCGTAACCACGCGTTCCACGCGCGCTGCAGCATGGGCAGCGCGTCTTCCGTCCGCAGACTCCCGGCCGGAGCCAGGTCCAATGCAACAACGTTTTCGTCATCCGACAACTCTAACGCCGCCACCAACAACTCGAGCCAGGCCTGATCATCGACCCGGCGCAACAGGGTCGGCAAACGAAGCTGAATCCACATCCCCTGCGCGCGCGCTTCCTCCATCACGTACCGCAATTGCGGCGCCTGCGCAGGGTCGGTATAGACCAGACTCAACGTGTTCACACCGGCCGTCCGCAACCGTTCCATATCCCGCTTGACCAAGGCGGCCGGGAAAAACGACGGCGCCAACCACTCCATGCCCGGTCGACCGGCCAGGCCGGGATCGTAATCAATCCCCAAAAAGAACACCGGCATTCCGCCGCGCGTAATCCGCGAACCCGACACCCCCAGGCGGGCGCCCCGCGTCGGAGGCTCGCGCGGCCCGAGCACTTTGACGGGATGCGCCGTGCGATCAAACACGCGCAAGCGCCCGCCGACCTCTTCCAAGGCCACGCGTATTTCGTAATCCGCTGCGGGATCCTCCACGTTCGGGACCACCCCGACATTCATATCCAACAAAGGCGCCTCCTCTTCCCCGGCCAATTCATAGGGAGCGGAGACCATTCGACGCACGATACTTCCGTTCTGATCCACCAACTCCGCGGCAACCCGCACCGATCCGGGCAACGGATTCGCTGAGCTGATACGCGTTCGTATCCGGAACAAGTCCTGCGTTGTATAAGCGGCCTGCGACGTATGCACGCCCACCAGGAAACGGCCCCGCTGTAGATGAAACAGGCATTCATTGATCATCGTACGCAACGCACGACGCGTCGTCCGGTCCGCGTCCAGACCAATCCACGCCCACATCTGCGGCGGGTCGTCCGACGGCAACCGGATAAAGAGCCCCGCCACATCTACCGAAGTCGTTTCGTTCCGATCCTGCGCCGTGAACAAAGGCGCCCATCGCACCGGCTCGTCCGGAAACCGGACCATCGGCTCGGGGCGCAACGCCTCCACCGTACTGTGCCGGGTATGGAACAACGCTTCAGAACGCGTGCCCGCCACCGTATGCGCGGAAAACGTGTGGCGCGCACCGGGATCAATCAGAAACAACGGATCGTCCGTGTCGGCTCGTCGCGTTTCGCGCGGATCGTGCGTCCCTCGAATATCCGACAGCCCGAATACATGCGGTCCGGGCGATTGCACGGCGTATCGCGCGTCGACTCCCACACAGAGTTCCGTCAGATCGGTATACCGAAAACCGGCATCGCCCTCTTCGGACGTCTCCCCGCCCTTTACCCGGACCCACTCCGTCTCGCGGATCAGCGCCAGGCGCCATTCGTCGTCCACCGGCATATCATGCACCCATACGGAACCGTCCCCCATCTGCGCGCGCGCCACCAGTCGCGTGGTCCGGGCGGATCCGCGCACGTACAGCGTCAACACGTCAAAGGCGCCGGCGCTGAACGCTTCCGGCATCTCCGGTAGACACATATACATCCATTCATCGAGTTCCTCGAACTCGACCCGGACCCCGGGACGCGGCACTTCCCGGCCTTCGGCCACGCGTACCGTTGCCCGACGGGAAGGATCGCTGCCGCGCGCGCTCCATAACTGCACGGAAGAGAAATCGGGCGTGTCTTCCGCCGCGTCCGCAAGTTGCGCCTCGTGTTCCGCCTGCGACAGGTACTCGCCATCGCCGGTCGGCACCGCAGCCTGTTCGAAAGGCGACCGCCCAAGGAAAAGCGCCTTACCGCCGCGCTCGATGTAATCGCGCAGAACCGGTTGAAACGCCTGCGGCACCCGGCGCGTGTCCGGGATCACCACAACGCCGCGACGGGTCAACGCCTCATCCAGCGCGGCCGGCCATTCGGCGTACGGCACCGCCGACGCGTCCGGCGCCACCTCACGCAACAGCGCCGTCACTTGCTCCGCCTCCCGGGTTGCCAAGGGCGGCGTCAATACCTGAACCAAGGCATCGTCGAGCGCGTACGGCGGCACTTCGACGTCCCGCGCGCACGCCGCCAACAAACCAACCGACAAGAGCATCGCGCTCACGCGCGCTAACCGGAAGCCGGGATATCGACTACATCTCTTCATGTGTTCTCACGTTACCGACCGGCGGCGCATCTGTTCCAGGCGCCTTCAGGCCTCGTTCCCGCCACGCGCCAACATCTCCCGCGCATGGGTCAACGTCAACTCCGTCAAAGTACGCCCGCCGAGCATGCGCGCGATCTCCTCCACGCGCTCGTCACCGGCAAGCGGTACGACGTCCGTGCGGGTGCGTCCATCCTTCACAGCCTTGCGCACGGCATGATGCGCGCGGCCGTACATCGCGACCTGCGGCAGATGGGTAATACACAGGATCTGATGATGTTCCGCCACGTCCGCCAGCTTGCGGCCCACCGCCCCGCCGATTTCCCCGCCGATATTCGCGTCGATCTCGTCGAACACCAGTACCGGGATCCGGTCGTGCCGCGCCAGCACCGCTTTCGTCGCCAGCATCACACGCGAGATTTCGCCGCTGGACGCGATCTGGCGCAACGCGCGCATGCCCTCGCCCTCGTTCGGTTCGAAAACGAATTCAATCGCGTCCAGACCCGCCGGACCGGGTTCTCCCATCACCACGTCCACGCCGAACCGGCCGTGCTCAAATCCGAGCGCCCGCAATTCCCGCGTTATGGCCGACGCCAATTTGTCCGCCGCTTTCTTACGCGCTTCATGCAACGCGCGGCCCGACCGCAACACGTCCGCGTTCGTCGCGTCCCGTTCCTTTTGCAGGGCGGCGAGCCGTTCATCGCGCGACTCCAAATCCTTCAGCCGTTCCCGCGCCTTCTCAAGCGCGTCCAGCGCGTCCCGAACCGTCGGCCCGTATTTGCGTTTGATCTTTTGATACGTGGTCAAACGTTGATCCAGCCATTCGAGCCGCGCCGGATCGGCGTCGATCCGCTCAACACGCGCGGCCAGGGCCGCCGACACTTCGCGCACGCGGGTCGACGCCTCTTCCAGTTCATCCCGCCAGTCCGCCGCTTCCGGCAACAATGGCTGCAACCCTTCCAACGCGCGCAATACGTTCGCCAACGTGTCGGACGCCGCCTGCTCCCCTTCCGTCAGCCCGTGCGCGGCCTCGTTCGCAAGTTCCATGATCCGTTGCGCGTTGCCGAACACGGCATGTTCCTCCGCCACCTCCGCTTCCTCGGTTTCCGAAAGATTCGCCTCCTCCAGCTCCTTCACCTTATACGAAAGGATATCGAGCTGCTCGGCCGCCTGTTCGTCGTCCGTCGCGCCCAGGTCCGCCATGCGCCGTTCGACATCCCGCAACCGTCCGAAATCCTCTTCATACGCCGCGCGCGGTTTGTCCAGACGCCCGAACGCGTCCAGGATATCGCGTTGCACGTCCGTGCCGAGCAGGGACTGGTGATCGTAGGGACCGTGCATATCCA
>SLGY01000196.1 GCA_007136425.1 Kiritimatiellia bacterium
AGGAACATTATGAATATCCGAACAGGGGAATGGGCGATAATGGGCGTCATATTAGGCGTGGCCCTGGTTGCGTTGGCATCGGCGGCGCATTATCGCGGAACGGCAGCTTCTTTAAGGGAAGCGTACCGAGAGGCGCGCATAGAACTCGATGCTCTGGAAGAGGAGTTAGAGGTGCTGCACCGCGTCGCGCCGGCGAGAGACCGCGCTGCGAGGTCTGGGCGACCCGTTTCTGTGTCTGCCGACTGGGAATCGCCGGAATCGGCCGGAGAAGTCGAGGTGGCACCTCGACCGGACGAACGCGTTGAGGCAGCGCAACCGTTGTCCACGCCTGAGGGCACGGAGGACACCGAACCGCAGGATCGGCGTAGGTGGCTGGAAAGGTTGGCTGAAACCGATCCAGAGCGGTATGCGGAAATCCAAGAGCGCCGGGAAGCTGCCCGGCATCGCGTGCGAGAATCGTTCGCGCAAAAGACAGCTCATTTCCTATACCGCGATCGCGATACGTTGACCGATGACGAACGGCGTGAATACGACTACATGCTGAGCCTGCTAGGCGAAACATGGATGCTGGTGGAGCAGCTCCAGGACGGGGATGTTCCGGACCGGCGCGAGGCGAGACGCGAGCTGAGGCAGAACATGCGCACCCTACGCCCGATGCTTGAGCGGGAAAGGGACCGCGAATTCTTTGATATGGCCGTGCAGCTGGGATACGACGAGCAGGGCGCAAATGAGTTTGTGGATTATGTGAACGAAATGATTGATATCACCTCGTTCGGATCCCTTTGGGGCGGCACGCGTAGCAGGCAGTGAAGCGTGACTGGTGCCTACTCTTCTTTGCACATAGGCAGAATGAGGCGTCGCCCTGTATCCGGCTCGCGCGTCACCCGGATTGGATGTTCGTAGACGCGGGTAAGCGTATCTGTCGTCAAGACCGCGTCCGGCTCCTCGGCAGCCGCAATTATGATCGGTTCGAGGTCCGGGCTATCCGTGGTGACCACGAATTGGCTGTCGGAATCGAGAAGCGTCGCGCCAATCAACTGTATTACCAAATTGCGTGGGACGCCTTGGATCCGGAAGCCGACATTGTGCAGCCTCGGACCTCAACAGCGGCCCCTCACCGGGAACCGCCTAAAAAGCAATTTCTTATCAGGCTACGGTGCGAGGCGGACAATCTTCCAGTCCCCGTTTTCACGCAGGTAGCACAAGCGGTCGTGCAAACGGTTGGCGCGACCCTGCCAGAATTCGATGGACTCCGGCACACACCGATATCCGCCCCAGAACGGCGGTAAAGGGACCTCGCCGTGCTTGAACTGCTTCTCGTACTTCGCGACGAGCTTTTCAAGTTCTTCGCGGTTCTCGATCATCGCACTCTGCGCGGAAGCCCATGCACTGATCCGGCTGCCGCGCGGTCGGGACTGAAAGTATGCACGGGATTCCTCTTCGGATAGTTTCTCCACCGACCCCTCGATCCGGACCTGTCGCTCGTACGGCGCCCAGTAAAACAACAGCGCCACCCGCGGGTTATCCGCCAGGTCACCGCCCTTGCGGCTTTCGTAATTCGTGTAGAAACAGAATCCACGCTGATCATAGCCCTTGAGCAAGACCATACGCACGGACGGCTTGCCGTCCGGCGACACGGTGGCCGCGCTCATGGCTTCCGGGAAATGCAGGTCCGTCTTCTTCGCCTCTTCGAACCATCGCTCGAATTGCTTGATCGGATCGGGATCAAGGTCGCGTTCGTGCAACCCCTTCATCACCGCCACGCCTTTTCTCCAAAAGCCCTTGATCGACATACCCCGCATCCCGTCAAGCGCCCGGCAGGTCGGGCTTCTTCTGCGCCGGCAGTTCGACCACGTTCACGGGCAACGATTTTTCGTGTCGGCCGTCGAGGGCCATTTCAATCGAGTACTGCCCCGGCTTCTCAAACTTCAGCCCGTTCATGTTCAGGACCATGTTCGCGCATACGGACTGGACGTCCTCGGGAAACTTGATGCCGATATTCCCGTCCAACCCCGGAATGACGGATTGCCCGTCCATATCGATGAGGCTGATCTTGACGCGATGATTGCCCTCCTCGATGCGATCGAATCGCACACGCAACGCAATGGCGCAGTGCGGGTGCACGAGCGGAAACTGGCGCGCGTTGATCCGGTCAAAGGCGCCCAGGACATTCAATTTGCCGCCCGAATCGGTGGCGGCGTCGCATAACGCAAAGACTTCTACTTCCATGGTGAACTCCCATTCGGTGTTCGCTGTTTGTCATTCAGTTCACCGCACTTATACGGTGTGTTCCTCATTTACGCAATGCGCGGTACAACAAAATCAGCGTAGCGAGCGGATAGAACTCCGTCAGCGGCGTCGCGCAATACAGAGCGGCCGCGGCCAACCACCAGACCCGCTGCCGCGCAGGAACCTCCTGGGTGCGACAGATATACCAGCCGACCAACGCGCCCAGGACCGCCCCGTGCGGGATCAGCGGCATGCGCGTGATCAAATCGGCCAAATCCAGGATCAAGCCGGCCAGCACCGCGCTGATCACGCGCGGCCACTGGATAGACGCAATCACGTTACCCCCGCGCCGGCGGCGTCGACCGCCCTCTTCCGGCGGAAGCACTTCCGGTTCGATCACGTCCCTATTTCGCTTCCGTTCCTCGTTCATGACGGTCTATACTGCAACGCCCGCACGATCGCAGCAAGCGGTTTCGCGGGCGCGTGTGTCGTGTGTGTTGCTTTCGGATTATCCAACGTTAGAGTAAGTCCCATGATCGAATTCTGGCAGAGTCACGGCTATGCATGGGTAATACTTCCCCTGCTGATCTTTCTGGCCCGGATCCTGGACGTGTCGATCGCCACCATGCGCTTCATGTTCCTGGCGCGCGGCGCCGTATGGCCCACGGTCGTCTCCGGCTTCTTTGAGGCATTGATCTGGCTCGTCATCATCAGCCAGATCATTCGCAACCTGGACAACGCCATGTGCTTTATCGCCTATGCCGGCGGCTTCGCGGCGGGAAGCTACGTCGGAATGAAGATCGAAGAGCGCCTGGCGCTGGGCAAGGTGCTTATGCGCATCGTCCTGCATCAACCCGCCGCCGAACTCATCGCCGCCCTGCAGGAGCGGGGCTACGGCGTCACCAACGTCGCGGCCGAAGGGACCAAAGGACCGGTACGCATTCTATTCATGATCATCAAGCGCGTAGACATGGCGGATATCGTGGCGCTGATCAAGAAATTCAACCCGAAGGCGTTTTACACGGTCGAAGACATCCGTTATGTTAGCCAAGGTGTTTTTCCGCTGGCGACACAGTCTCGCCCGACCGGCATGGGGATCTGGAGCCGGTGGCGAAGCCGTTCCCGATAACGGCGCGGGTTGCCGGTCCGGGAAATGGAAGTCCATATGAAGAATCGAATCACATACCTTGTTCCGGCTCTGTCGGCCTTTCTCCTGGGCGCCGGAATGGCCGTTGCAGACGCGCCCCGAATCGTGGTGGACGAACCGCATTTCAAGTTCGGAGAACAACACAACGAACAGACCATCGATCACACGTTCGTAATTCGGAACGAAGGCGACGCCACCCTGAATATAGAGAACATCCGGTCTTCGTGCGGTTGCACGGTGGGCAATATTTCCAGTCGCAACGTTCCGCCGGGCGGCACATCGGAGATTACGGGCCGGTTCAACCTGCGGGGACGGCGCGGTACGCAACGAAGCGTGCTGACACTTGAAACGAACGACCCCGAATCACCGCGCACACAACTTACCATGTCCGGGGTGGCCGTGCAGGAATTCCAGATCAGGCCCAATCGCGTGTTCTTCGGTCAAATCCACAGCGGCCAACAGTCCGTTCACCAGATTGAAATCGTCAGCCTGCCCGACAAGCCTTTCGAGATCACGGACATCGAGCTTGAAACCGAACATTTTACCGCCACGCCGCTCGAACCCAAAACGCCGTACCGGCATCGAGTGGATATCGAGGTCCGCGCGCCGCAGGAGCCCGGCATGATCGACGACATGGTCAAGATTCACACGTCGCATCCCAAACATCCCGTGCTCCACGTACCCGTCAACGCGCAGGTTGCCGGCGCGCTGACCTACGCCCCGAACCGCATCAGCTTGATGGCCGGGCACGAAACACCGGTGACCCGCTACGTGGTGGTCCGCCCCGGGTCGGTGGAAGAGTTTGAAATTACGGAAATCGAATCACCTTCGGAAACCATCGGCACGCAGATTCTGCACATGCCGAACCAGGGCTATCGCATTCAATTGACCAACCTGATCCCTTCCGACGAGCTGGCTGAACAGTCCCTGAAGATCCATACCGACGTGGAAGGGATGTCCGTCATCGACATACCGTTTGCAATCATTGAAGCAAGCCGTTAACCATACCGAGGATCCACTATGCCTGTTATCTTCTTACGAAAACCCGCACTACCGCGAACCGCCTTGCTCGCCCTGTGCGCAGCGCTCCTATGCGCCGCCCCGGCCGTCCCGGCCGATACGGACACGCCTGTTGCGGAGCCCCCGCCGTTGTCCGAACGGATCGACGCGTTGATCGATGTCTTGAAAGAGCACGGCATCGATTTCGATCCGGAAGAAGGGTACGAAACCGTCCTGGAAGCCCTGATCGCCGTCGCCGACCCGCTGGGCGGACTTCAGACGGAAGCCGCCGAAGAGACGCGCGCGCGGCGCCGGGCGGGCACGTTGTATGACGCAGGGATCCGCCTCCGTATCACCAACGAGACGGTCCGCATCGATCAGGTCATGGACAACACGCCTGCACGGGATTCGGGGCTGGAAGAAGGCCATACGCTCCTGCAAATCGACGAGGCGGACATCGAAAAGCTGGGTCTACACCGGATACTCAACCTGCTGCGCAGCGATGAAGCCGCGCCGGTCACCCTGACGGTTCAGACCAATGAGGGGATCATTGAGACACAGCGTGTCGATCGCGTGGAAACCACGCTCGACGCCATTGAATCGAAGGAATCGTTGCCGTTTCAATTGGCGTATCTCAAGGTCAACCGCCTGCGCGAAGGCACCGGAACCATAATTGCGGAACAGATCAAGCGCTGGACCGACGAAGACCGTTACGGGATTCTGCTCGACCTGCGCGGCGCGGACGGGGAGGACCTCGATTCCGTCCAGGCCGTCGCACAGCATTTTGCCGAACCCGGCGCCCTGCTCTTCGCCTATCGCGACAGTGGCGATCAGGATATCCACGTTGCGCATGCCGAAAACGGCGGACCGCTGGCCCTGCCGGTGATGGTCTTGATCGACGGCGAAACGGGCGGCGCGGCGGAAGTGCTTGCAACCGTGTTAAGCGACAGTGTTCGCGGCGCCATGCTGTTCGGCCAGGAGACCCGGGGCGACATGCTGGTCCGCGAAATCGTGGAACTGCCGGACGGGGCCCGCTTGTATCTTGCCACACGCCGGCTCGTCACGGCCGACGGCGAAACGCATATCGGCATGAGCGGAGTCCGGCCCGACGTGGTCACCGTCCGGGACGATGAAGATACCTCCGCTCATAAACCCGTTCGGTCCGCGCGCACCGAGGTGCTCGACGAGGAGATCGAGCAGGAGAAACTCTATCACCGGGTACGCGGAGACGCGACCCTGCGCCGCGCCGTAGACGTACTGCTTGGTCTGAAGGCCCTCGACATCCGCCCCCGTGGAAACGACCCGCGTCATAACCGTTGACCCCGAGCAACCCGCCGCCTCGGCATTGGCCGAGGCCGTCGAGACGCTCGCATGCGGCGAACCGGTGATTGTCCCCACCGAAACCGTTTACGGACTTGCGTGCCGACCGGATATCGACGGGGCCGTGGAACGTATATACCGGGCTAAAGGCCGCCCGGAAGACAAACCATTGCCCCGCATGGTCGCCAACGTCGAACAGGTCAGACGCATCGCAACAGACTGGCCCCGCGCCGCTGATCGCCTGGCCCAAGCCTATTGGCCGGGGCCTCTGACCTTGGTACTGCCCACAGAGGCCGGGACCATTGCCTTCCGGGTTCCTGATCATCCCGTCATGCTGCGCCTGCTCGAAATGGCAGGCGCTCCCTTGGCCGTAACCAGCGCCAATCGCAGCGGTGCCCCGGCGGCGCTGACGGCGCAGGAAGCCGTCGACGCCCTCAGCGGGCATGTCCCGCTTGCGCTTGATGCCGGACGCGCCCGCATCGCCGCCCCCAGCACTATCGTCGCCTGTCACGGCGCCGATAGTCAAATCCTGCGCGCCGGCGCGGTTCCCTCCGCCGACATCCTTCGCATTGCCGGCGCGGATTGAGAAGGCGGCGGCGCCCCCCGTTGACGCCAACCGATTGCGGGTCTACTATACCCTTCCAGCATGAAAAGGAGTAACAAACACATCCTGACCGTCTGCACGGGCAACGTCTGCCGTAGCCCAATGGCGGAGTATATCCTGCGCAAACGGTTGGCCTCCGAATCCGGCTGGTCGATTGCCTCGGCGGGCATCCATGCCATGGACGGCGCTCCGCCCAGCGCGGAAGCGGTGGCCGCGCTCCGCGAGTGGGACATCGACGCCGGGGCACACCGCAGCCGCCACCTGACTCGGGAAATGATTGACGCGGCCGACCTCGTTCTCGTCATGACCCGTACGCATCGCGAGGAAATTCTCTCGCAATGGCCGGATGTTTCCGACAAAGTCCTACCCATCACGTCGTTCGGCCTCGCACAGGAAACTACGGACGTCCCCGATCCCATCGGACAATCCAACGCCGTGTACCGGCGTGTACGGGATCAGATCGATGAAGCGGTGTCGGACGTGATTTTACATCTTGCGGATCAGGGCGAACTGAATCCGTCATCCTCCGGAAAGGTTACAGACATGAAAATTGCCATCGGCGCCGATCACGGCGGCTTTGAAATCAAGGAATCCGTCAAGCAGCATTTGCTGGACGCGGGCATCGAAGTGGAAGATCTCGGCAGCCATGATACCGAGGCCGTGGACTATCCCGACTATGCCAGCGAAGTGGCGCGGCGCGTATCCGAGGGCGACGTCGATCGCGGCATTCTGGTCTGCACCTCCGGGATCGGCATGTGCATCATGGCAAACCGATTTCCGCGCGTACGCGCGGGGCTGTGCACGACGCCGCGCATGGCGAAGATGGCGCGCACTCACAACAACGTGAACGTACTTACGCTGGGCGGCTCCCTGGTCACCCCCGAGGAGGCCGTTGCCATTACCGACGAATGGTTGGAAAGCGAATATGAAGGGGGCGGCCGTCATGATCGGCGCCTGGCCAAGATTCAGCAATACTCCGCGTCGATAGAAGATCCGGTGGTTCTCTACGAGACCGATCCCGAGGTATATGCGGCGTTGCGTTCCGAAGCGCGCCGGCTGCGCGAGAACATCGAGCTCATCGCATCCGAGAATTATGCCAGCAACGCCGTGCGCGTAACGCAGGGCTCCGTCATGACCAACAAATATGCCGAGGGCTATCCCGGCAAGCGCTGGTATCACGGCTGCGAATTCGTCGATGTGGCCGAACGGCTAGCCATCGAACGCGCCCGGCAGTTGTTCGGCGCCGAGCATGTCAACGTACAGCCGCACAGCGGTAGCACCGCCAATATGGCCGTATACTTTGCCGTTCTTGATCCGGGCGACACGATTCTCGCCATGGACCTTGCGCACGGAGGACATCTCACGCACGGGCACAAGATGAATTTCTCCGGACGCTTCTTCAACGTTGTGCAGTACGGGGTGGACAAGGAAACCGAACTGATTGATTATGACGCCATCGAGCGTTTGGCCGACCAGCACAAGCCGAAATTGATTTGCTGCGGCGCCAGCGCGTACTCGCGCCTTATTGATTTCAAGCGCCTGCGCAAGACGGCCGACAGTGTAGGCGCCTATCTGATGGCTGACGTGGCGCATATCGCCGGACTCATCGCGGGCGGTTGCCATCCCAACCCCGTGCCCTACTGCGAATTTGTCACATCCACCACGCACAAGACGCTTCGCGGCCCGCGCGGCGGCTTGATTCTGTGCCAGGACCGGTTCGCGCCGGATATTGATCGACAGGTGTTTCCCGGCATCCAAGGGGGGCCCCTCATGCATAGCATTGCGGCCAAGGCGGTCTGTTTTCAGGAAGCCCTGCAACCGTCCTTCAAAGAATATGCCCAACAGGTGGTGCGCAACGCCCAGACGCTCGCGGCCACGCTCGAACAGTCCGGCGTACGTATCGTCTCCGGCGGCACGGACAATCACCTGATGCTGGTGGACCTGACTTCCGTCAGCATCACCGGCAAGGACGCAGCGGGGGCGTTGGATCTGGCGCGAATTACGGTGAATAAGAATGCCATACCGTTCGATACCCGCAGCCCCTTCGTCACTTCCGGCGTCCGGCTGGGCACCCCCGCCGTCACCACGCGCGGGATGCGGGAGGACGAGATGAAAATCATTGCCGGTTTCATCAAGGCCGTGCTGGACAAACCCGACGACAAGAAGGCCCTGCAAGACCTGCGCGACGAGGTCATCGACTTCACGAGCGCGTTCCCGGTGCCCTGACGGCAATACGCGAATCATGCCGCCCCGTCCGCGTAACACCAAACTCTATTACTTCTCGGTACATTCTCTTCGGACGCGACCCGCCGGAGGCGGGCAGGCAGGAGCGCGTCCCTCCAAAGCAAGC
Organism: Kiritimatiellia bacterium; assembly: GCA_007136425.1. Lineage (GTDB taxonomy): Bacteria > Verrucomicrobiota > Kiritimatiellia > SLAD01 > SLAD01 > SKZA01. Next base: position 8,650 of record SLGY01000196.1, read on the forward strand.
CCGCCGACCGCATGCGCCTTCGTTTCACTACGGCGGCACAGGGAGGGTCGGCCTACAACCACCAGAACTTGTAGGCCGGGGCTCTGTCCCCGGCGTCTTCAAGATGGTTTTGA
>SLGY01000092.1 GCA_007136425.1 Kiritimatiellia bacterium
AGGAACGTCGCCCCGGCCAAGGTCAGCCGCGTCATGGTTCGGTCGAGAAACTCCGCGGTCGGGCGGCCCGGACGAATGCCCGGAATATATCCGCCGTACTTCTTCAGGTCATCCGCGATCTGGATCGGCTTGAACTGGGTGGCCACCCAGAAATAGGAAAAGAACATGATCATCAACGCGTAGAGGATGTTGTACCACGCCGTTCCGAAATCGAGCGCGGCGCCGAATCGGCGCACGGCCTCGCTCGGGACGCGGCCAAGAATCTGCGCGGGGAACATGAGAATCGCCTGCGCGAAGATGATCGGCATCACGCCGGAATAGTTCACGCGTAGCGGCATGTAGGTGCTCTGTCCGCCGTACACCTTGCGCCCAACGACGCGCTTGGCGTATTGGACCGGCACTTTGCGCTGCGCCTGGGTCACCGCCACCGTACCCGCAATGACCAGGAACAACATGATCAACAGCGCCACGAGATGGAAGAAAGTGAATTGCGCCCCGCCGCCTTCATAGGGGCTGAACATGTTCACGGCCGCCTGGATCGCGCCCGGCAACAGACTGATGATGCTGACGGTAATAATCAGCGAAATCCCGTTTCCGATCCCGCGTTCCGTGATCTGTTCGCCCATCCACATCAACAACATCGTTCCGCTCGCCATGGTAATGACCGCCATGATCCGGAAGCCGATTCCGGGGAACAGCACGATCTGCTGCTGAATACCGATCGCCGCCGGATTTTCCATGACCGCCGCCAGCGCGTAGCCCTGCACCAGACAAAGCCCCAGACACAGATATCGAGTGTATTGAGTGATCTTCTGGCGGCCGGTATCCCCTTCACGCGCCAACCGCTCGAGCGCGGGCACCACGGCGGTCATCAACTGAATGATAATGGACGCGCTGATATAGGGCATGATCCCGAGCGCACCAATCGCAAAGTTCTCCAGCGCGCCGCCGCTGAACAGGTTGTACATGCCGACAAAGGACCCGCCGGCCTGGGCCTGCACCGACGCGATGAACTGGCGCAACGCCACGGCATCCACACCGGGCACCGGCACGGAGGCCACCAGGCGACAGAGAAAAATCAGACCGAACGTAAACAGAATGCGCTGTCTAAGCTCGGGGATTTTGAAGCTATTGGTAAACGCAGATAACATAAGCGCCACATACTATTCGGCCTTTTGCCGGATGACTTCGCACGAGCCGCCCGCCGCTTCAATCTTCTGCTTGGCCGTGGCACTGAACGCATGGGCTTGGACCGTCAGTTTCTTCGATATTTCCCCGTTGCCCAGAATTTTGACGGCCGGCGCCTTGCCGCGCGCCAGACCGGATGCGCGCAACCCGTCAAGCGTCACCTCGGCGCCATCGTCAAATCGGTCCAGATCGCTCAGATTAACCGGCAGATAGGTCTTGCGATTGACATTCTTGAAACCGCGCTTGGGCATACGCCGAACCAGGGGCATCTGCCCGCCCTCGAAGGTCGGTTTATGCTTATGTCCGGAGCGCGCCATCTGGCCCTTGTGCCCGCGCCCGCTCGTCTTGCCGCTGCCCGATGCGCGACCGCGCCCCACACGTCGCCCTGTTCGTTTCGCGTCTTTATTCGACTGAAGCGTATGTAAATTCATTTCGCGATCGTCCTCGTTTCCTCAGGCGCTGCGCAGCGCCGCCACTTCTTCGCGGGAACGCAATTGTTCGAGCGCCGCCAGCGTGGCCTTGGTTACATTCAATTGATTGCTGCTACCCAAGGACTTGGCCAGCACGTCACGCACACCCGCCAACTCCAGCACTGCGCGGGCCGCGCCGCCGGCAATCACGCCGGTACCTTCGGATGCCGGCTTCAATAACACGCGCGCACCGGCGAATTCGCCGATGACCTCGTGGGGAATGGTCCGGTCCTTGAGCGTAATAAGGCGCAAACTTTTACCCGCCTGTTCCGTTCCCTTGCGAATCGCATCCGCCACTTCGTTGGCCTTACCCAGCGAATAACCGACGCGCCCTTTCCGGTCCCCGGCCACGACCAACGCGCTGAAGCTGAAGCGACGTCCGCCCTTCACCACCTTGGAACAGCGGTTAACGTGCACCACCCGTTCCTCAACATCGGCGCTCGGCGTCGCGTTCTGGCGTTTATCAAACCCACTCATATACAATCCTTCTTCCCCGCCATGCGGTTAGAATTTCAATCCTTCCTCCCGTGCGGCGTCGGCCAACGCGCCGATCCGGCCTCCGTACCGGAATCCGCCCCGATCGAACACCACCGTCGTGACGCCCTTTTCTTTGGCGGCCTGCGCCGCCAGACGCCCGATCTCCTTCGCACGCTCGACCCCGTTGCCCTGCGCGGCGCCCGCCGGCTCCTTGCCGGCCGTGGAGACGGCCAACATCGTTCGCTCGGCCGCGTCGTCGATGAACTGCACGTAGATATGTTGATTCGACAGGAACACGCTCATGCGCGGACGTTCCGCCGTACCCTTCACCTTCTTGCGCAACCGTTGATGCCTGCGCCTCCGATAATCCGTTTTGCTTTGCCGCTTCATAATTATGCCACCGTCTTGCCGGCCTTGCGCCGCACTTGCTCATCCGCATAACGGACGCCTTTGCCCTTGTAGGGTTCCGCCGGATAATAGGAGCGGATATGCGCCGCCACCTGACCAACGGCCTGTTTGCTGACGCCCGTCACCGCGATCTTGGTGTTGTCGGTCACCGTGACCGACACGCCTTCCGGCACCGTATACTCGACCGGATGCGAAAAACCCAGCGACATGGTCAGCTTCTGCCCCTGCAACTGAGCGCGAAATCCGACCCCCTCGATTTGCAGCTCCTTCTTGAACTCGTCTTTGACGCCCTTGACCATATTCGCGATCAGGTTCCGCGCCGTACCATGCATCGCGCGCGCGAACTTGTCCTCGCCCTTCCGGGACACGGTCAGCTTGCCGTCCTTCACATCAAAGGCGACCGCCGGCGGGAACACCCACTGCTGTTCCCCTTTCGGCCCCTTGACGGTGACCCGTTGCCCGTCGACGGACACGGTCACGTCCGAGGGAATGGTCACTGGTTGTATTCCTATTCTAGACATCGCTCTCTCCACCTACCATACGTAGCACAGGACCTCGCCGCCGACCTTCTGCCGCCGGGCTTCCTTATCCGTCATCACGCCCGACGAGGTACTCAGGATGGCCACACCAATGCCGCCCAGCACGCGCGGCACCTGAGCCGAACCGGCATAGGTCCGTAACCCGGGCCGACTGACGCGGCGCAAGCCCTGAATACCCTTTTCCTGGTCCGGGCCGTACTTGAGATACACCCGCAGCGTGCGCTTCCCGCCGCCGCCTTCCGTCGTGTAATCGCGAATATACCCTTCGCGCTTCAGGATCCGCGCAATCTCGCTTTTCATGCGCGAATGCGGCATCTCCGCCATGGTCAATTCTGCAGCATGCGCATTGCGCACCCGCGTCAACATGTCCGCTATCGGATCTGACAAACTCATACGCTTCCTGTTCCGGCTGTTACCAACTCGCCTTTACCACGCCCGGGATCTTGCCCTCCGAAGCCAGCTCGCGAAAACAGATCCGGCAGATCTGAAACTTCCGGATGTATCCCCGGGCGCGGCCGCATCGGCGACACCGATTGTACTCCCGCGCGCTGAATTTCGGCGGGCGGTTCGTTTTAGCAATTAATGATTTCTTGGCCAAGACTCCTGTCCTTTCCTGCTTAAGCGTCACGCCGCAAACGGCATGCCTAGATGCTTCAACATATCGCGCGCTTCCGCATCCGTTTCCGCCGTCGTAACGATCGTCACATCCATCCCTTGAACCCGTTTGACATTATCCGGATTCACTTCCGGGAAAATCGTCTGCTCCGCAAGGCCCAGCGTATAGCTGCCTCGCCCGTCGAACGCCGTCGACGACACCCCGCGGAAGTCGCGTATACGGGGCAGTGCGCTGTTGATCAAGCGATCCAGAAACTCGTACATGCGAGCCCCGCGCAGGGTCACCTTCGCGCCGATCGGCATGCCTTCGCGCAACGCGAAATTGGAAATGCTCAATCGCGCCTTCGTCACCACCGGACGCTGGCCCGTAATGCGCGCGAGATCGTCCGTCACCGCCTTGAACGCGTCCTTGTCCACTTTCGTGCTCACGCTCATGTTCACGACAACCTTGACGATGCGCGGCACCTGCATGGGATTGCGATACCCGTGCGCCTCTTTCAGGGCGGGCACTACCGTCTTTTGATACTTCTCTTTCAACGTGGGTGTCATGGTCGCTTACGTCGCCTTCTCCTGTTTGGCCGCCGCCGGCTTCTTCGTCGCTTTCGCGCCCGCGCTTTCGACCTTCTTTAAATTCGATACATGGATCGGAGCTTCCTTCTCCACAATGCCGCCCTGCGGATTGTCCTGGGTCTTGCGCATGTGTTTCTTGACGTAATTATAGCCCTCGACAATCGCCGTGGCGCTGTCCGGCAATACCTGCAGGACCTTGCCCGTCTTGCCGCCGACCGCGTCCTCGCCCGTCAGCGCAATGACCGTATCGCCCTTCTTGATATGCATCCTGCGGCGACGCGTTCTGTTTTTCGTGCTCCGTTTCATCAAATCACCTCGGGTGCCAGCGACACGATCTTCATGTAGTTCTTCTCGCGCAGCTCGCGCGCGACGGGCCCGAAAATACGGCTCCCGCGCGGATTCATCTGATCGTCCACAATGACCGCGGCGTTGTGATCGAAACGCAGGATGCTCCCGTCGCTCCGGCGAATCGCGTCGCGCGTCCGCACAATCAGCGCGCGATGCATCTCGCCCTTCTTCACCATGCCGCGCGGTTGCGCCTCTTTCACCGACACTTTGATCACATCGCCCACGTGCGCGTAGCGTTTCCGCTGTCCCAGCACGCGAATGCATTGCAGGGATTGCGCGCCGGTATTGTCGGCCACCTTCAATTTGGTTTGCATCTGGATCATACGTTCACGCCCTCTACGACTCGGCCCGCTTAATGATCTCCGCCAGGCGCCAATGCTTCAGCTTGCTGATGGGCCGGGTCTCCATGATGCGGACCTGATCGCCCACCTGCGCCTCGTTCCCGGCGTCGTGCGCGTGGTACCGCTTGGTCTTCCGGACTTCCTTGCCGTACAGCCCATGCCGAATCCGGCGCTCGACCAGCACCACAATGGTCTTGTCCATATTGGCGCTGACCACGCGACCATCCCGCTGCTTCCGCAATCTTCGACTTGATTCAACCGTTGTCGCCATCACGCTTTCGCCTCTCTCTTACGCTCGTTCTGCACCGTCAACATGCGCGCCAGCGTCCGGCGCACCTCGCGAATGCGCGACGGCTTCTCCAACTGCCCCGTCGCCTGTTGCACGCGCAGATTGAACAGCTCTTTCGACGTCTCTTCGTACTGGTGACGCAACTCTTCCGGCGTCAAATCCCTGATTTCCTTGGTCTTCATCATTCGCGTACCTGCATCCTAATGCGTATGGCGCTGCACGAACCGGGTGCGGATCGGCAGCTTTGACGCCGCCAACTTCATCGCTTCACGCGCGACCGGCTCGGGGACCCCGTCCATCTCAAACAACATGCGGCCCGGACGAACCACGGCCACCCAGCCCTCGTTCGCTCCCTTGCCCTTGCCCATGCGGACCTCCAACGGCTTTTTCGAGTACGGCTTGTCCGGGAAAATGCGAATCCACAACTTCCCTTTACGCTTCATCGAACGGTTGATCGCCACGCGACAGGCTTCGATCTGAATGTTCGTGATCCAGGCGCGGCCCAGCGACTGCAACCCGTATTCACCGAAAGCCATGAAATTACCGCGCGACGCCACGCCTTTGCGGCTTCCTCGCTGCACTTTCCGGTGCTTAACTCTCTTGGGCATCAACGGCATAACTGTCTACCTCAATTCCTAGGCCGCCGCTTCCGGCTTCCTGCAAATCCACACTTTCACTCCGATCTTGCCCGCCACCGTATTGGCCTCGGCAAAACCGTATTCCACGTTCGCGCGCAGCGTATGGAGCGGCACCTTGCCCTCCTTGTACTCCTCGCTCCGGGCCAACTCCGCGCCGCCCAGACGTCCGGACACCCCGACCTTGATGCCTTCCGCGCCCAATTCCATGGCCACCTGCATCGCCCGTTTCATCGCCCGGCGAAACGATACCCGCCGTTCCAACTGACTGGCGATCCCTTCGGCCACCAACTGCGCATTCACATCCGCGTTCTTGACCTCGCGGATCTCAATGTAAATCTCCCGTTTGGTCTTCGCGGCGATCTGCTCGCGTAAACGCTCGAGATCGGCCCCCTTCCGCCCGATCACAATGCCCGGCCGCGCCGTGTGCAGCGTCACACGAACCCGATTGGCGTAACGCTCAATGGTAATGTCCGCAATCGCGCCGTCCCTCAACTGCTTCTTGACCATGTCCCGGATCACCTGATCCTCGTGCAGCAGGTTGCCGAATTCCTTCTTGCCGGCATACCAGCGCGAGCGCCAATCCTTCGTGACGCTTACCCGCAATCCAATCGGATTAACTTTTTGACCCAACGTCTGTCTCCTTCCTTATGCCTTCCGCCCGGAAGACCGGACCGGCTTCACATCCGTCAACGTGATCGAAATATGGCTGGTCTTCTTCTGTATCGGCTTCGCGCTGCCGCGGGCCGCCGGCATGTACCGCTTGATAATCGGCCCGCCGTTCACCACCGCCTGCTTTACAAACAAATCGTCCACCGAAAGCTCCGCGTTGTGTTCGGCATTGGCGATGGCCGACTTCAACGTCTTGCCCACCAGAAACGCGCCCTTGCGCTTGTTGAACTCCACGACGCGCAACGCTTCCTCCACCGTCTTGCCCTGAATGGCCCGCGTCAGATCGCGCACTTTCGTCGGCGATATCCGTACAAATCTAGCTGTAGCTGTTACGTCCATAATACAAAAATTCCCTGTGGCGTCCGGTCTCCGAAAAAACCGCACCCCCGCAAGTGGTAACTGGAATCAACCTAGTTGACCCGTCGTGATGCCGCGCGAATCAGGACGAACCCGACGCGCTTCCAAGCAAGACGTGGATACTACGCATCACGCACCATTCTGCCAATACTGTTTTTACAAAAAATCAAAAAAACCGTCGGTCTTACTTCAACGACACCGTCTTATCCGTCGCAGACCCGTGCCGGCGGAACGTTCGGGTCGGCGAGAATTCGCCCAACCGGTGCCCCACCATATTCTCCGTCACAAACACAGAAACAAAATTCTTGCCGTTATGTATGGCGAAGGTGTGCCCGACAAATTCAGGGGCGATCATCGAACTCCGCGCCCAGGTCTTGATTACGCGTTTCTGCCCCGACGTATTCATGCGCTCCACTTTCTTGAGGAGCTTCTCGTCAACGTAGGGACCTTTCTTTAACGAACGGGACATGGTTTACTTCTTCCTCCGCTGTACAATGTTTCGATTCGAGGCCTTCTTCCGGGACCGCGTGCGCTTGCCCTTGGCCGGCGTACCCCACGGCGATACCGGATCGCCGCCGCCCGAGGACCGGCCCTCGCCGCCGCCCATCGGATGGTCCACCGGATTCATGGCCACACCGCGCACCGTCGGACGACGCCCCTTCCAGCGCGCCCGCCCCGCCTTGCCGAGCGAGAGGCTCTCGTGTTCCACGTTGCCCACCTGCCCGATCGTGGCCAGGCACTCGACACGGAACTTCCGGATTTCGCCGGACGGCAGTTTGATGTCGGCATATCCGCCTTCCCGCGCCAGGATCTGCGCGGATTGACCCGCCGACCGCACGATCTTCGCGCCGCGCCCCGGAATCAATTCCAGATTGTGCACCGGCAAACCAAGCGGCACCTTGCTCAGCGGCAGACAATTGCCCACCACCGGCTCCGACTCCGGACCGGACATCACCGTCGCGCCGACTTTCAATCCGAGCGGCGCCAGCATGTACCGCTTCTCGCCGTCGGCATAATGCAACAGCGCCAGACGCGCCGAACGATTCGGATCGTACTCGATCGCCGCAACCTTTGCGGGCACGCCGTGCTTGTCCCGGCGAAAATCCACCACGCGCACCCGGCGCTTGTGACCGCCGCCCCGATGCCGGACCGTAATCCGGCCCTTTGCGTTGCGCCCGGCTTTCTGCTTCTTTTTCCGAACCAGCGAACGTTCCGGCTTTTCCTTCGTGATCTCCTCAAACGTGGAGACCGTCATGGAACGGCGGCTCGGCGTGTATGGATTGTATTTTCGAATCGGCATGGTTCAAATCCCCGTCAGGTCAAATCAATGGCGTCCCCCTCGCGCAGCGTGACGACCGCCCGCTTCCAACCGGATGTGCGCCCGTAACGCATCGTGCGTTCGCGTTTCAGCTTGCCCTTGCGACGCATGGTGTTGACCTTCTCCACCTTGACGCCGAACAACGCTTCCACGGCCCGCTTGATCTCCATCTTGTTGGCGTCGTCAAAGACGCGAAAGAGGTACTTGTTCTCCTGTTCCGTGAGACGGGTGCCCTTCTCCGTCACCAGAATACTCTTCACTATGTGCTGCGCTTCCTTCATTCCTGCTTCCCTCCGGCATCCTGCAATCGTCCGGCCAGCACATCCATGCCCTTTCGGGACACCAGCAGCACCGGATACCGCAACACGTCATAGACATTCAAATGATGCGCCGTCGTCACATGCACGTTCGGAATGTTGCGCGCAGCCAGCCGAACAGCCGATTGCGCCTCGTCCAGCACCAGGGCCGCGCCCTGCCCGGCGCCGAGATTGGACAACCATTCCGCCACGGCCTTCGTCTTCGGCGTATCCATCGCAATCGAATCCAAGACGACAACCTGTCCGGCCGATATCTTCTCGCTCAAGGCGCGCCGAAAAGCCAGACGCGCCGTCTTCTTCGAAAGTCGCTTGGCAAACGAACGCGGCTTCGGTCCCAACGCCACCGCGCCACCTTGCCAGATCGGCGATTGCTGATAGCCCGACCGCGCCCGGCCCGTACCCTTCTGACGCCAGGGTTTGGCGCCCGTACCGGACACCTCGCCCTTGCCGAGCGTAGAGGCCGAACCGGCGCGCTGATTCGCGCGATACGCCACAACGGCTTCGTGCACCGCCTGCAACCCCTTGTCGTACACCAGCAAGTCGTCGGCCACCTCGTATTCGCCGACGTCCTCGCCCTTCACATTCTTTACCGGTAATTTGCTCATGACGCCTTCGCCGCCTTCTTAATTGCCTTTCGCACCATCACCAGACCGCCGGCCGGTCCCGGCCCGGCGCCCTCGACCAGCACGACGTTATCCTCTTCGCGCACTTGCACCACGCGCAGGTTCTGTACCGTTACCGGATCATTGCCCATATGGCCCGGCATCTTCTTGCCCTTGAATACGCGGGCGGGCGATACCTTCATCCCGATCGAACCGGGACCTCGATGCGTGCCTGACCCGTGCGTCGCACGGCCGCCGCTGAAGTTATACCGCTTCACCACACCTTGAAAGCCGCGTCCCTTGGAAATCCCGCTGACATCGACATGCGACACGTCCTGAAAAACCGACGCCGTGAGCGTGTCGCCCGGCTTCAGTTCTTCCCCCTCGTCCGGCCGAAATTCGCGGAGGACACGCACGGGCTCAACACCGGCCTTCTCCAGATGCCCCAAAGCCGGCTTGGTCAACCGCTGTTTCTTCTGCGGGCCGTACCCCAGTTGCACGGCATCGTAACCGTCTTTCTCCTGCGACTTGACCTGGGTCACCACGCAGGGCCCCACCTCGATCGCCGTCACAATGGAACGATGCCCCTGGTCGTCAAAGACCTGCGTCATTCCCACTTTCTTGCCGATTAAACCATTCATAATCTCATCCTGTCGCGTCTCGCGTGTCGCGTGTCGGGTGTCGGGCACCGACCCGAGACGCGGTGCACACGCTAAATCTTGATCGTAATATCCACACCCGCCGGAAGATTAAGCTTCTTCAATTCGTCCACCGTCTGGGCGGTGGGATTGATGATGTCCAACAACCGTTTATGCGTGCGGATCTCAAATTGTTCCATGGACTTCTTGTCCACATGCGGGCTGCGATTCACGCTGTACCGCTCGATCTTCGTCGGCATCGGTATCGGCCCCGCCACACGCGCGCCCGTCCGTTTCGCCGTCTCGACAATATCGCCCGTCGACACATCCAGCACACGATGGTCAAACGCCTTCAGCCCGATCCGTATTCGTTGTCCGTTCATACTCTCTGTTCCTAACGATTTAAAATCGCTTCATGCATGGTGGGCGGCACCACCTCGAAAGTTTTCGGTTGCATCGTATGGCTTGCACGCCCCCGGCTCAGCGACCGTACCGCCGTCGCATAGCCGAACAACTCCGCCAACGGGACGTCCGCATGAATGATCTGCGATCCTTCTTGCGCCACGATTTCCCGCACCTGCCCGCGACGCCCGTTGATATCGCCGAGGACATCGCCCAGATGCTCGTCCGGCGTGATCACTTCCAGATCCATCACCGGCTCCAATAACGTCGGCCCGGCGGACTTTACCGCCTCGCGCAACGCCAGCACAGCGGCCGTGCGGAACGCCACATCCGTAGAATCCACGGGGTGACAACCGCCGCCCACCACGGTCACGTCCACATCGATCAACGGATAGTTGCCGAGCACGCCCGTGATCAAGGCATCTTCCAATCCTTCCTTCACCGCCGACCGAAATTCGTTCGGGATGACGGTGGGCGACACGTCAAATGAGATGCCATTGCCCGCCCCCCGGGTGCGAGGAGCGACCCGCACTATCACATGACCATATTGCCCGTGTCCACCAATTTCTCGCTCAAAAAGAAATTCGCCCTTACTTTCCGATTCAATCCCCTCCCGATACGCCACCATGGGCTTGCCGGCATTGGCTTGCACCTTGAATTCACGGAACATGCGGTCCTTGATGATTTCCAGATGGAGCTCGCCCATCCCGCTGATCAGGGTCTGGCCCGTATCGTCGTCGGTCGTAATAATGAAGGTGGGATCCTCTTCCGCCAGCGCCTGCAAGGCCGATTTCAGCGATTCCTTGTCCGCCTGCGTCTTCGGCTCAACGGCCATGGAGATAACCGGCTCGGGAAATTCAATAGTCTCCAGCAGGACCGGCTGGTTTTCGGCGCACAAGGTATCGCCGGTGGAAGTTTCCTTCATCCCCACCAGACCGCCGATCTCTCCCGAATACAAGGCCTCGGCGTCCTCGCGATGATTGGCGTGCAGGATGACGATGCGCCCGATCCGCTCGCGTTTCCGGGTGCGCGGGTTGAACACGTTCATCCCTTTGCGCAAGACGCCGGAATACACGCGCGTAAAACAAAGCTTCCCGACATAGGAATCGGTCGAGATCTTGAAGGCCAGCGCGCTCACGGGCTCGAAATCGCCGGCATGTCGCTCGCACGGGGTCTCGTCCTTAGGATGCGTGCCCTGAATGGAGGCCACATCGACGGGCGCAGGCAGATAATCGACCACCGCGTCCAGCAACGGCTGTATACCCTTGTTCTTGAGGGAGGAGCCGCAACACACGGGCACCAGGCTATTGGCCAGTACCGCCCTGCGCAACCCCGAAACCAGCGTCTCCCAGGGCACGTTCGCCTGTTCCATGTACGCTTCAAGCACGGATTCATCGCGCTCGGCCACGGCCTCGACCAGCGTTGCGCGCGCCTCTTCCGCCGACGACATCAGCGACTCCGGAATGTCGCGCGTATCCCATCGAGCCCCTTCCGACGCCTCATCGAAAATCAGCATCTTCATCCGGATCAAATCGATGACCCCTTCGAAGTCGCTCTCCGCACCGACGGGCAGTTGGACCGGCACCGCCGCAATGGCGAGTTTCTCGCGTATTTGACGGACGACCTTATCGAAGTCCGCCCCCTTACGGTCCATCTTGTTTACGAAAGCGAGACACGGAATCCGGTACTTGCGCGCCTGCCGCCATACGGTTTCGGATTGGGGCTGCACACCGCCCACACCGCAGAACACGCCGATGGCGCCGTCCAGTACGCGTAGGGCCCGTTCTACCTCCACGGTGAAATCCACATGGCCCGGAGTATCGATGATGTTGACCTGGTGTTCTTTCCAGAAAAACGTCGTGGCGGCGCTGGCAATCGTGATGCCGCGCTCCTGTTCCTGCTCCATCCAGTCCATGGTCGCGGTGCCATAGTCCACTTCGCCGATCTTGTGGACGCGCCCGCTATAGAACAACATGCGCTCGGTGGTGGTGGTCTTGCCGGCATCGATGTGGGCCATGATGCCGATATTGCGGATCATCGACAAAGGCCGGCGGCGCCCCTCCGCTTCGCGCGGGGCGTCGGTACGATCCTTCCGGGATGTGTTCGGCTGTTCCAACACGTTTGCCATTGTCGATTCAAGGGGACCTTTACCACCGGTAATGGGCGAAGGCGCGATTGGCCTGCGCCATTTTGAAGGTGTCTTCCCGTTTCTTGACGGCCGAGCCCTGATTCTTGTAGGCGTCCATCAACTCGGTCGCCAGCGCACGCGCCATCGGCGTGCCTTTGCGCGCCCGGGAAAACTGGATAATCCAACGCAAGGCCAGTGAAATCTGGCGTTCGTCGCCGACCTCGATCGGCACTTGATAGGTCGCACCGCCGACCCGGCGCGATTTGACTTCCAACCGGGGCCGCACATTGTCAAGCGCCCGTTGCACGTACTCGATCGGATCCTCTTTCGTCTCCTCATGGATCTGATCCAGCGCGCTGTAAATGATCATCTGCGCCGTGGACTTCTTGCCCTTGCTCATCATGTGACTGACAAAGCGCCCGATCAAGGGGCTCTGGTACCGCGCATCCAACTGCATCGGCCGCTTAACTGCTCTACGTCTTCTTGCCATGATTCCTTATCCTCACGCCTTGGGGGTCTTGGACCCGTATTTGGAACGCCCCCGTTTACGCCCGTCTACGCCCAGGCTGTCCAACGCGCCCCGCACAATGTGATAACGCACGCCGGGCAAATCCTTCACACGGCCGCCCCGCACCAGCACCATGCTGTGTTCCTGCAGATTGTGTCCTTCACCGGGAATGTAGGCCGTCACCTCAAACCCGTTGGTCAACCGCACGCGCGCCACTTTGCGAAGCGCCGAGTTCGGCTTTTTCGGCGTCTGCGTCTTGACCTGCAGGCATACGCCTCGTCGTTGCGGACAACGGGATAACGCGGGAGACTTGTTCTTCTTCCGTATCGGGCGTCGCCCTTTGTTCACCAATTGATTGATCGTCGGCATTGTTTCTCTCTCTTTCCGTAACAGAAGTCGCAGACCGTATCAGACCGCCAACTCCCTTTTCAAGCGCTCATCTCCGTTATCAGGATGTTTTCTTCTCCTCCAGGAACGTATCCCCCAGCAATTCCTCGGCGCTGATCGGTTCGGCCAACGGCACGAGCCGGATATTGCGATACATATGAAATCCGGTGCCGGCGGGAATGAGGTGTCCCATGATGACGTTTTCCTTGAAGCCGCGCAGATTGTCGATGCGCCCCAGCGCCGCCGCGTCGGTAAGGACCCGCGTCGTGTCCTGGAAGGAAGCCGCCGAGATAAAGCTCTCGGTCTCCAGCGCCGCCTTCGTGATCCCCAACAGGACCGGTGTCGCCTCGGCCGGCCGCTTGCCTTCGGCCATCGCCTTCTGGTTTTCCTCCTGAAACAGGTAGCGCTCCACCTGCTCGCCCCAGATGAACGGGGTGTCGCCCGGCTCGGTGATCCGCACCTTGCGCAACATCTGGTGCACGATGATTTCGATGTGCTTGTCGTTGATCTCCACGCCCTGCAGGCGATAGACCTGTTGCACCTCGTTCACGAGATGTTCCTGCAACTCCTGCGGACCGCACACGTCCAGAATCTCCTGCGGCACCACCGGGCCTTCGGTCAATTGCTGGCCCTTCCGCACATGGTCGCCCTGAAAGACGACGATATGCCGGCCCATGGGAATCAGGTGCTCCTCTTCCTCGTTCGTCGCGGTATCCCGTACCAGGATCCGGCGCTTACCGCGCGCAATCCCGCCGAACTCCACCATCCCGTCGATCTTCGCGATTTCCGCGGCGTCTTTCGGTCGGCGCGCCTCGAACAGCTCGGCCACACGCGGCAGACCGCCGGTGATGTCCTTCGTGCGGGACACCTTGCGCGGCGTCTTCGCCAACAACGAACCCGCCGGCACCTCGGCCTCGGCGCCGACCATGACGTGCGCGCCCGCCGGAATGGAATAATAATGGACGACTTCCTTCGTCTCCGGATCCTTGATCACGATTTGCGGATGCAGATCCTCCTTGTGCTCCATGACCACGGTGCCTTCCAGCCCCGTCGACTCATCCATCTCGCGACGAATCGTGACGCCCTCGATGAAGTCATGGAACTCAACCAACCCGCGCTGCTCGGCGAGAATCGGGACGTTGTACGGATCCCATTTACAAAAGCTTTCGCCCTTCTTCACCGTCCCGCCGTCCGGTACGGTGATCACCGCGCCGATCACGATCGTGTGCCGTTCCAGTTCGCGGCCTTCCTCGTCGTAGATCCCGATCACCCCGTTCTTATTCAGCGCAATGAGACTGCCGTCCAGCGCCGCCACCGTCCGTAATTCGTGGTGATGCACGATCCCGTTATGCTTCGAGATGATCTGCGGCTGCTTGAACACCGAACTCGCCGTCCCGCCGATGTGGAACGTACGCATCGTCAACTGCGTGCCCGGCTCGCCGATGGACTGGGCGGCGATGATCCCGACCGGTTCGCCCAACGCCACGGTCTGCCCCGTCGCAGGGTTGCGCCCATAACACTTCGCACAACAACCGTGCCGCGTCTCGCACGTGAGAATGCTGCGGATACGCAGCGATTCGAAGCCCGCCTTTCCGATCAGCCCGGCCGCGGTTTCATCAATCTCCTGACCGGCGGCTACGATGATCTCCTTCGTCCGCGGATCGCGGATATCGTCCAACGCCGTGCGCCCGACAATACGCGTCTCCAACGGCACAAGCTCTTCGTCGCCCTCATAGATCGGTTTGATTTCGATCCCGTTCAGCGTGTGGCAATCCTGTTCATACACAATGATGTCCTGCGACACATCGACCAGTTTCCGGGTCAGATACCCCGAATCGGCCGTCTTCAACGCCGTGTCGGCCAGGCCTTTCCGCGCGCCGTGCGTACTGATGAAGTACTCCAGCACGCTCAAGCCCTCGCGGAAATTCGACAGAATCGGGCGCTCAATGATCTCGCCGGAAGGACGAGCCATCAAACCGCGCATCCCGGCCAATTGCCGGATCTGCTGCTTGCTGCCGCGGGCGCCGGAATCCACCATGATGAAAATCGGATTCAGGTGGTTCTTGTTGTCGTTGTACTCCATCCGGCGATACATGACATTGGATATCTCGTCCGTGGCATGCGTCCAGATGTCGATGATCTTATTGTAGCGCTCGCCGTCGGTGATGACCCCCTTGCGATACTGCCCCTCCACGTCGGCGATGGTCTTGCGCGCGTGCTTGATGACCTCGTCTTTCTCCGTCGGGATGGCCATATCGCCGATCCCCACGGAAATGCCCGCGAGGGTCGCATGCTCGAAACCAAGCGCCTTCAGGCGGTCCAGCATACGCACCGTCTCGTCCTGACCCGCCACGCGATGACATTCCTCAATCAACCGTTCCATCGCCTTCTTGGCGACGATCATGTTGATGAAGCCCATCTGTTCCGGCCAGATTTCATTGAAAATGACGCGGCCCACCGTCGTCGTAATCACACTCGCGTCCTTGTCGCCGTGCAACGTGTCCCGCCCGTGATCCGGGTTCTTGAAACGAATGCGGTCATGAATGTCCAGCGCGCCTTCAATGTGCGCGGTATGTACCTCCGCCGCGTCCAGCAGAATCGGCAACCGCTCGGGTTCAGCATCCTTCTCGTTGCTCTTGCGGCGGCGCGCAATCCGGTCCTTCTGCGCGTCGGTGGTCAGATAGTAGATGCCCAACGCGATGTCCTGCGAGGGCGTCGTGATCGGCCGGCCGCTGGACGGCGAAAAGATGTTGTTCGAGGCGAGCATCAACAGCCGCGACTCCATCTGCGCCTCGACGGATAGCGGCACGTGCACGGCCATCTGGTCGCCGTCAAAGTCCGCGTTATACGCCGTACAGACCAGCGGATGCACGCGAATGGCTTCGCCTTCGATCAGAATCGGCTCGAACGACTGGATCCCCAGCCGGTGCAGCGTCGGCGCGCGGTTCAGCATCACCGTGTGGCCCTGCGTCACCTCTTCCAGGATATCCCAGACCTCGTCCGCCTCGCGCTCGATCATCTTCTTCGCGCTGCGCACGGTATGCACCACGCTCATTTCCTTCAGGCGCCGAATGATGAACGGCTCGAACAGGATCAACGCCATCTTCTTCGGCAAACCGCATTGATGCATTTCCAGTTCGGGCCCGATCACGATAACCGAACGCCCGGAATAATCCACGCGCTTACCGAGCAGGTTCTGGCGGAACCGGCCCTGCTTGCCCTTCAGCATATCGCTCAACGACTTCAACGGACGGTTGCCCGCGCCGGTCACCGCACGCCCGTGCCGCCCGTTATCAAACAACGCGTCCACGGCCTCCTGCAACATGCGCTTCTCGTTCCGGATAATTACGTCCGGCGTCTTGAGCGAAAGCAGATTCTTCAACCGATTGTTGCGGTTGATCACACGACGATACAGGTCGTTCAGATCGGACGTGGCGAATCGGCCGCCCTCCAGCGGCACCAACGGTCGCAGGTCCGGCGGAATGACCGGTAAGACTTCCAGAATCATCCACTCGGGACGGGTCTTGCTCTGACGGAACCCTTCGATGACCTTGATACGCTTCGTCAGTTTGGTCTTCGTCTGCTTGCTGCGTGTGCCTTCCATCTCGGTCTCGATCTCGGTCAGCTCCTTCTCAAGATCGATCTCGCGCATCAGTTCGGCGACGCCTTCGGCGCCCATCTTCGCGACAAACGCGTCCCCGTACTTGTCCTGCGCCTCGCGGTATTCCAACTCGCCGAGCAGTTGTTTCTTCTGCAACGGCGTGTCGCCCGGATCCACAACGATGTAATCCTCATAATACAACACGCGTTCAAGCGCTCGCGCGGTCATGTCCAACACCAACCCCATGCGGCTGGGCGTGCACTTGAAGAACCAGATGTGCGACACGGGCACGGCCAACTCGATGTGGCCCATCCGCTCCCGTCGCACGCGCGCCAGCGTCACCTCCACGCCGCACCGGTCGCAGATCACGCCCTTGTGCTTGATGCGCTTGTACTTGCCGCACGCGCACTCCCAATCCTTGGTCGGACCAAAAATCCGCTCGCAGAACAAACCGCCCTTTTCGGGTTTGAACGTACGGTAGTTGATCGTCTCCGGATTCTTGACTTCCCCGAACGACCACGAACGCACGGTCTCGGGAGAGGCCAGCGTAATGCTCGCGTAATCTAATCCGGCATCGGACTCAACGCCTAATATGTTTGCCGCATCGGTGTGTTCCAAGGTCCTGTCCTCCATTCAATTAAATCCTGTGCCGCCGCCCTATTCCGTGTTGCGATGAATCCGCATGTCCAACACCAGACTCTGCATCTCCTTCAGAAGCACGTTGAACGACTCCGGCACACCCGCCTCGAGCGTGTTCTCGCCTTTCACAATCGATTCATAGATGTGCGTACGCCCCTGCAGATCGTCGCTCTTGACCGTCAACAGCTCCTGCAACGCGTAGGCCGCACCATACGCTTCCATCGCCCACACTTCCATCTCGCCGAAACGCTGACCACCGTACTGCGCCTTGCCGCCCAGCGGTTGCTGCGTTACAAGCGAATACGGGCCGACCGCGCGCGCATGAATCTTGTCGCTGACCAGATGGTGCAGCTTGAGCATGTAGATCTTGCCCACCACCACCGTCTGATCAAACGGCTCGCCCGTGCGACCGTCGTACAGCTCCGACTTGCCCTGTTCGGGCAAACCCGCCTCTTTCATCAGTTCCCAGACGCGTTCCTCGGAAATACCGTCGAACACGGGGGTCGAGGCATGCAGCCCCAGTTTCTCGCAAGCCCAGCCCAGATGCGTCTCCAGCACCTGCCCCACGTTCATACGCGAAGGCACGCCCAACGGGTTCAAGACGACCTCCACCGGCGTTCCGTCCGGCAGAAACGGCATATCCGCTTCGGGCATGATCCGGGCAATCACGCCCTTGTTGCCGTGCCGCCCGGCCATCTTATCGCCGACGGCCAGCTTGCGCTTGCTGGCCACATACACCTTCACCTGCTTGATGATCCCCTGATCGATCTCGTCGCCGGTTTCAAGTCGCTCCAACGAACGCTCGTTTTCTTCCTCCAACTCGGAAAAGCGCGAACTGAATTCGTTGATGATCCCCGTGATCTTGATCTGGATCGGGCTCGGATCGATTTCGATATGATCGTGCGCCGCGGCCAGTTTCCGGAGCAGCGTCTTCGTGATCTTCCGGTTCGCCGGAATAATGATCTCGCCCGTCTCCACGTCGACCACGTCCAGCGGGATCTTTTCGCCCAACAGGATGTTGCTCATCGCCTCCGTCAGATCATCATGCAACTGCTGCTTGCGCGCCTTGTAATCGTCGGTCAACTGCTTCAATTGCTTTCGCTTCTCGGTGGAGGACATCGACGTGCGCGCCACCGGATTGCGCGAGGACACTTTCACGTCCATCACGATCCCTTCCACCCCGCTCGGCACCGTCAGCGACGTGTCCCGCACATCCGCCGCCTTCTCACCGAAGATCGCGCGCAACAAACGCTCTTCCGGCGCCAATTCGGTCTCGCTCTTCGGCGTGATCTTGCCGACCAGTATGTCGCCCGGCTTCACTTCCGCGCCGACGCGAATCACCCCGCCGGAATCCAGATCGTGCAAGGCCTCGTCGCCCACATTCGGTATGTCCCGCGTGATTTCCTCGGGACCCAGCTTCGTGTCGCGCGCGCCGCACTCGAATTCCTCGATGTGAATCGAGGTGTAGTAATCGTCCTTTACCAGTTTCTCGCTGATCAGAATCGCGTCTTCGAAGTTGTATCCGCACCAGGGCATGAACGCGACCAGCACGTTGCGGCCCAACGCCAGTTCACCCTCGTCCGTGCCGGGCCCGTCCGCCAGGACATCGCCCTTCTTCACCTTCTGCCCCAACTTCACCAGCGGCTTCTGGTTGAAACAAGTACCCGCGTTCGAACGCATGAACTTGCGCAACGTATAGGTCTGATACGTGTCCGCCGGCGTCTTCTTCGTCGGCGCTTCGCCGGTTTTCGATACAATGATCTTATCGGCGGTCACCTTCGCGACCTTACCGGATTCCCGCGCCAACACGAGCACGCCGGAATCCTGCGCCACCTTGTCCTCAATGCCCGTGGCCACGTACGGACGTTCTGAGATCATCAGCGGCACCGATTGGCGCATCATGTTCGATCCCATCAACGCCCGGTTCGCATCGTCATGCTCCAGGAACGGGATCAGACTCGCCGCCACACTCACCAATTGCTTGGGCGAAACGTCCATGAAATCCACGCGATCCTTCGGGACTTCCAGGAAATCGCCGCGATACCGCACCAGGACGGTGTCGCGTACGAACCGGCCCTTGTCGTCCAACGGCGCGTTGGCCTGGGCGATGACGTACTTCTCCTCGTCGTCCGCGCTGAGGAACAGGACTTCATCGCTGACCCGACCTTTTTCGGCCCGGCGATACGGCGTCTCAATGAAACCGAACTCGTTGACCCGCGCATAGGTGCTCAAAGAGGAAATCAAACCGATGTTGGGCCCTTCGGGCGTTTCAATCGGACAAATCCGGCCGTAATGACTCGAATGCACGTCGCGCACTTCGAACCCGGCGCGCTCCCGACTCAGCCCGCCCGGACCCAGCGCGCTCAACCGGCGCTTGTGCGTCAGCTCTGATAACGGGTTCGTCTGATCCATAAACTGGCAAAGCTGGCTGCGACCAAAGAAATCCTTGATCACCGCCGACAACGCCTTGGGATTGATCAGCTTTTGCGGCGTCAACTTCTCGACCGTAGAGTCGAATATGGTCATCCGCTCCTTGACCAGTCGTTCCGTCCGCGCCAAGCCCACGCGACACTGATTTTCCAGCAATTCGCCGACCGTCCGGATACGGCGGCTCCCGAGATGGTCGATATCGTCAATCGATCCCTCGCCCATGCGCAGGCTGATCAGGTACTTGAACGCCGCGATGAGGTCTTCTTCGCTCAACACCCGGGAATCATTGTTCTTATCCAAGCCGAGCTTCTGGAGGATCTTGTACCGGCCCACGCGGCCGAGATCGTAACGGCGCTCGTCGAAAAACGTCCGCTTGATCAACTGCTTCGCATTCGACACCGTGGCCGGATCGCCGGGCCGCAGCTTTTGATAGATGTCTTTCAACGCCTCTTCCGTGGAGGTCGCCGTATCCTTCTGCACGCTCTTCAGAAAGATGCCTTCGTCCCACGACACATTGACGACATCCAGCTTCTTGAACCCCGCGGCCTTCATTTGCTTGATCAACTCGCGGGTCACCGGCTCGAATTTACGCGCCAGGATCGATTGCGAGTCCGCATCGATCACGTCCGCCCGGGTCACGCGGAAATCCATCTGCTCGTCCTTCGGCGCCTCTTTCAGGGACAGCGTCTCGAAAGGATAATACAGGCCGAGCAATTCCTCGTCCGTGCCGTAGCCGAGCGCGCGCAACAGGGTCGTCGCCAGGAACTTCCGGCGACGGCGTTGCCGGTCAAGATACATGTAGATCAGGTCCGAGGTATCGAACTGCACCTCCACCCACGAACCGCGATCCGGAATGATCCGGAACGAGTACAACACCGAACCGTTCGCGTGCAGGGACTGTTCGTAACAGATCCCGGGCGAACGATGCAATTGGCTCACCACCACCCGCTCGGCGCCGTTGACCACAAAGGAGCCCTGATCCGTCATCAACGGAATCTCTCCGAGATAGACCTCTTCCTCGCGCACTTCCTCGCCGTCTTTCAGGCGCAGGGTGATGTACAACGGCGCAGAATAGGACAACGCCTCCTGGATACACTCCAAGGCGCTTACCTTCGGATCGTGAATCTCGTACTTGACGAAGTCCAGCGTGTATTGCCCGTCGTAACTCTCGATCGGGAACACCTCCTTGAAGACGGCCTGCAGCCCGACCGCCTTGCGGCGGGTCGGCGAAACCTCTTTCTGCAGGAAATCCTGGTAAGACGCCGTCTGGATCTCGATCAGATCCGGAACATCTACGACATGCGGAAGCTTCCCGTAATTAATTCTATCTGCCATGCAGCACCTTGCTTCTTGGACGTATACCTCGAACAGACCCGTTCACTCGGCGGGCCGCCACTCGGCGACGCCGCCTGCCCCGCCATCGCGCGGATTACTTGACTTCGACTTTGGCGCCCGCGCCTTCGAGCTTCTTCTTGATCTCTTCGGCTTCGTCCTTCGAGACGCCTTCCTTGATCGGCTTGGGCGCGGATTCCACCAGGTCCTTCGCTTCCTTCAACCCCAGCGAGGTCAAACCGCGAATTTCCTTGATGACCTGAATCTTCTGCCCGCCGGCTTCCGCCAGCACGACCGTGAATTCCGTCTGCTCTTCCGCCGCCTCGGCCTCGCCGCCGCCCGCACCGGGCGCCGCCGCCACCGCCATCGGGGCCGCCGCCGACACACCCAGACGATCTTCCAACGCCTTGACGAGCTGCGACAGTTCAAGCACCGAAATGCCTTCGATCCACTCGACGAATTCCGCCATCTTGCCTTCCAGCTTGACGTCGTCCTTCTGTTCGACCGCTTCCGCGGCTTCTTTGGTTTCGGTTGTTTCAGCCATGACTACTCTCTCCTCCTGAACACGCCTGCTTACTACATCAGGCCTTTTCTTTTTTATCCCGTACGGCCTGCAGTACATACAACAGGCTACACACCTTCTGGTTCATCACACCGACAAGCTGCGTCATCGGGGCGGCAATCGTGCCGACCGCGCGCGCCAACAACTCCATGCGCGGCGGAAGCCCCGCCAACCGGTCCACATCCTCCGGCGACAACACCGCTCCGGAAAACGCCCCGACCTTGATCTCCGGCTTGTCTTTTTCCTTGATGAACTTCTTTAAAATCTTGGCCACTTCGACCACATCCCCGTCACCCGAAACAACGGCGGTGGGCCCTTCCAACGCATCGTTCAAACCGTCCAAGCCCAGATCACTCGTGACACGCCGCAATAAACGGTTCTTGACCACCGAATATTCCGCCGACGCCCCGCGCAACCGACTGCGCAATTCGGCGGTCGATTCGACGTCCAGCCCTCGGTAATCGGCCAGGATCACAAATTCCTTGCCGTCCACCTTCCGGCGGATCTCGTCCACCATGGTTTCTTTTTCGGGTCTCATAATTCCTTCCTCGTCAATCCGCTTATTACGCCGCCAACTCCTTGGACGTGACTTTGAGTCCGGGCCCCATTGTGGAGGTGACCGTACAATTCTTGATAAAGGTGCCCTTGACCGCCGCCGGCTTCGCCGCCTTGACCGCGCGCAACACGGCGCGCGCATTCTCCACCAGCGCGTCTACCGGGAACGAGAGTTTACCGAACGGCAGCATCACGTTGCCATGCCGATCCATCTTGAACTCCACGCGCCCCGCCTGAAACTGTTTCACCGCCGCCGCCGTATCGTCCGTCACGCTGCCCGTCTTCGGGTTCGGCATCAGGCCGCGCGGTCCGAGCACCTTGCCCAGCTTACGCACTTCCTTCATCGCCTCCGGCGTGGCCACGGCCACATCGAAATCCGTCCAGCCGCCCTGCACCTTAGCCACCAGCTCCTCGAAGCCGACTTCCGTCGCCCCCGCCTCGCGGGCCGCGTCAGCCGCCGGCCCCGTGGCAAAGACAATGACGCGCACGTCCTTGCCTGTCCCGTGCGGTAACGTCACCGTGCCGCGCACGCTCTGATCGGATTTCGTGGGATCAACGCCCAGCCGGAACGCGATCTCCGCGGTCTCATCAAATTTCGCGATCCGATTCTCCTTCAAGAACGTCAGGGCCGCTTCCAGCTCGTGCTCTTCGCCGCGACCGGCCTTCACCGCTACGGCGTTGTATTTCTTGCCATGCTTGCTCATTATCCCTGCACCTCAATCCCCATGCTGCGCGCCGTGCCTTCGATGATCCGCACGGCCTCGTCCATGTCCTCGGCGTTCAAATCCTTTTGCTTCGTCTTCACGATCTCTTCCAACTGCTCCCGCGTCACCTTCCCGACCTTCTCGCGGTTCGGCGTGGGCGACCCCTTCGCAATGCCCGCCGCCCGCTTCAACAGCACCGGCGCCGGCGGACTCTTGGTGATGAACGTGAAGGACTTGTCCTGATACACCGTGATCACCACGGGAATCACCAGACCGGCCTGCGACTGCGTCGCCGCATTGAATTCCTTGCAGAACTGCATGATGTTGACGCCCTGCTGACCAAGCGCCGGGCCTACGGGCGGCGCCGGGTTCGCCTGTCCGGCGGGGATCTGCAACTTGATTTGTCCTGTTACTTTCTTAGCCATGATTTAAGATAATGGTTGATGGTTAATGGTTGTATGGTTGCCGGTTCATGGTTGGTCGCCGCGTGCCGCGTCTCCCGTTAACCATCAACCCTTAACCATTCTTCTTCCTTACGTCGCTCGCTCCACCTGCCAGTATTCGAGTTCCACCGGCGCCGACCGGCCGAAGATCGAAACGGAAACCTTCAACTTGCCGCGCTCCGGATCCACTTCCTCGATCACCCCGTTGAAACTGACGAACGGGCCGTCCGTAATCTTCACCGTTTCGCCGGGCTCGAAACTGACCTTCGGCTTGATCTTCTCTTTCTTCTCTTCGATCTGATTCAGAATGGTGTCCACTTCCGACTGCTTCAACGGCACCGGACGATCGCCGCCCACAAAGCCGATCACGCCCGGCGTCTGCTGGGCGAAATACCACGTCTTGTCCACCAGTTGCCGGTCATCGTCGTATAACTCCATATTGACCAGCAAATAACCGGGAAAGAACTTGCGCGTGGTCGTCGTCTTCTTGCCCTGCTTGACCTCGGAAACCTTCTCGGTCGGAATGAGAATTTCCTGCACCAGGCTCTCCATCTCCTCGAGCTTGAGCCGATGCTCCATATTCTCCTTGGCCTTGTTTTCCTGGCCGGAAAGCGTCTGTAATACGAACCATTCTTTAGGCATTAAATCACCGGGAGTTCAGAGGTTGTTCAACGAATGATGACGCCCATGAGGTTCATCAGCAGATAATCGCTGACCCCCACGTACGCCGCCAGAATCAGACAGGAAATGACCACCACTACGGTCGATTCCAGCAGCTCCGGACGCGTCGGCCATGTGCACTTCGATAACTCCACGCGCACTTCACCGACGAACTCCCGAAAGCCCGTAACCATTCGCCCTAATTTACCCATGTCAAAAAAATTCTCCTGTTCCGACGCCTCGCTGCGACCCGCGCCCATGACACCCTTTGCGTGGGAGTGCCGCGCCTCACCGCCTCATGGCAGGCCAGGAGGGACTCGAACCCCCAACACCCGGTTTTGGAGACCGGTGCTCTGCCAAATTGAGCTACTGGCCTACAGTCAAAGGCTCGTCCCCGCTTCCGCGCAAAGACAACCCGGCCTCCCCGCACGACGCCTGCAAGCGAAGGAGAAAGCGGACGCGCACGAACGCGCTGCCCGCTCACTCCCCGCGCAACACCTTATTCCACGATCTCCGTCACACGACCGGCGCCGACCGTGCGCCCGCCCTCGCGAATGGCGAAGCGCATCGTCTTCTCCATGGCGATCGGCGTGATCAACTGCACGTCCATACTGACGTTGTCGCCCGGCATGACCATTTCAACGCCCTCGGGCAACACGATATCACCGGTCACGTCCGTCGTGCGGAAGTAAAACTGCGGCCGGTACCCTTTGAAAAACGGCGTATGACGCCCGCCCTCTTCCTTGCTCAACACGTATACCTCGGCCTTGAACTTCGTATGCGGCGTAATGGAGCCCGGCGCCGCCAACACCTGACCGCGCTCAACGTCTTCCTTCTTCGTGCCGCGCAACAGACAGCCGACGTTGTCGCCCGCCTGTCCCTGATCCAGGAGCTTGCGGAACATCTCTACACCCGTCACCGTCGTCTTCACCGTCGGACGCAAACCAACAATCTCGACTTCGGAACCGACTTTGATCACGCCCCGCTCCACACGACCAGTCACCACGGTCCCGCGCCCCTCAATAGAGAACACGTCTTCGATCGGCATGAGGAACGGCTGATCCACCGCACGCACCGGCTCCGGAACGAACGAGTCGGCGGCGTCGAGCAATTCCTGAATGCATTTCGCCTCTTCCGCGTCCGGGCTTTCCGCCTGCACCGCCGCCAACGCGGCCCCGCGCACGATCGGGGTGTCGTCACCCGGGAAATCGTACTTATCCAGCAATTCGCGGATTTCGAGCTCGACCAGATCCAGCAGCTCCGGATCATCCACCGTGTCCACCTTGTTCAGGAACACGATGATCGCCGGCACACCGACCTGGCGAGCCAACAGAATGTGCTCGCGCGTCTGCGGCATGGGCCCGTCCGCCGCGCTCACCACCAGGATCGCCCCGTCCATCTGCGCGGCGCCCGTGATCATGTTCTTCACGTAATCGGCGTGGCCCGGACAGTCGACATGCGCGTAATGCCGCTTGTCGGACTCGTATTCCACGTGCGACGTGGCAATCGTCAGAATCTTCGTCGAATCACGGCGGCCCTGCTTTTCGGACGCCTTCGCCACTTCGTCATACGAGATGTACTGCGACAACCCCTTGGCCGCCTGCACTTTCGTGATCGCCGCGGTCAACGTCGTCTTCCCATGGTCCACGTGGCCGATCGTACCGACATTCACGTGCGGCTTGGTTCTCTCAAATTTATCCTTAGCCATCGACTGTCTCCTTCGTTACCGTTTACTTTCTATGTCTCAACCGTTGTTCGTGCTCTTGCTCAAAATCAAAGCCACACTGTGGCGCGCATCACATGCCCTGCCCGGGCGTCGTTTGCAGCGCGCGACAAACCCGCCTTTCGTCATCCGCTTCGCTGCGGACGAAGCTGGCATGCCAAGCCGTAGCCGTGTCCGCCTCGCGGACACGCGAAGGCTGGAGCCCACGAGCGGGATCGAACCGCTGACCTCGTCCTTACCAAGGACGTGCTCTGCCGACTGAGCTACGTGGGCGCCGCACACCCATCCGTGTACACGGTTCATCCACTCGCGCGCCGCTCCGTCGCGCCATCCATACGTCCCGGCACGCCTTCCCCGTTTCCATGTGCCACGTCACCATTTCGCACACAACGCGGTGCCGGTTAACGCCCGTATATACAACAATTCACACCCCTACTATCCCTTTCGGAATCGAAGAGTTGCGGAATCCACCGGCCCCTATAGTTGTGTCATGCTCCGAAGATGAATTAAATGGGAAATTCGGCACATGAATGTGGAAACCATAATAAAAGCGTTACAAGAGTCAATGACTTTCTGCGAAAAAAAACGATAAATCTGCCTCCAGGCCGGCAGACCGCTATCAACCCACCGAAAATCGCGCTCCGGACGCTGCCCCAGCGCATATTCATCTACTTGCGTAACCCGTTGAAAAGAATGACAAAACACCCAAGTACCCAAGCACGAAAGAAGCTCGAATTCCGAATGCCGAAAAGCGAGATGGCTACAATGGCTGG
>SLGY01000121.1 GCA_007136425.1 Kiritimatiellia bacterium
CCCGATAACGAACCGGTGGACGTGATGGAGCTGGCCATCCCGCTCCTGTCCGGTAAACACCGCGTCGGCGTTATTCGAATCGGCCGGAAAAGCGACCGCTCCCTCTACGACGAGGATACCCTGACCATACTGCAAACCCTTGCACAACATGCGTCCGTGGCCATTGACAACGCCAATCTGTACGAACGTCTCGCGGCCCAGGAACGGATGGCGCAGGAAATGACGCTCGCGCGTCAGATCCAGCAATCCATGCTGCCTCGGGAAGCGCCGCAGATCAACGGCTACGAAATCATCGGAGGCAGCACGCCGGCCCTGGAAGTGGGCGGGGACTATTTCGACTATGTGAGTCGCGACGGCCAATGCTACATGCTCATCGGCGACGTCTCGGGCAAGGGCGTGCCCGCGGCGCTGATCATGAGTATCGTACGCGCCCTGATACATACCTATCTGGAGTTCGAGACATCGCCGGTCCGCATACTCCGCAGCGTGAATCGGAACATCTCCGCCGATCTCGATCCCGAGATGTTCGTCACGATGTCGAGTATCCAACTTGACCCGAAACAGAACAAGCTGCTCGTCGCGCGCGCCGGCCATGAACCGGTCATGGTGGTGCATGAAAACGGCGACGTGGAAAACCTCTCCCCGCCCGGGACAGCGCTCGGCATGCTGGAGGTCGCCGATTTCGACAGCATGATCGAGGAAAGCGCGTGCGGCTTACAGGAGAACGATACGGTACTCCTGTATACCGACGGGATCACCGAAGCGCAGAACACCGTCCGGGACGAATTCGGTTACGAACGGCTCGAAACGCTGGTGAAGGAAAATCGTCACCTGCCGGTCAACGCCTTGTACGATAAAATCATCGAGGCGCTGAAACAGTTCACGCAGGGCGTCGCGCAGTCGGACGACATCACCCTCGTTATCCTGCGCCGCATGAAAAACGGCGGCGCCGGCCCTTGATGTCATTGCGATAACGCAAGCACGGCGCCGGCGACCTCTTTGAAATCCGTAAACCGGTCATAGCCCAACGCCCGGATTCGGTCCACGGCCAATTGACTATCGGCGGGGCGACGCGCTTTTCGTCCAGCCAACGTCGACACCGGGTGCACAGATCCGGACTCGATACCCATGTAATCCGCCAACTCCAACGCCCACCGGTATTGAGACTGTCCGCGCGGACCGCTGAGGTGATACGTTCCGGAAACGTCCCGGCTCAGAAGAAAGGCGACGGCTTCCGCGACATCCCGGATATCCGTTGGGAAACGCATGGTACGGTCGTCCAGCTCCATCGCGCGCCCCTCGTTAAGTGCCTGCGCCGTCTTGGCAATGAAACCGGATTCGGCAAATGTCGGGCCGAACCCCATCAACAAGGGGATACGCAGAATGATACTGGATGCCCGCTCAGCCGCCGCATCCTCCGCCTCCTTCTTGCTTTGTCCGTAGAAGTTGACCGGCCGCCGCTCGTCGTCTTCGCGATAAGGCGGTTGATCTCCCGCGAAGACATAATCCGTACTGATGAACACGAGCTTGGCATCGGCGCGCAGCCGGTTCGCCAATGTTTGTACCGGCGCGACGTTGAGCCGGCGGGTTTCCTCCCGCTCGGTTTCACAAAAATCCGGATCGCGATAGGCGGCGCAATGCACGACCACGTCCGGATCGGCCTGCGCCAGCACTTCGCCGAAGGCGTCGCCATCCCGCACATCCACGGCGCGGACTGGACCGGCGGCATGACGAAATCCCAATGCGGTCACCGTCCCCTCGTCGCGCAACCGTTTCACAATCGCGCGTCCGAGAAAACCGCTCGCGCCCGTAATCATTATGCGCTTCGGATATTGCATTTCATCCATCAAGCATCTACCATCCCGGGTTTTGCGTTCTTCCCCATCAACAAAGGGCGGACAGGTTAAGATTAGAGGAGCATTATTTCAATGAACATTACGGTTGTCGGCACGGGTTATGTCGGATTGGTTACCGGCGCGTGTTTTTCGGAAATGGGGCATCACGTCTTATGCGTGGACAACGACGCGCGTAAAATAGAGATGCTCAAGCGGCTCGAAATGCCCATCTACGAGGACGGTTTACAAGAAGTCGTTGAACGGAACGTCGAACAAGGGCGCCTGAATTTCAGCACGTCCATCAAGGAAGGCACGGAATACGCGGAAGTGATATTCATCGCCGTCGGCACACCGCCGGGTTATCGCGGTCAAGCGAATCTCTCCTACGTGGAACAGGTGGGCCGCACCGTGGCCGAACATATGACCTCCTATCGGTTGCTGGTTGAAAAGAGCACCGTACCGGTCAATACGGGCGAACAACTCAAACGGACCATGACCAAGTATCTCCGCGAAGATGTGGCGTTCGATGTCGCTTCCAATCCCGAATTTCTTCGCGAAGGGACCGCCCTGGTGGACGCCTTCAATCCGGACCGGATCGTCATTGGCGTGGAAAGCGATCGCGCGGCGCAATTGATGGAGGAAATCTACAAACCCATCGTCGAACAATCCGGCTGCGAATTATTGCGCATGAACATTGCGAGCGCCGAACTGACGAAACACGCATCCAACTCTTTCCTGGCCATGAAGATTTCCTATGTCAACGCCGTCAGCCGCGTGTGCGAACTCGCGGGCGCGGACGTGAAGCAGGTGGCGCACGGCATGGGATTAGATTCGCGCATCGGCAAGCAATTCCTGCACGCGGGCGTGGGCTACGGCGGCTCCTGTTTCCCGAAGGATGTGGACGCGTTTGTGCATCTCTCCGACCAGATCGGCTACGATTTCCAGCTGCTCAAGGAAGTGCAAAGGATCAATCAGGCCCAGCGCGAACATCTCATGGCCAAGATCCAACACGAGCTCTGGGTCATTCAGGACAAGGTGGTCGCCATACTGGGCCTCGCTTTCAAGCCCGGCACGGACGACGTGCGCGAAGCGCCATCACTCTATTTCGTGCCCCAACTCCTGGAAGCGAAGGCGAATCTGCGCCTGTGGGACAACGTGGCGGCGAAGAAATTCGACGAGATCCATCCGGGCCTGACCTATATCGAAGATCCGCTTGAATGCGCCCGGGGCGCCGACCTGGTCTTGATTCTCACGGACTGGCCGGAAATCAAGAATCTCGACCTGAAAGCACTGAAAGAGGCCATGAAAGCACCCGTAGTAATCGACGGGCGCAACGTGTTCGAGCCCGAAAAGATGGAAGAACTCGGCTTCACCTATTACAGCGTCGGTCGGCCCGCCACATAACGGGGGAGCCGCCGTCTTCGACGAAGCAAGAGGTTCGAATCATATGCCCGCAAAACAACGACAGAATCCGCTGACCCAAAAGGCGCCCGGCCTCGATAAGGTATCCACCTTACTGGCCGTTTCCAGTTGTAAAGGCGGTGTGGGCAAGTCCACCGTGGCGGTGAACCTGGCGGCTACGTTGATGCGAACGGGCGCAAAAGTCGGTCTCTTCGATGCGGACGTGTATGGCCCCAGCCTGCCGACCATCGTGCGCCCGGCCAACACCGACCTCTTCAGCCGCAATGAATTGATACTGCCGCTGGATTATGAAGGGATGAAGGTGATGTCCTTCGGCTACGTGCCCGCCGCCGCAGGCGGCAGCGGAGCGGCCATCATGCGCGGTCCGATGGTCACACAGGTCATCAATCAACTCCTGACCGGAACGGAATGGGGCGAGCTGGATTACCTGATCATCGATATGCCGCCCGGTACCGGCGACGTGCAGTTGACCCTTACGCAAATCATTCCCATCACGGCGGCGATCATCGTGACAACGCCCCAGGAGTTGAGCTTTGTGGACGTGGTCAAAGGGATTCAAATGTTCGATAAACTCAAGGTTCCCACAGTGTCGGTCATTGAGAACATGGCGTACTTCCAATGCGACGCGTGCGACAAAAAACATTACCTGTTCGGGCCCGGCGTGCGACAACGACTGGTCGATCAGTTCGGCATCAAAAACTCTTTTGAGATCCCGCTGGTACCCGACATATCTCGTCTGAGCGACGCGGGCACCCCGCTGGCCCTGGAAGAACCCGACCACCCCGTTGCGGCGCTGTTTCGCGATATCGCGGAGTCAACGATCACGGAAATACGTCGACTCTCGGAAGGCGGCGCGGGCGCGCCGCAAATGCGGTTCGTGATCGGACGCGGCCTGGTCGCCACCTGGCCCGACGGACGCGAGCAGGACATCGCCCCCGCCGATTTGCGGCGGCGCTGCCGATGCGCGCATTGCGTCGAGGAAATGACCGGCAAACAATTACTCGACCCGGCGTCCGTGCCCGACGACATCTACCCCACCGAAATCCATCCGATGGGCAACTATGCCGTCGCCATCAATTGGAGTGACGGACACAACTCATCCATCTACCCGTACGACCTGATCGCGTCCCTGGACGCCAACGCCTAGCAGCTCTCGCCCCGAAGCAAGAGCGGCCCGTCATCCGGAGACGACGGGCCGCATCACTGCCTTCATACGTTACCGATCAGTACTTGACCGTACAGCCGTATGGCCTCGTCGTGGGCGTGCTGACTTCTTCGCCCGCCTTGGCTTCCGTCAGCGCGGATACCACGTAGTTCTCCGCCCGCTCGATATCCTCCGGGTTCGCGGATCGGATGCTATCGATGGCGCCCTGATAAATCAGCATGCCGTCGGGATCAATGACATACATGTGCGGCGTTACTTGCGCACCGTAAAGTCGCCCGACATCAC
Source organism: Kiritimatiellia bacterium (assembly GCA_007136425.1). Taxonomy (GTDB): domain Bacteria; phylum Verrucomicrobiota; class Kiritimatiellia; order SLAD01; family SLAD01; genus SKZA01. Next base: position 4,708 of record SLGY01000121.1, read on the forward strand.
CCGGCGCGTCATACAAATAGGCCGTATGTTTCGCTTCCTTCTCCTCGCTGACCCGCGCGGCTTCTTCCGGAGTGTAATACCCCTGCGAGCCGGGCTTGGACGAGCAAATGACCAGCCACGCTAAGCCCTTATCCGTGTATTTCTCCTGCAAACGCTGCATCTCGCCGACGTCATAGAACTTCCTCACGAACGGACAGCCGTGATTGATCCACTCAAGCACCACAAACTGACCTTCATAATCGGATAACGAATGTTCGTTACCCAGCACATCCGTGAGCGTGAAATCCGGCGCAGCTTCGCCCACCTTAGCTTCCGCTCCGGCCTCGACGCCATAAGCATATCCCGCCAGCAACGTGACAGCGGCCAATCTCATCCAACTCTTACGCATAGTTCTTTCTCCTTCCGGTTTCCGTTTCCTTGCCCGCGAATGATTTGGTTGCGTCCGACCGGGCAATCGGAACGCAACACCGATTCCTCCTAGATCTCTTCCAACGCGTCCAGCACCATCCCCGGCCTGACAATTTCCGGCAGGGTAACGTAGTCCGCATCGGTTCCCTCACCGTACAAGACATAGAAAGGCACACTGTTCCGTCCGTACCCTTCCAAAATGCGTCCGATCGTCTCGTCACGGTTCGTCCAATCCGCTTTCAGTGCCGTAATCTCTCGTTCTCTGAACGCTTCGCCCACGCGCGCCGTCGAAAAGGCTACGCGTTCATTGACCTGGCAACTGAGACACCATGCCGCGGTGAAATTGATGAATACGGGCTTACCTTCATCGCGCAGCTCCTCGAACCGTTCTTCCGTGAACGGCTCCCATTGCACGCCCCCTTCCCCCGTCGAACCGGCGGCGGACAGTTCAGCCGGTGCGAATCGTTCCGCAGCCACCACGCCGCCAGACAGGCCGCCCAGCATGAGCACGGTAGCGACCAGTTTTGCCGTCAACCGAACGGGAAAAGCGCGCGAAATCGTTCCCCAACGGCCCAGCACCCAAGCGCCGATTCCAACAACAAACAGCACCCCGATCAGCGCAATGACCGCGTCGCCGCCGGCCATGATATTCAACACCCACGCCAACCAGACGACCGTTGCCACAAGCAACCAGCCCATGCTTTGCTTCAATGTTTCCATCCACGGTCCCGGCTTGGGAATCCGGGACAACCACTTCGGATACGCAGACAGCAAGAGATACGGACTCGCCATACCCAGCCCGAGGAACGTGAAGATCGCAAGCGCCTCGAAGGGCGATAAGGTCAACGCGTAGCCGAGCGCAGCGCCCATGAACGGCGCCGTGCAGGGCGTCGCGATCACCGTGGCCAGGGCGCCGCTGAAGAAGGAACCCGTCCAACTGGAAGAGCTTGTAGCCTTCTGGCCCAGCCCCAGCCAAGCCGTTCCGACTTCAAAAACGCCGAACAGATTCAAGCCCAGCAGGAAGAATAAGACCGACATGCCTATCAGAAATACCGGCGACTGCAGATGAAAGCCCCACCCCAACTGTTCGCCGCCCGCGCGCAGCGCGATCAATAAACCTGCCAGAATCCAAAAAGACACCAACACGCCGAAGGCAAACAAGGCGCCATGTTTCCAGATCGCGGTATGTTCCTCTTCCGCTTGACGCACGAAGCCCATGATCTTGATGGAAATGACCGGGAACACGCACGGCATGAGATTAAGGATCAGTCCGCCGAAAAAGGCGAAAAGCAGGGCCACGCCCAAGCCCGACACTTCCGGCTCTGTGGGCGCCGCCGCCACCGGCACTATCTCTTCCTCGCTTAATTCGGCGTTCAAGTACAAGGCGCGCTCCGAATCAGGCCCCCGCCACCCGTTATCGGCAACAAGCACCCCACGGATACGGTCCGGTTGATGCCCAAACGTCGCGTCCTGTTCCAAGTCGAAAGCGTAGCCGCGGTCGGTCGCACGCCATTGTTGCGGCGGCAGATATTCGACCAGCTCCGGATCCAGCGCAAAAAAACGGGCGTCCTCGATCTCATCTTCAAACCCGTCAGGCGGCAGCACATGAATGGTCATTTGACCCTCTGAGCGCAGACCTTCAAAAGTCCAACCCGCATCTTCCAGGGGCAATTCCTTGCGCGCGGACGAAAATTGCTCAGCGCGTTCCGGATCCGGCCGTTCGGACTCCTCCACATCCAGCGTCAAGGCCAAGTCGGCGTCGCCCGGCAAACAAACCTCCTTGCACTCCAGCCAATCCGCGCGAACTTTGAGTGTAACCGGCTCCCCCGTTTCCAAGTCGGCGGGCGGGGTCATCTCGACGAGCAACAAGACGTGCCGTTCATAGCCATAGGTGACTAGGCCGCTCATTTCAATGTATTCGGGATACGGCCAATGGATTTCGCCCGCCTCGAACCCATCGGGCAAGTCCCATTGCAGCATCGTCTCAAGCCCTGAATCGCCCGGATTCGCCCAATACGTATGCCAATGCGGATCGTGTTTCAGACTCAAAGCCACCCAAAACGGGGCGCCCGGCTCGATAGCGGCCATTTCGGAGATTAATTCAGCCTCCACATGTTCGGAACGCACCGGTCCCTCCGTCGCCGCGGCCGGCATGGTCCACCCCGCCACGGCACACAGGAGCCAGAGACAAGCAATCCCCTTCAATTTAGGATGGTGACTGAACATAAACACTCCTTGTACCCTTTCCTTTGGACGCCGCCTACTCCAATATGTTCGATTTTTTACCACTAAGCTTATTCCCGCACATAGGATGTCGTATCGATCGGGCTTGTCTTACACGCTTTTTTGGCGCATTATCGTTTGCCAACCCGATAGGAAAGAGTATATTTCCACCGGAAATCGCGAAATAACGCAATTAACAACTTTTATTCTTGTCAGTCACAACACCGTTGTCCGACTTCCCCCTCGTACGATCAAATAAGGGGTTGATATGACCACAGATTCAAAAACAAAGCTATACCTGCACGAGGTGAACGGGGAAAAGGCCCTGAACCTGCAACAGACCTATCAGCGCGATTTTCCCGTTTCGGATGCGTACAGGGCCACCTTGCCGGACATGCAAAACGCGTCCTCATCCTTGCAGGGGGCCAATGTCGCCATCCAGAAGGTCGGCATATCCAATTTCAAAGTACCCCTCAAGTACCGCACCCATACCGGGGAAGCTGTACCTCTTGAGACCAGTGTGACCGGTAGCGTATCCCTGCCGCCGAACATCAAGGGCATCAACATGTCCCGGATCATGCGCAGCTTCTATGACTATCAGGAGGAAGTGTTCTCTCTCGAAACGCTGGCCCGGATTCTGCGCGCCTATAAAGACGATGTCGGCGGGCATGACGCACACTTGCGATTGAGCTTCTCCTATCCCCTCCTGCAAAAGAGCCTGCGCAGCGAACTATTCGGCTGGCAATACTACAACGTGGTGTATGAAGGACGTATCGATGTGGAGAATCGTGTGCGCACCTTCATTCATTTTGACTTTGTCTATTCTTCGGCCTGCCCCTGTTCCGCCGAACTCGCGGAACACGCCCGGGAAATGCGGGAAATCTACAGCATACCCCACTCCCAACGCAGCAAGGCACGACTCTTTGTCGAGGTGCAACCGGAGGTTGATTTGACGATCGAAGACGTGCACATGCATTGCCTGAACGCGCTGCAAACCGAAACACAGGTCATGGTTAAACGGGAAGACGAACAGGCCTTCGCCGAAATGAACGGTGCGGCCATCAAGTTCGTGGAAGACGCGGCTCGTCTCCTGTACGAACAGCTCGATCGCGATCCGCGTATCAAGGACTTTGAAGTCGCCTGCGCGCATCTCGAATCGTTGCA
>SLGY01000137.1 GCA_007136425.1 Kiritimatiellia bacterium
CGAGGCGGCCGATATTGAAATGATGGATGCGCCGGCGGCGCCCGAAACGGCCCCGATGATGCCCTGATCATCACGGGCCCAGTGCGGCGCGGATCTTTTCCGCGGTATCGGCCAGAGCCGATGGATCCGCCTCGCGGGCCAGTGCGAAGTTGATATCGCCGATTTGCTCGATCGGCACCAGGTGCACATGGGCGTGCGGAACTTCCAAGCCCACCACGATCACGCCGATCCGTTTACAAGGAATCACCTGCTCGATGGCCTTGGCCACCGGCTTGGCAAAGCGCATGATGTCGCCGATCAGGGTGTCGTCCAAATCGAAGAAGTAATCAATTTCCTGCTTCGGGATGACCAGGGCATGTCCTAACCGAATCGGGCGGATATCCAGAAAGGCAAGGAATCGGTCGTCTTCCGCCAGTTTATGGCAAGGGATTTCCCCCTGAACAATGCGTGTAAACAAACTAGCCATTATTTCTTCTCCTTTCCATACGGGTTAGCCCGCACCGGGACGGAACACCTTCACATGTTCCGCGTTGCATTCCAACGCCGGTCCGCCGATCAGGTCAATACAATAGGGAACAGCCGGAAAGACGGCGTCGAGACATTGCCGAATCGCCCGCGGTTTGCCGGGCAAATTGATCAGGAGACAACGACCGCGAATCCCGGCGGTTTGTCGTGAGAGAATCGCCGTTGGGACGTACTGCAACGAAATCGTGCGCATGAGTTCTCCGAAACCGGGCAACAGCTTGTCGCAAACCGCGGCGGTAGCCTCGGGAGTCACGTCGCGTAATGCGGGTCCGGTTCCGCCCGTCGTCACGATCAAACTGCACCGCTCTTCATCCGCCAGCGTGCACAAGGTGTCTTCAATAAGCGCGCGGTCGTCCGGGATCAACCGCGCAACCGGCTCCCATTCCGAAAGCAGATACTCGCTCAGCACTTCCCTGATGGCGGGCCCCGATCGGTCGTCGTAGATCCCTTCACTGGCGCGGTCGGAAATGGTCACGATACCGATACGAATCTTCATGTGCTGCCCTCCGTCCGCGCCTCAACCGCCGCCTGACGGGCCCTGCGCCAGGCGGCGCCCAACAGGGACACCACGGCGATCAAGCCCGTCCAGGCAAAAAGGTCGCCATGCCTGGTATAGAACGTCCATGCGCGATCTTCGGCCGGCGCCCGGCTGTTTACAATGCCGAATCCCTTGATAAAAGTATTTCCGTCGACATCGACAAGCAAGTCATGAATGCGTCCGTGCGCATCGATTCCGCACGATACGCCGGTGTTGGCGGCCCGCACGATAGGAGTCCGGTTTTCCACGGCCCGAAACACGGAGTGCGTCATGTGCTGCCAAGCGGCGATGCTTTCTTCGAACCAGGCGTCATTGGTTTGATTGACCAGCAATCGGGCCCCTTTGCGTACGGCGCGACGCGCAAGGCGCGCCACCGTATCCTCGAAACAAATCAGTACGGAAAAAGAGACGGCGGGTTCTTCCAAGGAAAAGACCGTGCTCTCCGCGCCCGCATCAAAGCTTTCTTCGATCGGCGTCATGGCCGTCAAAAACGGGAGAAAACGGCGTAACGGAATGTACTCGCCGAACATGACCAGATGCTGTTTGTCGTACACCTCAACGGGGGCGCCGTCGCGATCGAAAAGAATAGAACTATTGTAGTACCTTGCGTGTCCCTCTTCCACCCATTCAATATCCATACTGCCGACGAGAATGGGCGCGCCGAGCCGCGCCATATCGCGCACCAGTTCACTGCTACGCCGGCTTTGACGCACATAATCCGGCACCGCCGTTTCCGGCCAGATGACCATATCGGGTGCGCCGGCATGAATCGCCATGCGGGTCAGCGAAGAAAGGCGCTCGTAAATGGTATCTACAAAGTCCTTGGTCCATTTTTCGTATTGCGGAATATTCGGCTGGACGACCGCCGTGCGAACAGAAACGGTGTGACGGTCTTGTGCCACCACACGATTCCCCGTCCATAAAGCCAACGCGAGGACCAGGAATCCGATCATCAATTCCGGATGCCATGCGGGCCGGCCTCGCAAGCCTTGCCGGATATAGTGGTTCAGCGTCAAGCCCAAGGCCAGGTTGAGCAGCATGATCAACGCCGACACCCCGTATACGCCGGTCCAGGCGGCGATCTGAATCAGGTTGATGTTTGCGTATTGGCTGCCGCCGAGCGGGTTCCACGCAAAGCCGGTAAACAGTACGCAACGCAGATATTCTAAACCCACCCAGACCAGCGGTAGTACAAGCATCAGGCCGAAGGTTGCGCCGAATCGCTCGGTGCCCCACTCCCGCATCAGCCACGCGGCGGCGTACGTGAATCCGGCCATGAACAGGGCGCAATACAGGGATAAAAGTATCCAGCCGGGCCACGTCACGTGGGTCAACCAGAACAGGGTGCATAACCAGAAAATTGCGCCGGCCAGCAGACCCAGCCGAAACGCGTTACGCGGCGAGGACCGCGGACATACCAACAGCAACGGAATCCAAGCGATCCAAGCCGCTTCCGCCCATTCCAGCGGGGGAAAAGCGGCGGCAAGCAACAAACCGCTTGCCGTCGCGGCCATTACGGATGGGAAGGAACGGCGCAATTCGCCGTCCGCACCGTTTACCTGCTTGCCCCGCAACATTTCTTATACTTCTTTCCACTCCCGCACGGACACGGGTCATTGCGCCCCACTTTGGGTTCGTCCCGACGCACGGGTTTCGGCGCGGCCTCCATCGCCCGGTCAAAGGCCGCATCGCCCCCGGCGGAAGCCGTCGCGTTCGCCCCGGTGGAAGACGGCGCCGCGCGGGCCTGGCCCAGCGCCGACACCTCGCGATGCACGGCGGACGTGCGGGGCAATGAAGACAGAAACGTTTCAAACGCGTTCATGGATGTCGCGAAACGGAACATCCGGTTGGCTACCTCGCCCTTGATGCGATCCATCAATTGCGCGAACATGTCGTAGGCCTCGCGTTTGTATTCCACGAGCGGATCGCGCTGGCCATAAGCCCGCAATCCCACGCCCTGCCGCAACGCGTCCATGCCGCGCAGGTATTCCTGCCAATGTAAATCCACGGATTGCACGATGATCATGCGCTCAAGCGACACGAGCGCGTCCTGATTCTCCGTCTTTGCTTTCAGATCATACGCCTCGGTCACGCGCTTCAGGACCTCTTCCGCCAAGCCGTCCGCGTCCTCTTTCATGGGGAGACACTCTTCCGTGGACACGCCCACGGGAAAGGTGGTATTGGCCCAATGCACAAACTCGCTCAGGGCCTCGTCGTTTTCCGGGTGCGCCTGTCCGGCGGCGTCGATGGCTTTCCCGTGAATCACTTCCTCGATGATGTCGAGCAGATGTTCGCGCGGATTGTCGGCCCGCAGGACGTCGCGCCGGAAACCGTAGATGATCTCGCGCTGGGTATTCATGACATCGTCGTATTCCAGCGTCCTTTTCCGGATGGAAAAGTTCTGCTGTTCCACGCGACGTTGGGCGCGCTCGATGGACCGGTTCAGCCAAGGATGTTCCAGTACCTGTCCCTCCTCAATCCCGAGTTTTTCCATGATATTGGAAATGCGGTCCGACCCGAAAAGCCGCATCAAATCGTCTTCCAACGACACATAAAACCGTGACGAACCCGGATCGCCCTGCCGCGCGCAACGACCGCGCAACTGGCGGTCGATCCGGCGCGATTCATGTCGTTCACTGCCTATGACGTGCAGCCCGCACGGTTTTTCCGTCAACATCTGGCGCAGGGTCTTGCCGTTGACCTTATCGTCGAGCCGGGTGCTGGAAAGAACCAGTTCGCGGTCCAGATAGACGACGCCCTCGCCCAGCTTGATGTCGGTGCCGCGCCCCGCCATGTTCGTGGCAATGGTTACCCCGCCCGGTTGGCCGGCGCGCATGACGATCTCGGCCTCGCGCTGGTGGTTCTTGGCGTTCAAGACGTTGTGCGGGATGTTCTCCTTCCGCAGCATCCGACTGATCAGTTCGGAGGTTTCCACGGAAATGGTACCGACCAGTACGGGTTGCCCTCGTTCATGGCAATCCCGGATCTCCTCGACAATCGCGTCGTACTTTTCGCGCAAGGTCTTGAAGATATTATCGTTGTTATCCACTCTCCGCACGGGCCGGTTCGTTGGAATGACCACCACGTCGAGCTTATAGATTTGATGAAATTCGTCGGCCTCGGTTTCCGCCGTGCCCGTCATGCCCGCCAGTTTGTCGTACATGCGGAAATAGTTCTGAATCGTAATCGTAGCCAGGGTCTGCGTTTCCCGCTCGATCTTGACGCCTTCCTTCGCTTCCACCGCTTGATGCAGGCCGTCGCTCCAACGTCGGCCGGGCATGAGGCGACCCGTGTTCTCGTCCACGATGATGACTTGATTGTTCTGCACCACGTATTGCACGTCCTTTTCATAGACGCAATAGGCGCGAATCAATTGGTCGACCGCATGAATGCGCTCGCTTCGTTCCGTGAAATGCTTTTGCAGCTCCTGACGTTTCGCCACCTTTTCGTCCGGCGAAAGGGATTCGTCGCCGTCCAATTCCGCCATGGCGGATATCAGGTCGGGTACCACGAACGCCTCGGGATCATCCGGGCTGAGCGCCGTGCTGCCCTTTTCCGTCAGGTTGGCGTCGTGCCCCTTCTCGTCTATCACAAAGAACAGCTCTTCACGCAGGGCGCGGGCCTGTTCCTTCCGCATGTCCGACAACATATAGGCGTCGATCTGTTCCACCAGACGTCGTTTGCCGGGATCTTCCATCAACGTCAGCAAGGCCTGATTGCGCGGCATGCCCTGATGCACTTGGTACAAGCGCAACTGGGCTTCCTCCACCTCATCGTTTTCCAGCAGCTCCTTCGCCTCGCGCATCAACCGGTTGCAAAGATCCCGCTGTTTGCGAACCAGTCTCTCCACGCGGGATTTGAATTCGTTGTATTGATGCGGCGAATGCGGGGCGGGCCCGGAGATGATCAGCGGCGTGCGCGCTTCATCAATAAGAATGCTGTCAATTTCGTCCACCACCGAGTAATGGAAACCGCGCTGCACCATATCGTCCGGGCGCATGGCCATGTTATCGCGCAGATAATCGAATCCGAACTCGCTGTTTGTTCCGTACGTAATGTCCTTGCCGTACTGGACGCGGCGTTCATCCGGGCGCATCGCGTTCTGAATGCAACCGACCGTCAAGCCCAGAAACTCGTAGACCGCGCCCATCCATTCCGAGTCGCGCCGCGCGAGATAATCGTTCACCGTCACGACATGAACCCCTTTGCCCGTCAACGCGTTGAGATAAACGGGCATTGTCGCGACCAGCGTCTTCCCCTCGCCCGTGGCCATCTCGGCGATTTTGCCCTCGTGCAGCACCACGGCGCCGATGACCTGGGTATCGAAGGGGATCATGTCCCACTCCAACGGGTTTCCCGACACGCTGATCGTCCGGCCCATGAGCCGGCGACACGCGTTTTTCACCGCCGCAAACGCCTCGCAAAGAATGTCATCGACCGTCTCCCCGTTCGCCAGGCGCTCGCGAAATTCGGACGTCTTGGCCTGTAACGCCTCGTCCGACAGTTCCTGATACGCTTCTTCAAGCTCGTTTACGCGTTCCACGCGCGGCCGGATCTTCTTGATATCCCGCTGATTCTTTGATCCGACAATTTTCTGTAACAACCACTGCATACATCACACATCCGAAAAGCAAAAATTCCTTTCAAAAAGAATTCGTACCCTACGGGAAAGCCGCCGCCAATGCAAGGGGCTACCATAGCGGTCAGGCCCGGGGCAGCGCATATTCGTATACTTGCGTAACCCCTTGGAAAGAATGACGAAACACCCAAGGACCCAAGCACGAAAAGGTAGTGTGCTGAATCTTCTGCAAAAAAAGGTCATGGTATTTCCTGTTTAAGCAAAAACACCGGTCTGTGAGGACCAGAAAGGAAGTACCATGACCAAGAAGAAGCATAGTATATCACGCGAGGATTTGAAACAGGCTTTATCGGAAGACGAAGATTTTCTTAAGCCTCTGATTCAGTTGGTCCTTCAGGAAGTACTTGAGTCCGAGATGGATGAGACCCTTGGTGCAGGCAAGGGAGAACGGACAGGAAGCCGGAAAGGGTATCGTAGCGGCTATTATCAGCGGGGTTTGGTGACCCGCGTGGGCAAGCTTGAACTGCAGGTCCCCCAAGACCGCCAAGGGCGCTTTAGCACGGAGATCTTTGATCGATATCAACGCAGCGAGAAGGTTTTTGTGAATACATTGGCGGAGATGTACATCCAGGGAGTGTCCACCCGGAAGGTCAAGGCGGTGACGGAGGAGCTCTGCGGTCATGCGTTCAGCGCCTCCACCGTTAGTTCGATCAACGCTCGCTTGGATGAGGAACTTTCCAAGTTTGCCCGCCGCCAGTTGGAGGTTGAGTATCCGTATCTGATCCTGGATGCGCGTTATGAGAAAGTGCGGATCGATGGGGTGATTCGTCCCCAAGCGGTGCTGGTGGCAATAGGGATCAACTGGGAAGGACGCCGGGAGGTTCTGGCGATTGAGCTGGCAGGCCGGGAGAGCCAAAGCAGCTGGCGAGAGTTCCTTGAAGGCTTGCGCGCCCGGGGGTTACGGGGTGTGGAACTGGTTATCACGGACAACCACCATGGGTTGAAGACAGCGGTCATGGAAGTGCTTCCGGAAGCGGCTTGGCAGCGCTGTTATGTTCATTTCTTGCGCAATGCGCTGGATCATCTCCCCCGGAAGGCGGATGACGACTGCCTGCAAGAACTGCGCTGGTTATATGGACGCCGGAACCAGGAAGAGGCGCTCAATGATTTAAGGGCGTGGCTGGCGAAATGGCAGCAACGGTATCCGAAGCTGTGCAACTGGGTGGAGGAACATATCGAAGAAACGCTGACCTTCTATAGTTGGCCGCTGGCGCATCACAAGCATCTGAAATCGACCAATATGCTCGAACGCATTAACCAAGAGCTCAAGCGGCGCTCCCATGTGATCCGCATCTTCCCAAATCCGAACAGTTGCCTTCGACTGATGAGGGCCTTAGCCGCGGAGATCCACGAGGACTGGATCGAGCAACACAGATACCTGAACATGGAGTTACTCAGAGAACACAAGAAGATGAAGTTGGTGAACGTCGCCTGAAGAGGCGGCCTGGCCCCCCGACTCAGCTCCGACGAGTTGGATGACCCATTCTCGCTGAGCCGGGGGCCACAGGCCGCCCCAGCAAACAAAGCAACATGATGAACCAAACAGGAATGCCAGAATCCTTTTTGCAGAACTTGACACACACAACTCACGAAGATTACTTATAGGTGAGGAGGACTACGATGGAATCTCTTCGCTGCCTGTTTTCTGGTCCGGCGGCTGTAGGCAGAATTAAGTATTTCTGGCCGGGCGCCGACATGACGATTTGTGAGGCTGAGCGACCGATGACATTCTCGTTTCGGTCACGAGCATCCACGGCAAATGATAGACTGTAAGCGGTGTTATCAGGGCCGAGAGTAGGGGCGTAATTGAAAGAGACGATTAGATCGCCGAAGTCTTCGTTGGGTCGCCTTGTTTCTATACCTGTAGGAGTGTTGAGGTTGATAGAACCAACACGTCTCTTTGACGGGATTGCCGCAAACTGTTTCAAAGCATCTTGAGATGCTTCACTATCGGAGAGTGACCATGCGTTGTGTTTGTCTCGATCAAGGATAGAGGCCAGCAGCATAGCGTCGCGCTGGCTGATGAAGAACAATTCGGCCTGTAGGAGTATTTCGGTCTGTTGAAACAAGCCCGGAGCTACATCGTTTGCCGCTTGTGCCGCGTTGCTGGGCTGCACATGTGGCAGCGACCGCACGTATTGCTGGTCGCCGTCGCTGAGCTGATTCAGCCGAATATCAAGCAGCTCTCCCGCGGCTGAGCGCAGAACGACAGTATCGATTTCCAGCTCAACGAATTCCGCTTCAACCGTCGCGCCCCTGATGCTGGTCCATGTGCGTACTTCGGCGAGGACAGGGAGGGCAAGGGCGAGTAGGCAAACGGTAAATAGGCTTCTTCGCATGTCGAGGAATCTCATCGACAGGGTCCTTTTCAGGAAAAGGTTTAGTGGTAGCCTTCGTTATGGCCCTAAGGGTATAACGGTTGCCTGAGTCAATGCAAACATCCTTTCCTGTGGCCTGTGCGCTTGAATGGGGTGCGGATTTGTTTGTCTCTTCGGACGACCCCCAACTGAAGACTGCCAAGAAGGCGGGGCTCAAAACACAGCGGACCTGAACGGTCAACATCCGCCTGGAGCAATACGCCGATTTCGCAGCGCTCCTGCCGGCGAGACTTAGTCGGGGCTTTCGTGGAAACGTGCTTTATTGAGCCTCAACCCTTTCCGACCGGGCATTCGCCTTGACCGACGCCGGCTTTCTTCAAGATCGTTTCCGCCGGGCAGAAGCCGGTCAGGGCCGATTGGATAAGGTTCA
>SLGY01000119.1 GCA_007136425.1 Kiritimatiellia bacterium
ATCTCGCGCGCGTATTCGATCTGTCCCTCCTCATCCACGTGCACACTCACCACATGGGTATCGCCCAACAGATTATGCAGATCACCCAAGGTTTCCTGATACGCGCCCACAAGAAAGACCCCCATATAATAGTCCTCCCGCTCCAATAATCGATGCAGCGGCAACGTATTGCGGACATCGTGCAGGTCGATGAACCGATTGATCTTCCCATCGCAGTCGCAGGTAATATCGGCCAGGGTCGCCTGCCGCGTCGGCGCCTCCTGCAACCGGTGGATGGGCATGACCGGGAAGAGCTGCTCGATGGCCCAGGAATCGGGCAGGGATTGGAATACACTGAAGTTACCGTGATATACATCCGCAATCGCCGCGGACAAACCGGCCAATTCGTCCGGCACATATTTGCGGCCCTGGATTTCCTTCGCCACGCGATTGATGACATGCCAGAAAATCCGTTCCGCGAGGGCGCGTTCACGCAAGCTTACGGTTCCGTGATCGAACGCCGAACGGATTTCGTCCCGGTAATAGACCGCGTCATGATAGGATTCCTGCACGTTCTTCGCGTTCAGCGTCTCATTCGCATACATCAAGTTCTTCAGTGCGTCGCAGGCGTCTTCGGGGAGCGATTCAGGCAAGCCATGCGATTCGAAGCGGCTCACATCGAGAATATTAAAGAGCAGCACGGAATGATGCGCCACGGTCGCGCGCCCGGATTCGCTGACGATGGCCGGATGCGGCACATCGGCTTGATCCGTCAACTGCATGATGACCTCCACGACGTCCGCCGCGTATTCGTCCACGGTATAATTGCTGCTGCTGGCAAAGTTCGTGTGCGAGCCGTCATAGTCCACCGCCAGCCCGCCGCCCACGTTGATGATCCCCATCTTCGCGCCTTCCTGCACCAGATTCACATAAAAGCGACAGCCCTCCGACACCGCTGCGCGAATATTGCGAATATTGGGAATCTGTGAGCCTAGATGAAAGTGCAGCATGTGCAGGCAATCCAGCATCTCGCGCTTGCGCAGAAGATCCACAATATCAATGACATGCGAAGCGTTGAGACCAAACATGCTGCGGTCGCCGCCCGATTCCATCCAATGCCCTTCCGCCCGTGTCGCCAGCTTGGCGCGAATGCCGAGCCGTGGCCGGATATTCATCAGTTCGGCGCGTTCCATGATCAGGTTCACCTCGCCCGGCATTTCGACGACCAGAATCGTTTGAATGCCCATCTTCTGCGCGTACAGGGCCAAGTCGATAAACTCTTCGTCCTTATATCCGTTGCAGACGACATAGGCATCCGGATCCTGCATATAGGCCAATGCCGCGATCAACTCGGCCTTGCTCCCGCATTCCAGTCCATGATGAAACGGGCGTCCGTAGCGGATGATTTCCTCCAGCACCTGCTGTTGTTGATTAACCTTGATCGGGTACACACCGCGATAAGGCCCTTGATAGCCCGCCTCTTGAATGGCCTTCTCAAAGCTCTCATGGAGCATGCGGATGCGGTCGGCGAGAATATTCCCGAAACGAAGCAAGACCGGCATGGCAAAACCGCGATCCTTCAATCCCGCCACGACATCCATCATGCTGATTTCCGTGGCCTTGCGGGATCCATGCGGGCGCACCACGATATCGCCCTTCGGCGACACGTCGAAATAGCCGCTTCCCCAATTGCGGACCCCATACGTGTCCACCGACTTATCCACCGTCCATCGGGTCAAAGTTTCCGTATTCATCAGGCTCTCCACCACCTATTCGCCGCCGTCGTTACGACGTGTTGATTTATTCCCGGCGCGTCGCAAGCGACGGCCCTACAGCCCTACGACCAAAGTATTTTGTAGGGCCGCCGCTTGCGGCGTGCCGATTCCACCACGCGATTTCGAATAAATCAACACGCCCTTTAGACGGTGGACTTCAACATCACGGTTTCGCTCATCCACGGCCTTACGGCCGCGGCTACGGAATTAATCCGAAGCGAATGGCATAGTACGAACTTCGGAAAGGATTGCAAATGGATGATGCGTTATTGCTTCGGAATTCGCAGCGACTCACCATTGTGTTCGGGGCCGAGATTGAGGATATACGGCGCGGCGCGTTTAACCCAGACTTCGGGTCGATCATGTTCCTTCGCGCGTTCCCCGTAATGACCGTCCAACAGGTCCGTATGGATCACCCCGGGCTGGAGCGGTATCACCGCCATCCCCTCCGGGACCTCTTTTGCCAGACTCCGGCTCAACCCCTCTACGGCGTGCTTTGAGGCGCAATACGCCGAAATCTCCGGATACCCCCGAATGCCTGCGCCGGAACTGAAACTGACGATGACCCCCTTCTTCCTCTCGCGCATGGCCGGAAGATAAGCCCGAATCACATTGGCCACACTCTTCACGTTGACATCGATCACCCGATCGAATTCTTCCGGCGGAATATCGTGGAATAAGGCATCCCGCTCCATTACGCCGGCATTGTTGATCAGCAGATCCGGAGGGCCTACACGTTGCAGCACATCTTCCGCCCACGATTCGACGGCCGATCGATCCAGCACATCCACGACATGAAAGGAGCCCGCCGGCCCGACTTCCTGCCGCAACCGCTCCACGGCTTCCTCCGAACGAGCGCACCCGGCCACCAGGTGTCCCATCGCAACGAATTCATGAACCAGCGCCTTTCCCAACCCCCGTGACACGCCTGTAATGACTATGGTGCGTTGCATGAATCTTTCCCCCACAATGAGTCTACACGAAATGCCATAGCGCTATATCAGATCAGCATATGACCTCGGCCTGCCTTACCCTGTCAGCGATGCAGCTGGGTATCGTGCCGCTGTTCGAAGGCCGTGATATCGGACTCGTGCTCCAGGGTCAGGGCGATGTCGTCCAGTCCACGAATGAGGTGATCCTTCACTACGGGATCGATATCGAAATGAAACGCGATTTCCTCGTCGAGATGCAGGACCACCCGTTGTTCATCAAGGTCAACGGTAGCTTGCAACCCTTTGAAGCGATCGACCATCTGGAAAATTTCTTCCACCTCCGGCTCGGCCAGTTCGATTGTCAGCAACCCATTCTTCACACAATTGTTGCGGAAGATATCCGCGAAACCGGGCACCCGCGTTCCGTTGCGATCCTGCCATGGGGCGATGACCGCCCGGAATCCGTACTGCGCCACCGCCCACACCGCGTGTTCACGGCTCGAGCCACACCCGAAATTATTCCGTGTCACCAGGATCGACGCGCCCGCGAATTGTGGATGATTCAGTTCGAAATCCGGATTTGGTTTTCCGTCGTCGCCATAGCGCCAGTCGAAAAACAAGCTTTCACCGAACCCCGTCCGCTTAATGGACTTTAGAAACTGTTTCGGAATGATCTGGTCCGTATCCACATTGGCACGATCCAGCGTGGCGACGATTCCGCGATGTGATTTGAATGGTTCCATGGATATCGTTATTCGTTCTTGGTTCTTCGTTCTTCGTTCTTGGTTCTTCGTCAGGGGAGCGTCAGCTCCAGTTGCGGATGTCGACGAAGTGGCCTTCGATCAGGGCGGCGGCGGCCATTTCCGGGCTGACCAAATGCGTGCGTCCGCCCTTCCCTTGGCGCCCTTCAAAGTTCCGGTTCGATGTGGAAGCACAGCGTTCGCCGGGCTTGAGCTGGTCGGGATTCATGCCCAAACACATACTGCACCCCGCATGCCGCCATTCGGCGCCCGCCTCTTTAAAGACGCGATCGATTCCCTCGGCTTCCGCCTGTTTACGTACCTGTTGTGAGCCCGGCACGACGATCACCCGCACGGAATCGGCTTTCTTGCGCCCCTTGATGATGGACGCGATCTTGCGGAAATCTTCAATACGCGCATTGGTGCAACTGCCGATAAAAACCGTGTCCAACTTGATATCGGTCATCGGGGTTCCCGGGGTCAATCCCATATAAGCCAATGCCTGTTCCACATCCCGCACACTGTGGCCGGGGACCTCTCCGGGAGCGGGCACCCGTCCCGCGACGTCCACCACCATACCCGGGTTGGTCCCCCAGGTTACTTGCGGGGCGATTTCATCGGCCTTGATCGTCAGCGTACGATCGAATGCCGCGTCGGGATCGCTCGGCAGGGATCGCCAATACTCGACCGCTTTTTCAAAATCCTTCCCTTTCGGGGCGAAGGGGCGGTCTTCCGCGCTGATGTACTCGAACGTCGTATCGTCCGGCGCAATCATGCCGGCGCGTGCACCGCCTTCGATGCTCATGTTACAGATCGTCATCCGCGCCTCCATGGACAACGCGCGCACGGCCTCACCGCAATACTCGATCACATAACCCGTGCCGCCCGCCGTGCCGATCTGCCCGATCAGCTTCAAAATCATGTCCTTGGACGTCACGCCGGGTCCCAAACGGCCGGTAAATTCCACCTTGAAGGTCTTGGGACGGGATTGGCGCAGTGTCTGCGTCGCCAACACGTGTTCGACTTCGGACGTGCCGATGCCGAAAGCCAGCGTGCCGAACGCGCCGTGCGTGGAGGTGTGCGAATCGCCGCACACAATGGTTAAGCCGGGCACCGTAATGCCCATTTCCGGACCGATAATATGTACAATCCCTTGATGATCGCTTTGCAGGTCGTACAGGTTTATTCCGAATTCCTTGCAATTCTTACGCAGGGCCTCGACCTGTGCCGCTGAAATCGGGTCCCGAATGGTCATCCGATCTTCCGACGTGGTCGGCACATTATGGTCCATAGTGGCAAAGGACAAGTCGGGTCGACGCACCGGACGCCCCGCCATGCGCAGTCCCTCGAAGGCCTGCGGACTGGTCACCTCATGCACCAAATGCCGGTCGATATACAGCAATCGCGTACCGTCCGGCATGGTTTGCACCACGTGCTTGTCCCAGATCTTCTCAAATAATGTCTTTGCAGCCATAGTTCGTCATCCATTGTTGAAAGGGTCCGGTACTATAGAAGGCGTCCCCGGGATTGGCAAGTCGCGAGAGGCGCGGGGGAAATGGACGGATGGACGGGTGGACGGGTGGACAGGAGGAGGATGGATGGATGAGCATATGGATCGTGGTGCTTCCGCTCGATGGGACCGTCCGATCTTCCCACCATCCATCAGTCCAACCGTCCTTCAGTCCATCAGTCCATCGTCCAGTCCCCCACTCTTCAGGTCACTTCTTCGCCGCGCACCATGATCACCCGACCGGTTCGGACCAGCTCGATGATGCGGAACTTGTTCAGCATCCGTATCAGGGCGTCGAGTTTATCCGTGTCGCCGGTCACCATGATAATCAGTGACGACTCGGTAAAGTCCACCACCTTGCACCCGAAATGTTCGACGAGTTGAAGCACCTCGGGGCGCATACCCGCGTCGACCCCGATCTTGATGAGGGCCAACTCCTTGCTGACCACGTTTTCGTCCGAATGATCGAAACAGTGCAACACGTCGATGAGTTTACTGGTATGCTTGATGATCTGTTCCAAGCCGTCCGGGTTACCCTGCGCGGCGATGGTCATCCGGGAATAGTGTCCGTCCATCGCCGGCGAGACGACAAGGGATTCGATATTGAAACCGCGCCGGGAAAAGACCTGGGCGATCCGGGCCAGCACGCCCGGCTTATTGGCCACATAGAGGCTGATGGTATGCACATCGTTCGTTTTCATTCGTGTTCTTCCTGCGCTAAAGGGGTTCTCAGTGTTTCGCCGGTCACGTGGATCCAGTTGGCTTTTCAAGCCGCACTCTCGGCGCTTCCAGGATCATATCTTCCAACGCCTTCCCGGCCGGAATCATGGGATAGACATTGTCTTCCTTGACGCATTCGGCATTGATGACGCACGGGCCGTCGTTGTATTCCATGGCTCGTTTAAGCACCTTCTTCACATCCGCCGGCCGTTTCAGGGTGAACCCTTTTGCTCCGGGAAAGCAATCGGCCAATTTGGCGAAATCCGGATTCCCTTCCAGGTCCACACCGCTCTTGCGATCTTCAAAGAAGAGTTCCTGCCATTGGCGGACCATTCCAAGATAGTGATTGTTCAGGACCAGCACCTTCACGGGCAGCTTATGCACGCAGGCGGTAGCCAATTCGCACATGGTCATTTGAAAGCCGCCGTCGCCGACCACGGCCCAGACCTGTTCTCCGGGGCACCCGAAAGCGGCCCCCATCGCGGCTGGAAAACCGTATCCCATCGTGCCCGCGCCACCGGAACTCAACCAGGTGTGCGGACTGTCCGACAGGCAGAACTGCGCCGCCCACATCTGGTGCTGTCCGACGTCGGTCGAGATGATCGCCTTGTGTTCGGTCAACTCGTCCAGCTCCGCAAGCACGTGCTGCATTTTCAAGCCGCCCTGCTTACGGTATTTCAACGGGAACCGTTTCTTGTATCCGTCCAAATGCGCCAACCACTCCTTCGTGTCCAGCTGACCGACGTGCTTCACCAGCTCATCGAGAACGACGCGCGCATCGCCGATACAATGATGATGCACATGAACCATCTTATGGATTTCCGCTGGATCAACATCGATATGAATCCGCGTGGCATTGCGACAGAAACGCGCCGGCTGACCCACAATACGATCGTCGTAACGGGAGCCGATCGACATAACCAGGTCGCACTCCACCATCGCCTTATTCGCATAGGCCGTACCGTGCATACCCAGCATCCCGAGGCTTAACGGATGCGTTTCAGGAAAGACCCCCTTGCCAAGGAGCGTGGAGGTCACCGGCGCTTGCAAGGTTTCCGCCAGTTTCAACAGTTCCTTCGAAGCATTCGCAATCAAGGCGCCGTGCCCCGCCAACAAGACCGGGCGTTTCGAGCGTTCCAGGGCCTCCGCTATGTGCGTAATGGACGAGACATCGGTCTCGATCTCCGGATTGTAACCGGGCAGATCCATCGGCGGATCCAGCTCGGCCGTGCACGGTCCCGAACTGATGTCCTTGGGGATATCCACCACGACCGGCCCGGGCCGCCCCGTACGGGTGATATGAAAGGCCTCCTTCATAATCCGCGGGATATCGTTCGAACTCTTGACAAGATAACTATGCTTCACCACGGGCATCGTCAGGCCAAAGACGTCCGCCTCCTGAAAAGCGTCCTTCCCCAGCATGCTGGAGATGGTCTGTCCGGTAATGACGACCATCGGAACGGAATCCATATGCGCAGTCATGATCCCCGTCACCGTATTGGTCGCGCCGGGCCCGCTCGTGACCAGCACGACACCGGGTTTCCCGGTCGCACGCGCATAACCATCCGCCATGTGCGTTGCGCCCTGTTCATGGCGCACCAGAACAAGCTTGATCTTCGTCCCGGTCGTGACCAAGGCATCGAAAATCGGTATCGCCGCTCCGCCCGACAAGCCCCAGATATACTCCACGCCCTCCATTTCGAGACGCTTAACCAACGCCTGCGCCCCATCCATGGCTTGTGGACTGACGTTGGGCTGGACCTGAATAGACGGCGCCGCCTCCTTCAACGCAGTAGCACCCTTATCCGACATCTCCAACTGTGTAGTCATCACCTTCTCCTGCTTTTCAGTACGCAATTTGATGGAAAATAGCACCTAAACATAATTTGACAACTCGAAAATGGAAATATTTTGCAAAAAATTACCCATAAAATATATCTCACACCCAAAACACAGCTAATTTAGAAGCAATTCATGGCGTACCGCGATATTAATTGACATAAATTATAATACATACGCGATTCTTCATTCGTGCAATCGGCGCAATCCGCGGTTTTCTCATCTTGGTTGCGGTCTTTCGCCAGCTTGACCATACTTATTCGGGTTGCTAGGGTTCCCGCCGAACTATGATGAATGCCAAAACGTCAACACAGGCCTTGCCCGGTCAACGCCAGACGAAACAGCGAGCCCTGGTTTATGAGGTGATTCGCGAGTCCAAAGGGCCGCTGACCGTGCCCGAGATCCATGTTCAAGTCCGGCAAACGATGCCGCGCACGGGGATTGCTACGATCTACAGGACGGTGAAACTGCTGCATTCATCGAAGTGGATACAGGCCGTGACCATGCCGGACGGGGAAACCCGCTACGAGAGTGCGGATTTAGGGCATCACCACCATTTTCAGTGCAAGATCTGCGGTGAGGTCCTGGATATCGATCATTGCCCCATGTCCCTCGCCCCGGGCGCCGAATTGCCCGGCGGCTATATCTTGCACGAACACGAGATCACCATGTACGGCATCTGTCCGCGCTGCCGATAAGCTACTTTTTGTGCCAAGTCATACCAGTTACTATTACTTCCCGGTACATTCCCTGGGCAACACGGAGAAGCTGTCTCAAAACCTCATAAGCAAGCCCGCCGACCGCATGCGCCTTCGTTTCACTACGGCGGCACAGGGAGGGTCGGCCTACAACCACCAGAACTTGTAGGCCGGGGCTC
>SLGY01000159.1 GCA_007136425.1 Kiritimatiellia bacterium
AATCCGTGGTTCTCTTCGGAGGCTGAAACGGAAATCGAATAAGTCGACCGGTGAGTCAACATTCGCTTCAGTGTGTTGTGGAATAGGGGCTGGAGGCGGTATCGGGAGAGAGACAAATCACTCGCTGCCGGGACCCGGGATCTTGACACGGAAATACTTGGGATTGTCGAAGTCGATTTCGAATTCCCAGTAGTTGGTTCCATCCTTGCGCGGGATAACCGCTTCCACCTTCCAGTCAGGGTCGAAGACGTTGGTCGTGCTTTGAATGATGTAGGGTGTGGGCGGATGCGTTGTCCGGCCTTCCCATTCGAGGCGGCCGATCAGTATGTCACTGCTCCTTCCGGCCGGCTCATCGCTTGAACCATTCTTTACGACGGACTGGACGTGTATGCCGGTAATGGTAGCGGTAGTGGTCGGCGCCTCCGAAAGGGATAGCTGATAGTTCGACGCATCGGCTCCGGTCAGGTGAGAGGCGGCGGTTAAGTGTACGGTGTGTGTGCCCGATTTATGGCTTTCAAAGGCGGCGACCGGATTGAGCGTGACCGAGTCGCCGGCGAGTACGTTGTTCAAGGCAAGGCTGTTCGCCACGATGTCTGCCGCGGTGTCGCCGGTGACAATCCTGTCTTCCACCGTGAACGAGCCGGTAACGGTGACCTCCCGCGGTTGCACCTGCACGAGTACCGTGCCTTCTGCCGAGAGATAGTTGGCGGTGTCTTCCGGGATGAACAGGACGGACGCCGGATACGCCGCGTCCGCCTCTGGAGTCGTAGCCGGGTTCGCGAATGCGAACGTGCCGGGCACGTCCGCTTCGCCGTCAGATAATGCGGAGAGCGACAACGCGTCCCCATAGACGATGGGCGCGGCTTCGGGCCATGCGATCACTTCGGGAACAGCCTTTGAAATCGTCGCCACGGTCGCATGATCCTGGATGAAATAGTAGTCGGCATCGGGGCCCGACAAGGCCAATCCGGTGACGGTGACTGGAATGTCCGTACCCGCATCGCTTTGAGCAAAGACGGCCGTTGCTGCCGTAGCATCAAGCGTTACGTCGTGTCCCTCGTGCACGCCCGACAACGGGCCGAATTCAGCGATGACCGCGGTGTCTGTGCCGTCGTAGTTCTTATCATCGACCGTCAGTTCGGGGAGGGTAACTTCCATGATTTCCGGGGGCGGCGTATATTGCCAGCTCAGGAGGGGATAGGCTTGCCCGTGATCGATTACCCATGTGTGATCGACATACGCTTCCAGCGCGGCCATGTTCCACGTGGTGAATGTTTCGATGACCTGCATTTCGACGGTTGTCTTCCCCACGCCCCCCGCGCTTGTGGTGAGTCCGGAAGATTCGGTATCCCAATACGAGTCTTCGATTGCGCCGCTCTGCAGCTGACCGATCAAACCGCCGGTGGCCCACGCGGGACCGGTAAGCGCGCCCGTAGAATAGGTCCGACGCACCGTGCCCTGATTGGATCCGACCAGGCCGCCCCCATATCCGGTCACGTCCGCTGTCGCGTGGGTATAGGCGTCTTCGATCAGGCCCGCTGCATGATTCTCTCCGACCAAGCCGCCGGTCGCCCAGGCGCCCTGCACGAAGCCGGAACTGAACACCTTGTTGATCGTGCCATGATTCTCGCCCGCCAGAATGCCCGCGCGCATATTCCCGATGACCGTTGCGTTCGCGACGCCCAGGTTGTGCACGGCCGCGCCTTCTTCAACATAACCGAACAGGCCGACACGACTTCGGTCCGGGCGATTGATGTAAAGGTCGGTGATGACATGCCCCTGTCCGTCGAACGTTCCCCGAAAGCGTTCCAACCAGCCGATGTCGCCGATCGGGACGAATCCGTGATACGTGCCGGGCGCGTCCGGCGCCTCATTCCAGGTGGCGGTTGCCGATGCGTCGATGTCGTTCATGAGCACATAGTGCCCGTTGAGATCGTTGGTGACGGCCTGCAAGTGCTCCAGTGTATGGATTTGGTAGGGCGCCTCGGGGCTGCCCGAACCGGGCGGCAACGCCCCGCCGTAGATCATCTTTCCTTCCTCTGGGTCATCGATGATGACCGCGAAGTCGTAGGTATTAAGGGCATGCAACGATTCGATATCGAATGCATCGTCTGTGTGCTGTGTATATACGTGGATGTCGTGGCCGCCAAACACGTTGTTTTCCGCGACGGTGTCTTCCACGTCGTGCTGTGCGTTGCCCTCTATAATGAGGCCCGACCCATTTCCGGCAATCGTGTTGTTAAGCACCTGATTATGTGTGGTGGGCCCGAATTGATCGTAGCGATAACGGTTGGTGATGCGGATCCCCGCGCTTTCATTATCAGTGAGGTCGTTATCTTCAATGACCACATAGTGCGACATATACAGGAGGATGGCATCGCCCGGGCCCCGATCGGCCCGGTCCAGGTTTCCGTGAACGACATTGCGTTTCACGCGGGAAACATTGTCCGGACTGACCGCCTCGCCGGTGCCGTGGTCGTTGACTTTATAGATCAGGATGCCGGGTCCGGAATTTTCAAAGACTTCGTTGTCCTTGATGTCGGCCGACAGTACCGCGGCGCGATTCGGTGCGGAATAGACGATAATCCCCCCGACCTTGTGTTCATTGGCGCTGATGGGCGGACCGTTCAAGTTTCTGTAGACGGTATTGCTTCGAATCGTCAACTGTCCCGTGGCCGGCGGGTTACCGCTGCGGGTGGCCGCCGCTCCGTACACATAAATGCCGCGTTCGGCATTGTCACCAACGACCGAATGGAGAATGCTGCCCAGCGCGTAGAACGTGATGCCATCTCCTGCGTTGTCCAGCGATACGCAATGACGCAACACGGCATTTGTTGATTCCCGCACACGGAAGCCGTCCCGTTGATTGTCGCGAGCGATCACGTTCTCGATAGTTATGCCGTCGGCTCGCCGGGCGTAGACGCCCCGGTTCGGGGAGGAATGTATCTCGAAATTCGCCAAGGACACGTCGTCCGCGTCCAAGACCAGAATGCCATGTCCGCCGGTGAAGGAGGAAAGGTCGAGTATCGTGGCGGGCAATCCTTCTTCGTCCACCGAGCCGACCAGGTGAATGCTGTGTTTGTCTGAGTCTTGAACGACCAGTTGTTCCGTATAAGTTCCCGGCGCGACTTCAATCACGTCGCCTGGCTCGGCGGCGTCGATCGCCGACTGAATGGAGGGATAGTCTGCGGACGGTACGGTCCGCACCTCGGCGGCAT
This sequence comes from Kiritimatiellia bacterium, assembly GCA_007136425.1. Classification (GTDB taxonomy): domain Bacteria; phylum Verrucomicrobiota; class Kiritimatiellia; order SLAD01; family SLAD01; genus SKZA01. The sequence goes on from SLGY01000159.1 coordinate 3,219, forward strand.
CGACCAATCCGACAATAAGGAACAAAAGTATGAAAATATGTGAGAATGGCCTCATTGCAAACATCGGCATTTGTGAATAATCCAACGTAAATGTTTGCAATGTATCGCCAATCTTGCAAGGACAACGTGCGTTTCCGATATAAATACAGAAAACCCTTACTGCGATATAAGGTTAAAGCGGCGATGTGTGTGCTGGCTGTGTAGGCGTAATCTTCTCATTATAAATAAGATATAGAATCGGCCCGGGGCGATGGTAAAGTGCTTTGCACTGTTAGTTGTGTGTCAAGAAATTACGAGTTTGAAAATCTTTTCTCAAATTGATTGTTCGGCGGGTTTTGATCAATTCGTTTTGCGCCAGTTGCCTCGGCGCAGGGCGTCGCGGCCGTAGCGCTCGCGTAATGCATCCACCGCCCGGTCCAGTCGTTCGTTTCGTTCACGGTTGTTCTTCGTAGTCTTACTGTCGTCGAACAGGTCGGGTTGCGGATCGTCATTTGCGGTGTCGGAAAATTGACTGACGCCGAATCCGATTAATCGAATCGGTTGCCGGATCGCCTGTCTTTCCAGTAGATCCAGCGCGTGCCGTAACAGGTCACGGTCGCTCGCTATCGGGGGCGACATCGTTTCCTGGCGCGTATGGGTTTTGAAGTCGGCATAGCGGAATTTGATGCTTATCCGGGCCGCATAGCGGTCGGATCGGCGAAGACGATGGCCGACGTGTTCCGTCAATTCGAGCATGACTTGGCGAAGCACCTCCGGATCACGGCAGTCCTCGTCAAAGGTGTGTTCGCGAGATATACTCTTATCCTCCGTTTCCGGTTCCACGGGGCGTTCATCAAGGCCGTGCGCCAGTGACCATAGATGTTCCCCGCCGGATTTCGAACCCACGATGCGCTGCAGTTCGGATAGTGATCGCGCCTGAAGATCGCCAATTGAGAATATCTGATTTTCGGCCAGACGTTTCCCGGTGACTTTTCCGACACCCCACACGCGGCGCACGGGCAGGGGCGCGAGAAAGGACAGGATCGCGTTCGGATCACCCGGGACGGTGCAGAGCCCGTCCGGCTTTTCAAGGTCGCTCGCCAGTTTCGCGAGGAACTTGTTGGGCGCGATGCCGATGGAACAGGGGAGATCCAGCCTGTCGGCAATTCGTTGTTTCATTGCGCGTGCAAGCTGTTGCGCATCATTGTTCCACAAGTGCAACGCGCCGGTGACGTCCAGGAACGCTTCATCCAGGGAGAGCGGCTCGATAAGGGGGGTGAACTGTTCGAAGATCGCGTGCAGTTGTTCGGAAATCTTGATGTAGTGGTGCATACGCACGGGTAGAAACACGCCGTTGGGACAACGTGTGCCGGCCGTGCGAGACGGCATGGCGGAATGAACGCCGAATTTGCGGGCTTCGTAGGAGGCCGCCGACACCACGCCACGCTTGTCGGGTGGCGAGCCAATGATGACGGGTTTGCCTTTCAGCGCGGGATTGTCCCGCTGTTCGATGGAGGCATAGAACGCGTCCATATCGACATGAAGTATGGTCCGCATGAGCGCGAATGTATCACATCCGTCGCCGGTCTTCGCAAGCGCAGACCCTACGGCTGCTGCAAGAGGCGTTTGCCGTTCGGGTTGCCATGACCGTTAGAAAAGGATTGGCTTGGGGGCTTGAACCCGCTTCAATACGCCGCTCAACCAAACAGGAGACGGTTTCATGGAGGCGAAGGAAGAGAAAAAGACGCGTACACCCGGCGAGTATGGCTATCTGGTTTTCAGCGGCGCCGCCATGGGCGCGGCGGACGTGGTGCCCGGCGTGTCGGGCGGAACCATGGCGTTCATCCTGGGCGTCTACGAAGAGTTGATCCATACGATCAAGTCGGTGAACATCCATTTCCTGCGCCTGTTGCTGCGTTTCCGTATCCGTGAGGCGTTCGAACACGTGAACTGGAAGTTCATCATTGCGCTCGGCGGCGGACTGGGCGGCGCGGTGCTGTCCCTGGCGCGTATCCTCTCGTGGCTACTCGAACATCATCCGGTCCCGCTCTATGCGTTCTTTTTCGGATTGGTCTCGGCCTCGATTGTCGCGGTCAGCGCGCATGTACACTGGAAGCCGAGTATGGCTGCGACGCTGGTTGTGGGGACGCTCATTGCGTACGTGATCGTCGGGCGCGTGCCGATGGATATGCCGCACGATCCGTTGACCTTGTTCCTGAGCGGTTCGGTGGCGATCTGTGCAATGATCCTGCCCGGCATTTCCGGTTCGTTCATCCTGCTGATTCTTGGGCAGTACGAGTTCGTGATCAATGCGGTAAAGGAACTCGATGTCATCGCCCTGGCACCCGCCGCGGCCGGCATGGTGGTCGGGATCATGATCTTCGCGCGTATCCTGAGCTGGTTGCTCAAGCATTATCATCAGGTAACGGTGACGCTGTTGATCGGGTTCATGCTGGGCTCTTTACGCAGGATCTGGCCCTTCAAGGAAGTGCAGGAGTGGATGGAAAACCGGCACGGCGAATGGGTGCCGATGGTCGAGCATAATGTTCTGCCCGATTTCGGGAGCGGCGTATTCTGGATCTCGCTGGGCTTGTGTGTGCTCGGATTCCTCCTGATCAGCGCGTTGGACCATATGAAATCCAAGGCGAATCCGTTTGTGCGCGTCTGGGCGGGGAATAAGGCGAACCGCGAATAGACGCGATGAGTGGATAGCGGTCGGCGGGGCCGCCGACCCTCCCGAGGAGGGGAGGGAGCGCGGCCTCGCGGTCCTGAAGAAAGAGAACCGCGAATAGACGCGAATGAACGCGAATCCGGCTCGGTCTATTGGCGTCCATTTGCGTTAATTCGCGGTTCCATGTCTTGATTCGGGGCGATCCCGGGTCTAGATTGGGTGCGCGATAAGGAGAATGTATTTATGAGCGATCAAAATGAATTAAAAGTCACCGGCGAATTCTTGCCGGACCCGAATATGTGCAAGTTTCAGGTGAACCGCCCGATCCTTGAGGAATGGACGGTGATCTTCAAATCACCGGAGGAATCCATGGGATCGCCGCTGGCCGACGCCTTGTTTGCGATTGAAGGGGTCACGCGGGTTAAGGTATCCGGCAATAGCATCACGCTTTCCAAAAACGTGCCGACGCCGTGGCCGGAAATGGCGAAGGACATCCTGCCGGCGATCAAGGGACCGTTGACCTCGGGCGATCCGCCGATTTCACAGGCGGCGATCGACGCCATTCAGGTGGCGCCCGAAGCGGATATGGCGGACGTCATCGAGCAACTGCTGGAACAGCACATCAATCCGGCTCTGGCGTCTCACGGCGGATTTGTTGCCCTCGTGAAAGTCGAAGACCGCGACGTGTACATCGAGATGGGGGGCGGTTGCCAAGGGTGCGCCGCTTCGCAGATGACGATGAAACACGGGGTGGAGAACGCGATCCGCGAAGTCTGCCCGCAGGTCCGCGAGATCATCGACGCCACGGATCACGCCGCGGGTACGAACCCTTATTATCGCTGATCGATAGCGCTCGGGTTGACTGCTGGGTAGAACGGGCTGTTAGCGGGAAGCCTGTCCGGCGTCAGACTCCATGTCCTCGTGAACCAGGGCGAGGATTTCATCCTCACTGTAGAAGCGGCCTTGCCCGATACCGGGACACTCTTCGGTCGTTTGCCGCCAAGCGGATTCCGAGCGCAGGTTCTTGAACCAGAACGGATACGTTCGGCATTGTGTCGGTCGAACTGGGTATATGGTGCAACGCCCGTCGAAGAAGGCGCAATCCCCGTTTTCCCGCTCCCGAATGCGCCATGCGGCGCCGTGTCGTGTGAGGTGTGTTTGCTTAATTTCCGCAGCGGTCTTTCCCAGATAGTTTGCCAAGGCGTCCACCCCGGCTTTCTCCAAGCGGACGACGCCCGGTGAGCCGGTACAACATTGCCCGCAATCCACGCAAGTGAATCGGATACCGGCGGAAATGAAGGACGGCGTGTTCATGATGTCATTATAGCCTCGATTTCATGACCGGCAATCGTTACGCAAAATTCTTCGGTGCGGAGGGAATATCGGGGTTTCCTGTATTTACTTTTCTGCGTCGCTGTGGATGATCGAACTAAACCTTACTACAGGAGCGTCCGATGACAGAAAAACCCCCTGAACCCTCTGTGCCCGCCTCTGATGGATTGTCACGCAGTGTGCTGATCGTCCTGCTTCTCGTCTGTCTGCTCGGTGTCGGCGTTGTCGTTTATCTAGTCGTTCGTCCCGATGACGTGGAGGAAGAGCGGATCATTTCGCTGGTGGAAGTGGAGGCGCCCGAAGCGGTGGACCTGAATGTGCTCGACGTCATTGACACCTTGGAAGACCCGGACGTGGAGGCTCAAGAGGGCCGTCGTTACAAGGTTCTGGTTGTCGATGAAGCGCGGGAAGGCGCGTCGGGCATCGCGCGTATCGGCGGGTTGGTAACCTTTGTACCCGGCGCGGAGAAGGGCGATGTCGCGGTTATCGAGGTGACTCGCCTGCGTCGCAGTACGGCGGATTCCGTAGTGATCGAGTGGGTGGATAGCGACGTACCGGTGCCCGGCCGTCCCGAACGCCCTCCGCGCGAACGACCGGACCGACCCGATCGGCCGGAATCGCCCATGGTCGGACAGGTCTTTCGCGGGACGATAACGGATATGGGCCGGGAAGGCGACGGATTGACGCGCGTGGACGGGAAGGTGGTCTTTGTGGAAGGCGCGGGCCTGGGCGATCATGTGGAATTCCGCGTGGTGGAAGATATGGGACGCTTCGCGCGCGCGGTAGTGGTCTCCACGTCGCCGGAACCATTCGACGATGATCCGGTGGAAACGGAAAGGCCGCCGCCGGCGCCGGACGCCCCGGTCGCGATGGGCGAGGAACTTGATGTGACCGTGACCGAGCAGGACCGACGTAATCCCGAATCGGATGGCGTGGCTCGGGTTGACGGTTTCGTCGTATTCGTGCCGGGAACCCAGCCGGGCGATCGCGTTCGCATTCGCATCAGTGGTGTGCGGGCGCGGGCGGCCGACGCGGAAGTGTTGGAAGTCCTGTCAGACGACGACACGGACGACTGACGATGGCGCATATTCTGACAGAGGAATCTTCGCTTACTCGCAGAAGACGGTCGTTGGAGAAGGAAACCGGCGCCTTGCAGACCCTGTTACGCTGGGAGGCGGGCTTGGCCGCCTTGCTGACCGTCGCCGGGGTGGCCGTATTTTTTGTTCGCGGGGATGCGACCTTGTTCTGGTTGGGCATCGCGGCCGGCGTGTTCTTTCTGGCCCACTATATTCGTATTCGGCAGAACAGCCGGGAAGAACGGATTGTGCAGGCCGGGCTGAAAGGGGAGACGGAGGTGACGCGTCGCCTTGCCGAGGCGCTGGATAATAGTCACTATATTTTCAATGACCTTCTCATAAAACAGGGGCGCCAATCCGCGCAGATCGATCATCTCGTGGTCTCGCCCAAAGGCATTTTTGCCATCGAGACCAAGAACTGGCGCGGTCGCATCGAAGGGCGCGAGGACGAGGATCGTTGGAGCCAATTCAAGCAGCCGGATAAGCCGCCCATCCGGGTGTCGAACCCGATCAAGCAGACGCGACGCCATGTGGACATTCTTCGGGGCGCCTTGGAACGGGCGGGCATTGATTGGCCGGGCATCGTTTCTATCGTCGTATTCATGTCGCCAAATACGGAGTTTTCTGTGCAAGATTCGAAAACGCCCGTACTGAGACCAAAAGAAGCCGTGGACTATATTGCCAACTATCAAGCGGAACGGGAATACAGCGAGGATGAAGTTACGGCGATCCTGAACCTGCTTATGAGAAACAAGCGATGATGACCGGACGACTATTGCGTGTGCTTATCGTGCTGATCAATACCCTGGGCTTATTGGGTTTTCTGGCGTGGCTGGTCTACAGCCGCGAGCGCATATTCTATACGCAGGAAGGCGTGCTGTATTTTCTGCCCTGCATTCCCTTCTTCTTCGTTTATTTTTATGTCTTTCGAAGCCCTCCACCGGAGGAAGATACCGATTGGGGAAGCGATCACTCGTAAAGCGGAGACACACGTATGGAACGGGGAGTTAAGATGTTGCGCCGGATCATGGCCGCGGCGCTGGTGGTCGGGGTGCTGGTGATTCTGTTCCATCCGGATTTTCGCGATACGGCACAGTCCATTTGGCAAGGCCGGGTTGAGCAGTCCGCAATCTGGGATTCCAACCGGGCCTATTACAGCGAAGTCGCCCACGAAGCGGAAGCACCCTATGAATTTTCAGAATAAGATCATTGGCGGCTGTTATCTGTATATTGGCGGCATCGTTCTGGCGATGCTGTTCCCGCTGGATCCGTCCTGGTTGCCTTGGCTTCGGATCGCCGCCGGATTGGCGCTGGGGGCGACGGGATTACTCCTGTTGCTCGGTTTCTTGAAGGGCGAGCGCGATGAACCAACTGCGCGCCGCGCTTTGCGCCTGCTGTGGCCCGCCCTGTGTCTGGGCGCCCTGTTCCTTGGCTACACCCGTTACACAAGTGCCAATACCGTGCCGGACCGCCAGATCGGCGAGATCCGGATCGATGGGGACGTCCGAACGTTTCATCAAACCGTTGATCTACCGGATACCAGTCGCCTCCGCCTCGTGAAAGCGGAAGAGGCGGATCGTGATATACGGATCCGGCTCGTCGGGGAATTGGACGCGCGTTTGCCGGTTATCGGCGACGATGGCGGGTACGCGATGGACGAAGACGGGCACTGGCTGTTTCGGAAGGCGCGGATGCCCATACGCAGTGATGTCATCACGATCTCGTCCGACGATCCGGTGGGCGCTGAATATCAGGTGAACCAGCCCTTCACGCGGATCACAGGCATGGAATGGATCGACGGACCGGAAGAGGGGCAGGTGTCGGTCTATCGGATTTCCAATCATATCGGTTCCTTTGTTCGTCCGGCTCGCGCGCAATCGGCGGTTACGGTGCTCGGACGAATCACGAGCGATCCGCGCGTTTACGATTTCAAGACCGTACTGATGATCACGCCGTCTTTTATTCAGTACCCGGCCGGAGGACCTTTTTATCGGGTCGAGGGCGGCGACATACAGGTTACGATCCATCCCGGCATGGACGGCTACAATGAATTCGCGCGCACGGACGCGTATGGGGCTGACCTGCAGATTCAGGGCGAACTTACGGTGGCGCGCGCGGAATCGAATCCGGGCGGTTTCAATGCGCGCCAGTTCATGCAGAATTACAACATCTACGGCCTGATGCGTCCATATCAGCCGCGCGGCCAGCCGCCGCCCATGCGTTTCGTGGCGCCGGAAGGGCGGGACGTGCGGCCCGGTAATCCGCTGGTCTCGTTTTCCCTGAACCTGCGTGATCGCGTGTTGCTGTTGTTCAAGAGCACCATGCCGTATCCGCAGTCCGCCTTTCTGGGCGGCGTTACCCTCGGGCTGCGGTACGGGTTGCAAGGCGCTCAGTTCCCCGGCGAATCGGAAGCGGGGCCGCTGGCTTCGCGGATCGGTCTGGGCGAAAGCGAAGCACAGATCGTGGACGATTTCCGATCCTCCGGCGTGAACCATGTGCTGGCCGTGTCCGGCTTGCATGTCACGATCCTGACGGTGATGTTCATCGCCATCTTTGCGTTGCTGAAATTCCCGAAACAGGTCTTCGTGCCGTTTGTGATCTTTGCCCTCGTGGTGTTTGCGATCATCACGGGCGCGCGCCCCTCTACCTTGCGCGCCGTGATCATGAACAGCCTGTTTCTGTTGACCTGGGCGTATCTGGACAAGGGATTGCTGTCCTCCGTCCTGATCGGGGTGCCCGTGGCGGCGTTCCTTATCCTGATACATAATCCGTTGGTCGTGGTGGACCCGTCGTTTACCCTTTCGTTTGGCGCGATCCTGTCGCTGGCCCTGATTACTTTGCCGGCCCATGAATTGCTTTGTCGGCTCCGCGGGAATCGGTTTCTCGCCGTCATCGTGCTCGTGGTGGCCACAACCGTCATTGGAATAACGCATTGGACGTTGGTCACCACGCCGCTGTTCATTGCCCCATGGATTCTGTTCGGCCTGCTGCTGTACCGCATTGCGGGCGCCTTGGAGGATCGGGGGACCGGGATCTCGCGGAATTTTGCTTTCTCGGCTTTACCCGAAGGGGTCAGCACGTTCATCGCCGCGCAAATCGCCATCCAGATCGGCATGATGGTTCCGCTCTCCGCCTACTATTTCAGTCGTTGGCCCTTTGCGGGCGCCTACGTCAATCTTGTCGCCATCCCGCTCATCGGCGTGGTGGTACAGTTGGGCGCCATCGGCGGTCTCCTTGGTTTGATTCCCGGGTTTGGCGTCTATTTGACCCTGTTACTAAGCGCGGCAAACTGGATATTCGCCTCCTTCTTCCTGTGGCTGGCCCATGTCAGTACCCTGATCTTTCCGTATCCCTTTGTGCGGAGACCGCGCGTGATCGAGATCGTGGTGTATTATTTCTTCATTGCCGCATTTGTCTGGCATAAACCCTTGTGGAAATGGATCCGCGGCGTGTGCGACCGGCGCGGTTGGAAACATCGATACGCGCCCGCCTTCCTTGCGTGCGGCATAGCGCTGGCGGCCACAACCCCGTTATGGGTGGCGCCGCCCCGCGACACGCGGCCGCCCGGCTTGCATGTCACCGTGCTCTCCGTCCAATACGGCAGCGCGATTCTCGTGGAATCGCCGGGCGGAAAACGCGTACTTATCGATTCCGGATTTGTGGAACACGTGCGTGGTCGGCGCAATGAAGCGGAGCGAACGATCCTGCCTTTCTTTTCGCATCGCGCGATCCGTCGACTCGACGGCATGATCCTTACCTCGCCGTTGCCCGAACGGGCGGCCGGCGCGTCGTATATCCTCGAGCAGATGCGGGTCTCAGAATTGTATTTGCCGCCCATGCTTGAGGATCTTTCCCGAGACATGACGTTGGGCGAGTTCGTCGAGTCCATGGTCCCGCTCGAAACCGTCAGTGCACAGTATCCGCACGAACGTCTCGAAAGCATGTATCACGAGTTGGTAGGGCATCCGCGATGGACTCAACGCCCGTCGTTGGCCGTCGCGATGGACGGGCGCGGCGATACATTGCTGAATCGTTGGGCCGGCTGGAACCTCACTACCCGGACCACGGGCGCGGGCCATATCCTCTTTGAAGAGGAAGACGATGACGGACAAGCGTTTCGTATTGAGGTGCTGGGCCCGGAACGACATCACATCGGCGAACGCTATATCGAGAACAATGGCCTGATCCTGCGTGTAGTATACGGCGACTTCGCCATGCTCATTCCGGGCTCGCTGCACTACGAGGGACAGCGCCGATTGGCCGAGCGGTTGCCGGCGGAAGCGTTGGCTTCGCAGGTGCTGGTCGTCCCGCATCATGGCGCCGCCAATCCGGGGTTCCGTATGCGACCTGATCGTGCATCGGTTCTTGACGCGTTGGATTCATACACCGCCCCGCTGCTTGATCGCGCCGGACCGGAGCTGGCCATCTTTGAGTTCGGCAATCCGCGGCCTGTGCTGGAAGATTTGGGGCGGGCGGCGATCAATCTGCACGACACCACGCGCCATTATTACGAGAAACGCTTCGGCCGGGACAATGTGCTTGGTACCGACGATGATCTCGCCATCATGATCCATTCCGACGGAACGCAATTTTCCGTGGAGACCCAGGCGCAGCGCAATCGCGCGCGCGGCGGCGACGAGGGCGCGGTATCCAATCTCTCCGTGGGCTTATGAGACGGTGGACCGCCGTCCGTTCCGCCTTGATCAGTACAGGTCGGGATCGGTTCTTGTATCGCTAGTGAAATCGAGTATCCTTCGACGGATTTTTTATGAACAGCATGCGTTATATCAGTACCCGGGGCAAAACGTCGCCCATGGGCTTTCAGGACGCCGTCATGACGGGCCTGGCGCCCGACGGCGGCTTGTTGATTCCCGAATCCATTCCCGACGTCCGCGATCGGTTGGACAAATGGTCCGAGCTATCCTATCAGGATATCACCTTCGAAATCCTGCGCCTGTTCGTGGACATTCCGGATGACGCATTGCGCTCGCTGATCGATCGGAGTTACGCCCCGTTCACGCATGAAGAAATCGCGCCCGCCGTTCCGGTCGGTGATATCCGGATTTTGGAATTGTTTTATGGGCCGACCCTCGCGTTCAAGGACATTGCCTTGCAATTTCTAGGCAATTTCTTCGAGTACATACTTGAGCAGCGCGACGAGCAGCTGAACATCCTCGCCGCAACGAGCGGGGACACGGGCAGCGCGGCCATTCACGGCGTGCGGGGGCGGGACCGGATCAATATCTTTGTCATGCACCCCAAAGGCCGCGTGGCGCCCCTTCAGGAAAAGCAGATGACATCCGTCCTTGACGATAATGTCTTCAACCTGGCCGTGGAAGGGACGTTCGACGATTGTCAGCGAATCATGAAATCGCTGTTTCGCGATTTGAAGTTCAAGAACCGCTACACGCTCGGCGCCGTCAATTCCGTGAATTGGGCGCGGGTGCTTTCTCAGATCGTCTATTACTTTTCCGCCGGTCTTTATGTGCTGAAAACCGATGGCGCGGACCGGGTCCGCTTTTCAGTGCCGACGGGGAATTTCGGCGATATCCTGGCCGGATACTACGCCTATCGTATGGGCTTGCCCGTCGGGAAATTGATCCTGGCGACCAACGAAAACGATATCCTCTCGCGCTTCTTTAACTCCGGCGAATACAGCCTGGGCGACGTGGTCCCCACGCTCAGCCCGTCCATGGACATTCAGGTGGCCAGCAATTTCGAGCGTTACCTGTTCTATAAGGTGGGACAGGACTCCATTCGTCTGAGCCAGTTGATCGATCGTTTTGAAAAAGACGGCACGATGCAGCTCGATGTCGGCCCCGACGGCAACGTGGACGAGGTCTTCGAATCGGGTATCGGCGATCGGCAAAGCACGCTGGACACCATCAAACGCTATTACGAGGACTACGATTACTTGATGGACCCGCACACGGCGGTCGGCGTGTCGGTGGGCGAACGTTTCATGCGGGCGGGGGAGCCGTTGATTGCGCTGGCCACGGCCCATCCCGCCAAATTCAGTCAAGCGATACGGGAAGCCACCGGCCGGGATCTTGCCCGTCATGAGTATCTGGATAAACTCGCCGATGCGCCCACGCAGTGCGATACTCTGCCGGCTGATCAGGGGGCCGTCCGCGCCTATATCGAGTCACACGTGCCGGCGACGACCGCAGAGTAATACCAGTTGCTATTACTTCCCGGTACATTCTCTGGACAACACGGCTTGTCCGTAGCCTTTGGCGTAGGCGGGAGGTTGTCCCTCCAGTCAATGTGTCACAACACAATGCGTTGCAGCATCACTTTGGAGGGACGCGCTCCGTCGCGTCCGAAGAGAATGTACCGAGAAGTAATAGAGTTCGGTATAAGTCCGCTCAGGCCCACCCCTTTTTCTTCCAGAAAGCGCGGCTCTTCCGGGATACGGCGCGGAGCACGCGTCGTTGAGCGTGTTCGGATAAGTCCGATGTTTGCGCATAGACTTTCCATAGCCGCATGCGGTCGGTGATGGTTATGTTGTGCCGTTGCCGGACGATATGGGCCAGGTCATGTACGCGCTTGCGGAAAGGCAGTTTCCGGTAATGACGCCCTTCCTCGTTGTCCAGCCAAAAGAATTCGAAGGACCCGTTTGCCTTACGGCAAAAGAGATTACCGAGATGCAAGTCGCCGTGGAACAACCCGGCGTTATGCCACCGCGCAACGATCTCCGCCACGTGGCGAAGTAACATGCGTTTATCGGCGATGGAACGAATGAGGTCGCCTGCGTTATGGTTCAATACGAAAGACACTTTGTGGGCGTCGGGATGCGCAAGCGAGATCACCGCACTTTCGATCACCAGGCCGAGCCGTCGTCGTTCCAGCAGGCAGACCGTTTCGGGCGCACCGAAACCGAGTCGGCGGATACGCTCTTCGTGCAATACGGTGTGCCGGGCTCGTTGCACCTTGTACAGGTAACGGGGGGAAGTCGGCGTGAAGCGTTTGAAATAGCAGAGCGCGTCGTCCGGTCCGGCCCGCCCGCGTTCCACACGTCCGCCCCAGTCATGGCGACGGACCAATTCCAATTCGGAAAGCGCGCCCCGCCAATAGGCCAAGCCTGTTTCGGCCCATGACGCGCAGGTCCGCGGTACATGAACATATATACGTCCGCCTTCTGCGGCGGGCCGGTCGACGGTGATCCAGTGATCCGGCATTCTGCTGTTCATATCCATGCGATGGTCGCGGTTCCCTCTTGCAGTTGCTCGTGCGCGGCGCGGAGAATAGTGCGGCCCGGTTGCCCGACAGAGGTGACAAAGACGCGGCCCAGTCCGCCGCCCATTTCCACGTGCCGGCCTTCCGTGTATGTGCGCATGCGCGACGGCCCCTCGCCGGCGATGGTAACGGATTCCATCCATCGGCTGTCCGGTTCGCCGTCATCGTCGACCGCTTTAATTCGGATCGCGACAGTCGCTTGGTCCTTGGCGCTTGCGTCGTGCTGTTCCGGTTCAAGAATCAGACGTGCGGCCCGGCCGCATGGTCGTAATACGTCCGAGGCGACCTCGCGTTCTTCCTTCAGCCCGACCGCTTCCAACGGCGCCGCATGAAAGGGTAGTTCCAGCTCGTGCAGCATGTCGCCTTCGCGTTCAAGCAGGGTGTTGCCTTGGCTACGCAGGATGACCCGGTCGCAGTTCGTGATGACGCGTATCGGTCGCGCGGTTTCCGGGCCGTCCCGGTGCCAGTCTCCGTACACGCGTATCAGCGGCTCCGCGCAGGTACGCGCCTGTATGTATGCGCATGCCATCTTGGGCAAGCGCCAAGCGTCGACCAGGCCGGGGCGTCGGATGATGCGATGTTTGCGCTGGGTCGGATAATCGTTGTAACACCACAGGGTGTAGCCGGCCGCGTGGCCGCCGGCTTCCGCGCGAGCCAAATCGCGATGGTAGGTGCACACTTGATTCCATTCGGCGTCCAACTCGCCGCGTCGCGTACGGGCGCAGTTACTCATTTCGCTGATCAGCACGGCCCCTTTGCGGCTTGCCGCCCGCGCATCCGGGAGTCGGTCCAATTCATAGTTCACGCCCAATACATCCACGGACTTGATCGTTCGCCAGCGTTGACCGCGGTGGAGATGGTTTTCCGCGTAGATCGTTTCGCGCGTGGGATCCAATTCGTTCCGTATGCGCGTCATCTGTTTGAACGCGATCCGTGATCGCGATTCATTGGCCAGTCCCCATAGAATGATCGACGGATGATGTCGGTCGCGCCGGATCATGGCCGATAACTGGCGATACGCCGCGCGCGCCCACGGTCCGGGCCGCACACTTTTCCACGAGGCGATCTCGGCATAGACCAGCAGGCCCATTTCGTCGCAGGCATCCAGAAACGATGGGTGCTGCGGATAATGCGCCAATCGAACCAGGTTCAACCCCAGCGCCTTCATTTCTTCGGCGTCCCTGCGATGCAGGGAGGGCGGAAGCGCATTGCCGAAACCGGGCATGCATTCGTGTCGGTTGGCGCCGTGCAAGTATAGCGGCTCGCCGTTAAGCAGGAATCCTTTGTCACCATCAAAAACAGCCGTTCGCACGCCGAACCGTTTTCGAACGCTGTCGATGATCCCATTGTCGGTTACCAACTCGACGCGCAGGGTATACAGGGTAGGGCATGACACGGACCATATTTGTGGATCAGCCAACGTGAAGGGTTGGATCAATGCCGTCGTCGCGCCGGGCGCGATGCGGGGCGCATCGAATTCCTCTGTATGAACGACCTGTTCATCGGTTGCCAGGATGGTAATTCGTACACGGCACGCGATGTCCGATCCGGATTGGTTGTGTATGTCCGCCCGTAATTCCAGGTCGGCCTTATTTCCGACGATGTCGCGGCACAGTACGCCCAGCGTTTGATCGTCCACGTGCACGCGCGGCAACACATGCAGTTCGACTTCGCCCGCCAAGCCGCCGTGTAGTAGGAAATCCGGCATCTTTTTACCGGGCAACACGTACGGATGATAACGGTTGTTCAGCGATACGGTGAGCGTGTTGTCAGCGTCCAGGTTTATGTAAGACGACACATCGAGCGTGAAACCAAGATACTGCCCATCCACGCGTGCCAGACGTTGTCCGTTCAATCGCACTTCACCCGTCCCGTAGAAGCCCCCGGACCGCAGTTGCCATAACGGGTCGCCTTCGACACAGGGCAGGGCGGAGCCTTTGAAACGGCAGATATAGAATCCGTCGCCTTGCCGATAGCGTAACCCTTTTTGAAAGGTGTCTTGCGCGTTCCATGAATGGGGGACGCTTACAGGCCGGCTGTTGGAGGGCGTAGCTCCTTTTAACCACGCCTTTTGCGCTCGTTCGGGCGTAAAGAGCCAATCATCACGGAGCGGTACGACGTGGCGTAAACCGGGCTTTGGGGTATGGGATTCGTTCATGAATCGGACGCTTTATGGTGTAGCTGCGCCGGCCGATACCGGGTGTTCGGGAGCCGGAACGGCGGCATTGATGAATGCTTTCAGTTTTTCCTCGTAGGTTTCCGGATCGGCCCGGTGCAAATCGGTATGCGCGGTGGCCGGTACGAGCCAGAGTTTCTTCGGTTCCCGCGCGGCTTCGTAGAGGCGCAACGTGTCCTCTTTCCAGGTATGCCGATCCTCTTCTCCGGAGAGGATAAAGACGGGGCAGGCCAGTTTCCCGATTTGGTCTATCGGTCGAATATCGCGCGCGTTCACGCCCGTGCGTAGTTCGGCAAAAGGTCGGTAGAATATTCCCGCCAGCCAGCCCGGCAATCCCACACGATTCCGGAAACGCCGGTCCACAGCGTTCAATGCCGTGTCGTACGCGCTTTCGGATACGACGGCGGCAACATTTTCCAGGCGTTCCGCCGCGAGCAGAATCGTGGCGGCCCCTTGCGATATCCCGTGGCATACCACACGCGTAGCGCCCCGCTGCCGGGCCCAATGCAGGGCGGCCGTGAGATCGTCCACCTCGTGGTAACCGATGGAAATGCGGTCGCCCTCGCTTTCGCCGGTGGCGCGCGCGTCATACAGCAGCACGGAGAATCCCTGCTCGGCATACCACCGCGCGCGCGCCAACATTTGGGTCCGATTGGCGCGATAGGCATGAAGCAGAACAGCCGTCCCGCGTTCGTTCTCCGCGCGGCCATACCAGCCGCGTAACGTCAGGCCATCGCGTGTCCGGAATTCAATCGACTCCAGCGGGTACGGGAAATCAGTCGGGGGCGACCCGACGACACTGGGCGCGGGCGCGCTGTGATTGACCGCCGCCCGCCAGGATACGAACAAAACGATCAGGCCTCCCAGCAGACCTATCGGCAGCAACCACGACATGAACCTCAGCATCGGTTTTCCTTCCAACAAAGTTTTCTCTATGCGACGGTATGGTACGGAGACAAGCTATGAAATACATGCTTTCACTGGACCAGGGCACTACCAGTTCGCGGGCGATTGTCTTTGATCGTCGGGGTAGAATCAAGTCCATGGCGCAAAAAGAATTCCGGCAGATCTATCCGAAGCCGGGTTGGGTGGAACATAATCCGAACGAGATCTGGTCCTCGCAAAGCAGCGTAGCCGTGGAAGCCGTTGCGGAAGCCGGCTTGTCGGTCTCGGACATCGCGGCCATCGGCATAACCAATCAACGCGAAACCGTCGTGGTATGGGATCGCGCCACGGGGAAACCGATTCATAACGCCATTGTCTGGCAGGATCGCCGGACGGCCGCTGCGTGCGACGCCTTGAAATCCAGGACGCGGCTGATCCGGTCTCGCACGGGGCTCCTGCCCGATGCCTACTTTTCCGCGACCAAACTCCAGTGGATTCTCGAACATGTAAAAGGCGCCCGACGCCGTGCGGAGAACGGGGAGCTGGCATTCGGGACCGTCGATACCTGGCTGATCTGGAAGTTGACGGCCGGGAAGACGTATGTGACGGATGCAACGAACGCCTCGCGGACAATGATGTATAACATTCACACCGGCGACTGGGATGACGACCTGTTGCGTTTATTGGACGTGCCGCGTGCGATGCTGCCCGAGGTGCGCTCGTCGAGCGAGGTGTACGGAGAAGCGCACGGACGATCCTACTTGGCCGGCGTGCCCGTCGCCGGTGTGGCCGGCGATCAGCAGGCAGCGTTGTTCGGTCAGGCCTGTTACCGTTCGGGCATGGCCAAGAACACCTATGGTACGGGCTGCTTTTTGGTCATGCAAACGGGAGACACCCCTGTGACGTCCAGGAACAATCTATTGACCACGGTGGCATGGAAGATCGGAGACAGGACGGAATACGCCTTGGAAGGCAGTATCTTCATTGCGGGCGCGGTGGTGCAATGGTTGCGCGACGGATTGGGCCTCATCCGACGTTCGTCGGACGTCGAGAAACTCGCCGAAAAAGTCGAATCGAGCGAGGGGGTGTATTTTGTGCCGGCCTTTGCCGGTTTGGGCGCGCCGCATTGGGACCCGTACGCGCGCGGCGCCATCGTCGGCCTCTCGCGCGGTAGCACGGACGCGCATATTGCGCGGGCCGCGTTGGAGGCCGTGGCTTATCAGTCGCATGCCGTGCTCAAGGCGATGGAATCGGATGCGGGCGTTAAACTTAAAGAACTCCGCGTGGACGGCGGCGCTTGCGTTAACAATCTCCTGATGCAGTTTCAGGCGGACCTCTTGCGCGTACCGGTTGTTCGACCGCGCGTCACGGAAACAACGGCTTTGGGCGCGGCGTATCTCGCGGGATTGGCGGTCGGTTTCTGGAATAATCGCGACGAAATCGCGCAGCACTGGAAGATGGAAAAGACCTTCAAACCGCGTAAAGAACGGAAAGCTGTTCAGCAAGGCTTGGCGGAATGGCAAAGAGCCGTGGAACGAGCGAAAGGCTGGGCCGCCCGATAACAGGATGAGGCTTGAGTTTCCGTAGGGCATCATGCACCCTTGTAGGCTGTATGAGCGGCGACTCAGCTCAGCAGGTTCAAGTTCACTGCGGAAGTTATCGAGTCGTGTGGATGATCCCGAACTCTCTGTATTTTGTGAAAAAGAACTATGAACATGCCTCGTTCCTGGTCTATGTGGGGGCGGCTTTTGTGTTGATGTTCGCCGGTGTGGGGCCCGGCCGCGGATTGTTGATTATCAGCCTCTTCCTTCTGGCGACGCACCTTGTTCAAGCACGCCGTCTGCCGGAGATCCCGACTACGGGGTGGTGGGCCTTTGCGTATTTGATTTGGATAACCCTCGCCTTGTATTGGGGCCCCACGGATTCCGTGCATATCGGCCAGTACTACAAGAACCTGGTCTGGCTGAATATTCCCATAGCCGCCATGCTTGTGACGACCGTGGAACGGCGCCGGGCGGTATTTACGGCGTTGACACTGGGCGCCGTAGTCCTTTCGTTCCGCGTGTTCCGATCGGTTATGGACACGATATGGGAGGCTCGTGCGGAAGGTTTCGGGGCGGATCTGACCGATTGGACCAGTTATGTCCTTTTTCATACTCAATTGGGTGATGAGAACATCATTGCGCGCCTTGTCCTTCACGGGGGGATGCAGGATGGACAACGCTTGGCCGTGGGATTGTTCGCCGTAATCGCATGTGGCTGGCTCTGGTCGCATCGGATCAAGGTCCGAGGCTGGCAGACGGCGGCTTTCGTGCTGGTGTTACTGGCCTTTATTTTTTCCTTTAAACGCGGGCCGTGGGTTGTGTTCGGTATCGTTTGCGCGCTCTTTGCGATTGCGTATCTGTTACCGAACAGTTTGTTGCGCCGCATGCGTACACGGGTCGGTATGGCAGGGCTGGCAGGTATGATTGCGGTCGCCGGACTGGCAGGGTGGGCTTGGGGCCACCAACAGGGCTGGTTCGAGCGCCTGTCCGAGCAGGTCGAAGACGCTTCGGCAGAAGGTGGACGCACGACGATGTGGGTGGAGATCACGCCGGCATTGGCGCGCGAATATCCGTTCGGCATGGGATTTAAGGCCTTGTCGAACGAAATGATGAGGAACGTGGCGCCGCACGTGGAGCGGAACCAGACGCATGTCCATTCTAATGCCTTGCAGTCGCTGATCGATGGGGGCTGGATCGGGTTGCTGCTTTTCGTGGCATGGATGGTATCCGCTTTCCGCGACGCGATTCATTATATCCGCCGCTCGATACCCGGTTCGGCGGACCGGGTCATGTCCGTTGCGATGCTCCTGATGTTGATGACGTTGGTCGGCATGGGCTTTGTCGAATACCAACTGGGTTCCGGACAAATGGTGCTGTTATACGGAACGGTAATGGGGGTCGTCGCCGCGGGTGCGCGCGACGGGAAACGCGGTATCGCCTAGAGTCGCCATGACCGAGCATGCGATCATTGTGACCAATGTCGGATCCGCCGATACGGCGATCTGGTCACGACCGTTGATGCAACGTTACTGTGACCGTTTCGGGTTGGACTATGTCGAAATCCGCGATACCGCCTTTTCGTTCAAGGGCGTGGACCCGGATTATAACTATCTGAATTTCGAAAAGTTTCAGGCGTTTGATGCCTTGTCCAGGTACGAACGAATTCTACGACTGGACACGGACGTGTTGATCTCGCCGGCTGCCCCGAACATATTCGACCAGGTGCCCGAATCGTGTATGGGCGTGGTATACGAAGACTGTGGGAATAAGGCCGAGAAACGCCATGCCGACATGGAAGAGGTCGCTCGCGAATTCCAAGGCTCTCCTTGGAATCGGCACCGCTATTTCAACAGTGGGGTCATGGTGGTCTCGAGACGACATCGGGATGTATTTCGTCTAACCCCACAGGATCGGCGGGCGATTGAGTCGGGGCGTCTGGGCCGTCCGAAGGAACAGAATCTATGCAATTGGAAAGTGCGGGAGGCCGGTTGTCCGATCCATGAATTGGACTATCGATTCAACCATATGCGCATGTTTTCCGAACGGTGGAACGGCGCGCCGCATCGATTGGGATCGTACTTCGTTCATTACGCCGGTGCGCGGGGCCGAAAAGATCGTCGCATGCGCCGGGACTATTTCCGGCTGTTGGCGGCTTGGGACCGGGGCGCATCTCCGCTGCCATGGTGGCGTAGGCTAGAGCAACGCGCTTAATTCGTCGACCAGCCCTTCAAATCGTTGCAGAGCGGTGCGTACCGGTTCCGGGCGGGTCATATCAACGCCGGCATCGCGCAATTGTTCCAGCGGGAATTTGCTGCCCCCGGATTTCAGGAAATTCAGATACCGATCCCGCTCGTCTGCGCCCCCGTTGATGACCTGATCGTAGAGCGCCAGTGCGGCGGACATGCCCGTCGCGTATTTATATACATAGAACGCCGAATAGAAATGCGGGACGCGCAATCCTTCGAGCGCGCTGTGTTCTTCCAGCGGAACGGCCGGGCCGAAGTACGTGGTCAACAGTTCTCGATAGGCGGAGGTAAGCGAATCCACGGTAAGGGGCTCGTTGCGTTCAACCATGGCGTGGGTCGTGCGTTCAAATTCCGCGAACATCGTTTGGCGGAACAACGTGGCAAGCAGGTCGTCCACTTGTTTATTGATCAGGTAGGCCTTCAACGCCGCGTCCGACGTGGAAGCAAGCATGTGCCGGGCGAGCAGCTGTTCGTTGAAGGTCGAGGCTACTTCGGCGACAAAGATCGTATAATTGTAATGGGCAAACGGTTGATTGCGGACGCTGTACCAGGAATGCATGGAATGGCCGGCTTCATGGGCCAATGTGAAGATATCGTTCAACACATCGTCCTTGTAATTCATCAGGATATAGGGGTCACCCGTATAGGAGGCGGCGGAAAAGGCGCCGGATCGCTTGCCTTTGTTCTCATAGCGATCCACCCAACTTCCGAGGAGGCCGTCCCGGAGGACGCGGACATATTCGTCGCCCAACGGTTGCAGGGATGCGACGATGAGGTCCACGGCTTGCTCATACGTGTAGTGAGTCTTCACGCCGTGCACGAGCGGAACACGCACATCGTAGAGCCGCAGCTCGTCCAGACCCAAGGTTTGTTGACGTACCGTATAATAGCGGTGCAGGACGGGGAGATACTCGTGTACGGTTTCCACGAGCCGGTCGTATACGGTCGTCGGTACGTCGTCGGAGAAAAGTCCCGCCTCAAGTGAGGAGGAAAAGTTGCGCACGCGCGCGCGGTACACGTCGTGTTGTACGCTCCCGGCGTAAAGCGCGGCCAGGGTATGTTTATGCGCGTCGAATTCCGCCAAATACCGTTGATAGGCCGCACGGCGCACGGCGCGATCGGGATGTTGAATGAAGGACGCGTAGGACGCGTGGGAAAGCGGTTTGCGGCCTTCATCGGTTTCAATGTCACCGAATTGCATGTCCACGTCGGTCAGGGCGTTGAATCCGTTGCGCGGCGTTTGACTGAATTCCGTTTGCATGGCGAGGAGCCGTTCCTCGTTCTCGGAAAGCACATGCGGTTTGTAACGCAGCAGTTTGCGCAGGTATACCCGGTACGGTTCGAGCGTTTCATCGCCGGTCAGCCATGCTTCGATCGTATCGTCCGGTATGGTCTGAATTTCCGGTGTCAAGAAGCTGGTTCGCGCGGAAAAAGCCGTTGCTGCGGAGATGTAACGGGCCAAGCGTCCTTGCGCGTTGCTGTCCCCGATATCCTCGCTCACCCGCAAGTGCGCGTAATAGCCGAGTCGTTCTTCCAGCAAGCCCATATCGTGGAGGCAATCCAGCGCCTCCCGTAATCGGGCGGGGGACTGGCCCAGCGTCCCTTTGAACGCATCGATCGTCGACGCGCGCGCTTCGAAGTCGCGCAATGCGGATTCCCAGGCCGTATCATCGGGAAACAATTTGTTCAGGTCCCATTTGTATTCCTCGGATACGTCGGACCGAAGCGGAATCTTGTGGGTGTGCGTCTGCATGCGTAGATAACCAATCGTTGAAAAGTGGGCTGCATCAAGGCATTTTCGGCTGTATCACGTCAAGCCCGCGCTCGCCCCATCTGTCATTTAAATTGACGATCGTCAAATTGAATGACAGATCGGAATGCCGTATTGACGCTTTTCGGTTCGACTTGCTACCCTGCATCGCGCTCGATAAGGAAAGGCGATACCATGGGCATACGCGTCCCGATAAAGAATAACGAGAAACTGGAACGGTTGATTGAACGTATCGATGCCGATGCGGAGTTGAATCAATTATGGCGTTGCGCGAATGTGAACGCGGTGGACCGTTTCGGAATCAGTGATCACGGCGAGGTCCATATACGCATCATCGTCAACGCGGCGTTACGGGTATTTCGCCTGCTCGTCGAGGGCGGAGTGACGCCCAGCGCGGTGAAGGACCACGGCCTGACCGCTGAAGACGCCGAGGTGATTGTGGTGCTGGCGGCGGCGCTGCACGATGTCGGTATATCCATTCATCGTGATGATCACGAGCGGTACAGCCTGATCATCGCCTATCCCAAGGCGCGACAGTTGCTCAGTGACCTCTATGATGAGCCGACGCTCACGGCTATGGTCAGCGAGGTGCTGCATGCGATTATCGCGCATAATTCGGAGCAGCGCTGTCTCACCATCGAAGCCGGTTGTGTGAAATTGGCGGATGCGCTCGATATGACGGAGGGACGGTCGCGCATTCCTTTTGATTCCGGACAGGTGAATATCCATTCGGTGTCCGCGCTGGCGGTCAAGTCCGTACAAATTCATAAAGGTGAAACGAGGCCGGTCCGTATTGAGGTGGAACTGCATAATTCCGCGGGAATCTTTCAGATGGACAACCTGCTGAGGAAGAAACTGCACAACTCCACCCTGATCCCCTACGTCGAGGTCCGCGCGGCGGTCGTCGAAGGCGAAACCGAGAAGCGGTTGATGACGGAATACCGGCTTTAATGGGGATGGCGCTGCTTCAATAAGTACTCGATTTGCGGGGCGAACAGCGCCGGTTCAAGCAGGAAGGCGTCATGGCCCTTGTCGGAATGCGCCGTAATGTGGTGACAGGACATCCCCGCGTTCTTCATGCGTTGCACCAGCTCCACCTGTTCGTCGGGATAGAAACACACGTCCGTGTCGATGCTGAACACCAGCGCCTTCTGATGCTTGCACCGTCCGAACAGTTCCTTCACGGAACGGGCTTGCGCGTCATGAAGCAGGTCGTAGCGTTGCCACGCGTTGACGATACGTAGATAGGCGTTTGCGTCGAAGCGTTGCACGAATTTATGGCCTTGATGCAACATGTAGGATTCGACCGTATTGGTCGGGGTGTAGACGTGTAACTCGGGTTCGCGACGTACGATCTCGCCGCGAGCGCGTTGTTCGAGCGTGTGCAGGGAAATATAGGTCTTGTGTGCAATCATGCGCGCGAGAGAAAGCCCGCGATGGGGCGGGGGACCGTCGTAATAG
Source organism: Kiritimatiellia bacterium (assembly GCA_007136425.1). Classification (GTDB taxonomy): domain Bacteria; phylum Verrucomicrobiota; class Kiritimatiellia; order SLAD01; family SLAD01; genus SKZA01. The sequence continues at coordinate 25,599 of SLGY01000159.1, forward strand.
TCGCCGCCCTTGAAAGCGGGGTCTTCTTCAATGGCGAAGATCTGTTCGAAATTCAATATCCGTTGCAGTGTCGTGACGGTCATG
>SLGY01000026.1 GCA_007136425.1 Kiritimatiellia bacterium
CGCGTGCCCGACGAGATATTGACGGGGTCGGACGAGTCATAGTGATCGAGAAACCATGGCACCACGTCGGCCACGTCGCGGGCATAGACGAAATCGCGCGTGGGTTTGCCGGACCCGTAACAGGCAACGGAAGGTTTCTTTGCGTCGCGCGCTTCCATGAAACGGCGGATCATGGCCGGGATGACGTGGGCATATTCCCAGTTGAAGTTGTCAAATTCGCCATACAAATTGCCGGGCACAAGCACGATGGAATTGAACCCGTGCTGTTGTCTATACGCTGCGGACTGAACGAGCAACAGTTTCTTGGCCACGGAATAGGGCGCGCTTTCGGGTTGGGGATAGCCTTCCCACATCTGGTCCTCGTCGATGGGGGAACGCGCCTTGGCCGGATACGAGCAGCCGCCCATGAAAGTGACAAGTTTCGTTACGCCGGCTTTATAGCACGCGTCGAAGATCCACGTATTGATGACGTTGTTTTCGAAGAAGAAATCGGCGGGATACTCCTTGTTGGCGATGATGCCGCCGACCTTGGCGGCGAGATGTACCACGGCGTCGGGCTGCGTTTCCGCTATCATTCGCGCCGCGGCGTCCGGTTCAAGCAGGTTGTAGTCCGCGCGGCGCACGGAAATGATTTCGGCGTTGGTCCGTTCGCGGAGGACGGGCACGATGTGCCGGCCCAGAAAGCCGGATGCGCCGGTGACAAGGATGCGTTGGAAACTCGCGGTCATGTGTTCGTGTATTGGTTGCGCCGGACGATTTGATAGCCGCGGATGAGTTCGGCGATGCCTTTTTGCAATGAGACTTCCGGCTTATAGCCCGTAGCTTCGATCTTCTCGTTGCTGACGATGTAATCCCGTTTATCCGGGTCTTGGCCTATTTCGGATTCGACAATGTGAAATTCGGGGACCTGTTTCTTGATTTCCTCGCACAGTTCGCGCTTCGACAGGTTGGCGTCGCTCAGCCCCACATTGTACGCCTCGTTCTTCATCGAATCAAAGTGGTTCAAGCCGTGCACGAAGGCCTTTGCGATGTCTCGAACATGAATGTAGTTGCGTTTGAAATGCGCTTCGAAGAGGACAATGAAACGGTCGACCACGGCGCGGTACGTGAAGTCGTTGACCAGCAGGTCAAGTCGCATGCGGGGGCTGATACCAAATGCGGTGGCGAGCCGGAACGTGATCGCGCGCCCGGAATCGAGCAGGACGTTCTCGATATCCGCTTTCAGTCGGCCGTACAGGGAAATGGGGCGCAGGGGCGATTCCTCCGTGCAGAACCGGTCTTTTTCGCCTACGCCGTAGCCGCTGTTGGTGGTGGGGAAGAGCAGTTTCTGGTCCTTGGACGTCAGGTCGATGATCATTTTGACCGCGTCATAATTGATCGTTTGGGCCTCGACCGGGCGCTGGGCGCAGAGCGGCGCGCCGACGAGACAGGCGAGGGGAATGACGGCGTCGGCCTGGCCAACGAGTTCTTTGACCAATCGTTCATCCCGCACGTCGCCGCGCACGATGGTCAGGCGTTCGTTGTGGACGCAGTCCAGCAGGCTGGGCCCGAAAGAGAAGTTGTCGAGGACGGTCACGGCATGGCCGTGTCGAAGCAGTTCCGGCACGAGAATGGCGCCGATATAGCCGGCGCCGCCGGTGACGAGAATACGGTGTTGTGGCTGGGTCATCATGGGCCGAAGGGTAGCCGTGAAGGCACGGGGTGTCAATCGCCGCGCCGATGGCCTCCGGCCCTGCGCCCGATGGAAATTCGAATCATTTGACGCGCGATACGGGTCATGCTAGAAGGAGAGCATGCACATCGTTAACCTGCGAACACTCTTTTCATGGATCATGCTGGCGACGGCCGTTGGGCTGCTTTCCGCGTGCGGTGTGTCGTCGGAACGCTTGGATCGACGCGATGAACGGGACCCGCTGATCATCCGTGGCGACGCCCGTAAACGGGCGGGCGACATTGACGGCGCGATTGAGTTGTATCAGAAGGCGCTGGAAAGGAAGCCGCAGTTGGCGTTGGCGCATCTGAAGTTGGCGGTCGAATTTGATGAGTACAAGCAGGATTATCTGCGCGCCATTTACCACTATTCGCGGTACCTGGAAATGCGGCCCCGGGCGGAGAAGAACGAATTGGTGGAAGAATTGATTCGGATGGCGCATGTTTCGTATCTCGCCTCGTTACCGAACCCGCCGCCGGGCGCCATTGAGCGTATTTCCATGCTGGAACGGGAGAACGAGAATCTGAAACGGCAGATTGATGAAATGAGTGAACGCCTGCGTGCGGCCCGCGAGGCGGGAGCGCCTACGGAACGGCGGACGGAAGAGCGGCCCTCGCCGCGTCCGGAGGCGGCCGAGACGCCGACGGTGCGTCCGCAGCCGGCGCCGGCGGAGGCCGAGGCGCGCACGTACGAGGTGCAACGCGGCGATACCTTGTCGCGTATTGCGGCCCGTTTCTACAATGACAGTGGCGCTTGGAACATAATTTTTGACGCAAACCGCGATGTCCTTCCCACACCGAACAGCTTGCGGGAAGGGCAGACGCTGAAGATCCCGCCGCCGCAGTAAGAAGGAGTGGAGTATGGCCAACACGGACTTTTTTGACGATGACCTCGTGAAACGGGGCGCCCCGCGCAAATCAAAGAGCGAGACCGAGGCGGAACCGGGGGCGACGGAAGCCCCGCCGCGCGGGGTTTCGGATCTGAACCTGACCCGTATGGCGCGACAAAAGGATCAGGTCGAGGAAAACATGGCGCACGCCGCGCAGGAACTGGAAAGATTGCGGCAACGTCAGGAGAACCTGGAAAAGGAAAAGCATGTGCTGGAGGATCTGCGGCGGCGTCAATCCGAATACGAGCGAGCCAAACGCGAGATGCTCGAACACCTGAATCACAGCCTGATTTCCCTCGAAAAAGACGAGCTGAACGCCGAAAAGCTTCTTGAACTCGTCACCACCACGCGCAAGCGATGCAGGACGTGGTTGGCGGAAATAGACAGCATCGACGAGGAGTTGTGGCCGGAAGACCAGTTCCGGGAGGAACTAAGCAAGTCGTTGGCCAAAATCGAGGACATCCGACTGGAATACAACAAGGCCCTCGCGAAAATCGAGGCGATGGGCAGCGAGGAGAAGAAGGCGGCCGCGGCGCATCACCCCGTTCTGTACGAGGAATCGCGGTCCGAACCGGCGGAACGGGGGTTCGGTTACTGGTTGAAGGTCGGATTTGCCGTCAGTCTGCCCGTGATCCTGACGCTCGTCATCCTTTGGATCATGTACTATATGCACAGCATGGGAATGCTGTAGGTCCTTACGTCGAGCAGTGTTATGATCAGACGCGATACGCAGAAGAAAGAAAGCTCCTTCGAACGGAAGTTGAAGGACATCGAACGCGAGAAGCGCCGCGTTCAGCACGAGATCAAATCATTATCGCGCGCCATGAAGAAGGGCGAGTGGTCGCCATCCGCCGCGAACGGTCCGCGCGTGCCCTTGCGCGAGAAGCTCGGTTCGCGTGCCGACGATGTCGCACCGGAATCGGACGCGCGGCAGGAAAAAACGGCTAAGGCGGAAACGGCGGGCGACTTGTTTTCATGGAACAGCGGTAATAAGGAGCCGGTTCCGGCGCGGGAACCGCAGCGGAAAGAGTCGTTGTCGTCTCCGTTGGTTGCGGAGAAGAAAAAGCCGGTGTACGGCGATGAACGGTTCGGGAATTACTTTTCGGCGGGCGGTTTCAAGTCGCCCGTCTCACGCCAGGAACGTTCCATTCAGCGGAACAAGGCCATCTTCATGATCGTGCTCGTGATCGTGGTCGGCTATATCATCTTCACGGTCCTGATCCGGTAGCGAGACGATGTCCTTGCGTTTGCATACGTCCTGGGGCGACCTGATTGCGACGATCGATTGCGGTAAGGTCCGAACGCTGCGTCTGGCCCCGCTGCGCGGCCGGCCGCGAAAAGCCTTTGCGTTTTGGGGCGTAACGAAGGATGACCAAACGGATGAGCGGGTTGCGCACGAGGTCGAACGCTTCGTAAAGGCGTGCCTGACGGGACGCACCGCGCCGCGCCCGCCGTTCGATTTGCCGGCGGGCCCGTCATTTCATCAGAAGGTATGGAGAGCCATGCTGCGCATCCCCATGGGGCGCACCCTTGCTTACGGCGAGTTGGCCCGTCGGATCGGACATCCCCGCGCCGCGCGCGCGGTCGGTCAGGCGTGTCGCGCAAATCCGTTACCGCTGATCATCCCGTGCCACCGCGTGACGGCGGCCGATGGCGGGCTGGGCGGATTTTCGTGCGGGCTCGCGTGGAAGGAATGGTTGTTGGCGCGGGAACGGAACGGTGTCGCCCCGTTTGAGTTAACTCGCCGGGGCTGATGAATGTCAGAGGAAGAGTCGTTCCCCTGCACATACTCAATCGGTCTGATTTCCTTCTGAATAAACGTGCGTCAGGGCGCCCCAAGGATTTGGATGACGTTAACGCTCTGGAATGATCCCAAGCGTTTTCTGCGTCGACGATGCGTTCTGTTCGTCTGTTTCTTGACTTTCCCTTATACTGTTATAGGGTGCCCAACCTCAAACGACATGAAGCGCTATTCGTTCATATATTTATTGCCCGGCATACTGATATTCGCCGGTTGCTCGGAACCGGAAGTGCCCAAACGGCAGTATCAGGAATTCATTGTGGATGCGCCGCCTCCTGCGGAACACGCGACGGACGATCCCCATCATCATGCGCACATGACGGATATCCCTTTACCCGCAGAAACGCCGCCGCCGGCGCAATCCGCCGAATTCGAGTGGGATACCCCGGAAGAATGGCGCGAGGAAGCGGGCGCCGGGATGCGATTGGCGACGCTCCTCATCGACGCCGATACCGAGCAGGCGGAATGCACATTGATCGTGTTGGGCGGCGATACGGGCGGTTTGCAGGCCAATATCGAACGATGGATGGAACAGGCGGGCATCGATCCGCCCTACGGCGATGCCATGCGCGCGTATGTGGATGGACTCGAACAATTTGAAACGGCGGGCGGCGATACGGGCTTGCTGGTCGATTTTGATCCGTTTGTCGACGATGCATCGGCCACATCAACACTTGTCGGGATCATCGAGCGGGGCGAGGAAACGCTTTTCGTCCGTCTGACGGGTTCGAAGGGATTGCTTGCGTCCGAACGCGAGCGCTTTATATCACTTTGCAAATCAATTCGTTGAACGGATGTATTGGCTCAACAAAATCATCGGTTTCTTCCTCTCGCTGAAGCTTACGGTTGTCTGCCTGATATTGCTCTCGATCCTTACGGTGTTCGGAACGTTGTATCAGGTGGAGTACGGACTCTACATGGCGCAACAGCGCTTCTTCGATTCCTGGATCATTCTCTTTTTCGGGTTTCTACCGTTCCCCGGCACGCAGCTCGTTCTATCGTTTCTATTCGTGAACCTGCTGGCGAACATGGTGATCCGATTTCAATACGGTTGGCGACAATCCGGTATTATCATGATTCACATGGGCCTCATGCTTCTGTTGGCCGGTGGTTGGGTAACGCGTCAGTTCGGCCAGGAATCGTTTCTCTCGCTGCTTGAAGGGGAAGCGTCGAACCTGGCTTCCTCGTACCATAAATGGGAAGTGGCGGCGTGGCGCGAGTCGGACGGCAACTGGCGTGACGTGGTGGCTATTGACGCCGATTACGCCGAGCCCGGCCGCGTGTTGCCGTTCGAAGAATTCGGTTTGAAGTTGTCGGTGGACGAATATCATCGCCATGCGCGCGCGTTCAAGGCGACCGATCCGGAAGTCGCGGCCCGTGTCCTGAATTCGTCCGGCATCACTTTCCTGGAGGCGTCGCGCCCGCATTGGGAACCTGCGGAGAACATGCCGGGCGGCATCTTTACGGTGCACACGCCGGACGGCGGCGCGCGGCGGCTGTTGCTGTTTTCCGGCGATCCGGAGCCGACCACCTTTGAGCATAACGGCGATGAGATCACCTTTTCGCTGCGCCGGAAACGGTATCCCTTGCCGATGACCGTGTCCCTGATCAATTTTGAAAAGACGTTCCATCCGAACACGGATATACCGCGCAGCTTCGCAAGTCTGATCGAGGTGGACCTGCAGGGGGTGACGCGCGACGTGCTCATCGAAATGAACCGGCCGTTCCGGTATCATGGGTATACGTTCTATCAGGCCTCCTATGCCGATCTGGATCACGGCCTGCACATGTCCACGTTTGCCATCGTGCTGAACTACGGGCGGATCATACCCTACATCGCAACGGGCCTCACATTCATCGGGTTGGCCGTGCATTTTCTGATCGAGCTGTTTCGGCGCAGGAGGGATTTGGCATGAGCGCTTGGCGTGCAGCGACCCTGTTGGAGGGACGCGCTTCCGCGCGTCCGAGGTCACGCGGAAGCGTGACCCTCCAGATCTTTGCCGCGATCGTATTCGTCACAACGGCGGTTTATACCGCCTGGGGTTACGACGCAACACCCGAACCCGAACCCGAACGGCCGCCCTTGCGTATCGAGGATTTGACCGAGTTCAAGCGGCTGCCCGTGCTGCATAACGGGCGTAAAATGCCGCTGGACTCTTACGCGCGCCTGTTTCTGATCCAACTTTCGGGCCGCGCCGGGTATTCGGACGAGACGGCGACGGAATGGTTCGCGCGACTCTTGTTCGACCCCACGACCACGCTGGATGATCGTGTCTTCCTGATCAACCATCCGGAAGTGGCGCAGGCGCTGAATATTCCCGTGCAGGAAAGCCGTCGCTACAGCTTCACGGATTTGCACGGCGGCATGTCGCGTTTGCGGGAGTTGGCCATGCGCGCATCGCGCCTCGAATCGGATGATCGGTCACAGGTGGAAAACGAGCTGTTGCGCCTGCACTCCATCAAGACGGTGTACCTCGACATCTTTCATGCGTTTGAATTCGCGCGGCCGCATCCGGCTTTTGCGATCGAAGACAATGAATTGGTTGAGGCGTTGGATCTGCCCGCGGAGCGGTCGCCGTACAGTTTCGCCGATATCTTTTTCCGGGTAGGCGCGCTGCAGCAAATGGTCGAGCACGTCGTCGATAAGCCGCAGGACGAATGGACCGCGATGGAAGAGGCGGCCTTTGAAGTGTCCCGACGCATGTATGAATTGTCCCAGCGTCGTCAGGAATCGACCTTTGTGATGATCCCCACCATATCGCACGGGGAAGAGACGTGGTTGTCCGCGTGGGATGCGTTGGCCATGGGCTTGCGTGATGGTGCGTCGTTGGAGGCCTTGAACGCGATGGTGGAAATGAACCAGGCCTATGAGGCCGGGCAGCAGGTCGATTTCGACATGGCCGCGCGCCATTTCCGGCGTCAGGTGCATGAGCGGTTGGAGGACGATCGCGAGTTGGCGTTTATAGACTGGGAAATCCGGTTCAACGACCTGAATCCTTTTGCGCGCGCGACCCTGCTGTACGGGTTCGCCTTCTTCATCGCGCTGTTTTCGCTGATGGGACGTTCGAAATGGCCGTATCGGTTGAGCGCCACCTTGCTGATCGTCGCTTTCCTCTTGCATACGGTCGGTATGGTCATGCGGATGGTCATCATGGGCCGACCGCCCATGACGAACTTGTATTCGACTTTTATCTTCGTGGCATGGATGTGTGTGGTCCTCGGCTTCTTTGCGGAGGTCCTGCAACGCAACGCGATTGGCTGGCTCACGTCGAGCCTGTCGGGCGTCTTGTTGCTGATGTTCTCGCGCCGTTTCGAGATGGAAGGCGATACGATGGGGCAGGTGGTCGCCGTGCTGGATTCGAATTTCTGGTTGTCGACGCATGTCACGACGATCACGGCCGGGTATGCGGGCTGTCTGTTGGCGGGCGTGATCGGGCATGTCTATCTGCTCCAAGCCGTGATCAATCCTGCGCGTGGCGACCGGCTGAAGTCCATGTACTATGCCATGATGGGCATGCTTGGGTTCGGGCTGACCTTTTCGTTCCTTGGCACCATGCTCGGCGGCGTGTGGGCTGACCAGTCCTGGGGCCGGTTCTGGGGGTGGGACCCGAAAGAGAACGGTGCGCTGCTGATCGTGTTATGGTGTTCGATCCTGTATCATGCGCGGTTGACCCGCTGGATCGGAGCGGCGGGCATGGCCGCCGGCTGTATCTTTGGCGGAATTATCGTGATGATGGCCTGGTTGGGTGTGAACCTGCTCGGCGTGGGGCTGCATTCCTACGGTTTCACGTCCGGGCTGGCGACGAATCTGTTCGTCTTTACCGGCGCGGAATTGCTGTTCATCGCCATCTTCGCGCC
>SLGY01000093.1 GCA_007136425.1 Kiritimatiellia bacterium
GCACTGATTGCAAAAGAGACGGCCCGCCGACACGTCGTTGCGCGCCCCGCAAGACGGACACTTGACCGAGGCCGTCATTTGGCGGCGGCCGGTTTAGAGGATTTCGCGCCGGTATCCGACGGTTTACCGGACGAATCCTTAGAGGTTTTCGACGAACCGCCGTCGCCCTGCTCGGATTTCGCCGCTTTCTTATACCCCTCACTGCGGTAATCCGTGATGTAAAACCCGGATCCTTTGAAAAGCAGGCCGGCCCCCATCCCGACGCGGCGCCTTACCTTGCCCCGACATTTCGGACAGCGTTTCGGCGGCGTGGCCGATATGCTGTGAAACTTCTCAAAAGAGTGCCCACAGCGGTTGCATTCATATTCATACGTCGGCATGATTTCTTCTCCAGAAAAGACCGCGACACTATAGAAACCGCCTGCGTCCGTGTCAAAAACTAATCATCCAGCGCACCGCCGGCACGCATATAGACGGCATAAAAGTCCTGGACATACTGGTTGGCGATGAGATCGCAATAAATGAACAGGCTGTTCTCGTCATTGATCCGATTGGCGTTGTTGCTCCAGTTGGCCGAACCGGTGATCACAACCGGTTCATGATCCGTATCGGCATCGATGATCATGTATTTATGATGTAAACGGCGCATCTCCGAGGCCCTGTAAACGGGCGGCTGATGTTTCCAACGAATATTCGGATTCAGCTCGGACATCTCCTCAGCCGTGCGACCCGTCATATTGATAGCGGCGGACCACCAATCCTCCCAGAACTCAAAGACCCCGCGCACGATGAACCCCGTACGCTCGCCTTCCAGGTCGCGGTCGTCCCCCTCCCATTTCAGCTTGGCCGCGCGCTCGAGTTCGTAATCCGACCACGCAAAAATGGAAAAATAGAGCTTTTCCTCGGCCTGTTCTTCGACCAGTTCCGCCATGGCCCCGATGACATTGTAGCCCGGCGAAAAATAGACATCGATTTCCCGGCCGCCCACCGTCACCCGATGCGGTTCCGCTCGCGCCGGCTTCCGCCCGCTGAACCGAGCCGTGTAGGGATCAGGCTCGTCTCCGGCGCCTCCCCAAAGTCGCTCGAATTCGTTCTGGAATATCCCGGCCAGTTCCGGGGAATGAATCTCCAAACCGTTATTGGTATTGCCGTCCAGAAGCCCCATCCGCTTGTTCGCCTCCGACCCATAGAGATCCGTGACAGTGAAATTCATGCTGCTGGTCCAAACCCAGCGCCCGTCGATGATCGCGAATTTATTATGCATTTGCGTGCCGGGACCGTAGTAGGTCCCGTCTTCCCGACGTTCGCCATCCGCCAATAAGCGGCCCTCGACCTCTTTCATGCCAATCATCTTGGAAGCGCTCGGGAAATCGTCGGCCTGCGCCGGCAACCCCATGGCGCGGCGCCGCTCGCTGTCGCCTTCGAAGGCAAAGATGGGTGAATTCGCAAACAGGATGACATCGTCGTCCGTGCCCGGCACCCCGTCCGCCCCCCGCGCCAGTCGTTCCATGGTCATACGCGCCACTTCCCAACGCTCCACGCGTTCCTCATCTTCGGGATTCGGCTCTTTGGCATCGGCCACCACGCGTACCCGGACGCCTTCCGCCGCTTTACGGATGAGCTTGTCGGTCAATGAGGGAAGATTGATCTCATAGATCGTCATGTCGATGGTGTTGGTGGCCTGACGCAATCGCGCCATAAGCCGTTCTTCCATGTTCACCGAATGATTCGCCTTGTTCCCGGGCTTGGCATGGGCCGTCAACGCCGGCTGATTGAAATACACGTTGATGCTGTCCTCCCCATGATAAACGGCGTGCAAATGCTGGCCGGTATCGCGTGTGGTATCCCGGAATCCGGGCGTCCCGTAGCCGAGATCATAACGCACACGCGACGTGGCCCAGCCGCCACCCGTGTACCCCGCCCGGTACGGGTACACCCGCTGCATCGTGGCGTGCGTCTCCTTATCTCCCGCATACCACCGATCCACCATGTCAACGAGCTGGCCGCGCTTGTTCTCGAGGAGCAGGCGCTCGCCGTCGGTGGACCATGTACCGGAAAACGTGCCGTGCACCGGCACCCCCGGCAACCTCGGATGATCTTCCTGAATCAGGATCACACCATGGTCCGGCGCGATGGCGCCGTCCAATTCGAGCTCGAACGAGCGATCCCGGGTGCGCAACGTCCACCCCTCCAGCGAAACGGTTTCGTCGCCGGGATTATACAATTCCATCCATTGTTGGTCCGGCGATTTCTCCGTCCCCATCCAGGCGATCTCATGAATGATGACCTCATGGGATCCCCGGAATGGCGATGCATGCAGCTCCAACGCCAAGGCCGCCGGCAGGAACAGCAGCAAACACCACCGCAAAACAGGGCGTATAGCTCGATTATTCGTCATGCACACCGCCTTTTCATACTCTACCCCTTCAATTATCTTTCGTCGAGAAACGTTGACTCAGCGTCGCGCGGGTCAATGGCGCGAATGATATAGATCAAGAAAGATCGGGTAATGGTCCGACGCCGTGATCTCGTCTTCTCCCGCCACCACCCGGACATCATCGATATTGACCCCCTTTGACATCACGTAGGGTTGCCCTGCAATCCACGGCCCCTCCGTCAATCCCTCCGTAATATAGAAACGATCGAAAGCCACCGGCGGAAACTCGAGGTCCGCCACCCCGTAACGCGTGGGCACGGTGATGCGTTCCTCCAACGGGCGGCCCGCCCACAGGTCCACCAGATCGTCCAACGGTTCCAAGCTCGGATCACCGGCAAAACTCGGAACGTCCGGATCCACATTAAAGTCACCCACCACCATGACTTCCGTGCGGGAACCGTCCCCCTGCGCCGCAAGCCATTCGGCCTGATCCTGGCGCAAAAGCGTAAGGGCATTGTGTCTTTGCGAGATATTCCTGCGTTGATCGCCCCAATTCGCTTTCAGATGAAGATTGTACACCAGCAACGATGTGGCCTCGCCGAGCTCCACATGAAATCGCATCAGCCCGCGCGTGGGCCGACCCGGCCCGTTCATCTCCGTAAAATCCAGTTCCGTAACGCCCTGCAACGGAAGACGCGACAAAACAGCAAGGTTCAATCGGTTCAAACGTCCGGCGCCGCTCCCGAACGTCGTAACGTAGCCCACGGCATAGGGGCGCTCAAGTGAATCGTTCAGTATGCGTAACATGCGCGCACTCTCGATCTCCTGCAATACCAGCAAATCGGCGTCGATATCGTCAATGATCGCGCCGGCCAGTCGCGCCTGCCGATGCGCGTGTTCCCACGTGCGGCGACCGTCATCGGTGCCTTCGAAAAAGTCCTGGATGTTGTAGCTGCACACGCGAAGCTGATCGCCGGGCTCGGTATAGTGATCCGGCGCCTCAAAAGCCTGCACGGCCGGCTCAACCGCCGGCTCGCCCTCTACAGGCAGAATGGCCTGCGCCCAACCCGTAAGACTCCCCACGCTCAGGCAAAGCACCAACCAGCCCGCCCATATCCTTCGTCCTTGCATGCGCCCTCGTTTCATTTCTCTTTCCGGATAGAATGAACCTCGAATGATCTCAATCCACGGCAAAAAGGTCAATGCCATACGCCATCGTGTCGCGTTCCTGCCAGGGTCATTCAGTTCTCTGCAATGAATTCCCGCGTTGCTATTTGGCGATTTCATGTCGCTTTACTTAACAGAAAGGACTTCTTGCTGTTTTGTGTGGGTGCCCCATTGGACGTGCTGCTGTAGGGGCTTCGCTCTTGTCACGCCGAAGGCCTTGCGGAGGCGGATGCGAAGTCCGAGCGATCCCCACATACCCGGTCCGCGCAAGCGCGGCCCCTACGAAGAAGCCCGCGGGTAGACCCATAACCGAAAAATATCAAGCGAGCTGGAGGCACCGTGTCCCCCCAGATTACTCATACGAAGCAGTAAAGAACCACATGAAACCGGCTGGCCAACAAGGCGTTTGCATGGAGAACGGAATGACCCTGGGGCCCTGTATTTTTTGTGCGTTTTGTTTTGAACTGTCAACGCGATCCGCTTACCGTCCACAGAGACAATGCACCTGCTACTTATGCTGAACGATTCCGCATGAAATTGAATGCTGCTTCAACACGCGACCGGGCCCAACTTGCGAAGGGGCGCGCCCCATGACAGACCACTTGTTCATGGGTTTGATGCATAATGCGGCGTTGCTGCTGGCCCTCGCGTACGCCTACAGCCTGCTTGTTCGGCGGTGGAGCCGGTCCATGACCGTCCTTCGCCAACTCCTTTTCGGGCTCATAGTCACCCTGATTACGGTGGCCATCATGCTCACCCGCTGGGAGCTGGAACCCGGCATTGTGTTCGATACGCGTTCTGTGCTGCTTGGTATATCCGGGCTTTATCTCGGGCCGATCCCGACCGGCATCGCGATGCTGGTCACCGGGCTGATGCGCTGGACTCAGGGCGGGACGGGCGCCGCGACGGGCGTAGCCGTCATCCTTTTCTCGGGCGGCATCGGTCTCATCTGGCGACAATACCGGCGCGACACCCTCTCCGACCTGTCCTGGGGAGAACTCCTTGCCTTCGGGCTGCTCATCCATCTGGTCATGATCGGCTTGTTCTTCTTGATGCCCCTTTCCGACGCCCTGCGCGTCTTACGGCATATCACGCTGCCCGTTCTGATCATTTACCCACTGGCCACTGTCTTCGTGGGGATGATGATGTCGCACGGCCTGAAAGCCGTTGAGGCCGAACAGCGCCTTGCGGAGCAGGAGAGGCAACTGCGGAGCATGCTCGATGAAGCCAAACGCTCCCGACAGGAATTGGCCAACGCCATGGAAGAACTGAAACATTCGGCAGAATCGCTCCGCAAACTTTCCGCCGTAGCCGAGCAGAGTCCGGCCTCCATCATCATTACCGATCTGGACGGGAACATCGAATACGTGAACCCCACATTTACGGATATCACTGGCTATACGCCCGAAGAAGTCATAGGAAAGAACCCGCGCCTGGTGCAATCCGGCGAAACACCCCTGCAGGTGTATGAAGAACTCTGGAACACCATCACGCAGGGCGGAGTCTGGCAGGGCGAACTTCGCAACAGGAAGAAGGACGGGACGCTGTTCTGGGAGCGGGCCATCATCTCCCCCATTTTTGCCGAAGACGGCTCAATCCTGCGATATCTCGGCATCAAAGAGGATATCACCCAGCAGAAAACGCTCGAAGACCAATTCCGACACGCGCAGAAGATGGAGGCCATCGGCCGGCTTGCGGGCGGCGTCGCGCACGATTTCAACAATAAACTCCAAACCATACTCGGCAGCGCGGAGCTGGCCCTGCATGGCGACGAATTGCCCGCCACCTTGCAGGAGGAAATACGGGCCATCAAACAAGCCGCCGAACAATCCGCCGATCTTACCCGCCAACTCCTCGCCTTTGCCCGAAGACAAACGTATCAACCTCGGATCATCAACCTGAACGAGTCGATATCCGACATGACCAAAGTCCTGCAGCGCATGATCGGATCAAATATCGCCGTTCGCTGGAAGCCGGGCGCAAATCTCTGGCACGTTAAATTGGATCCGTCACAGCTCGACCAGATCCTGGCCAACCTCGCCGTCAACAGTCGCGATGCGATGCCCGAAACGGGCACATTCACCGTAGCAACGCAGAACATGCACCTGAGCCCGGACTATGCCGAGCAGTTTCAATATATCCCGGCGGGCGATTATGTATTAGTGACCGTCAGCGATACCGGCTGCGGCATGACAAAAGAGGTCAAGGAACGGATATTCGACCCCTTTTACACGACCAAAAAGCACGGCACCGGTCTCGGCCTGTCCACCGTGTATGGGATTGTAAACCAAAATGGCGGTTTCGTGCATATATATAGCGAAGTCGATGTTGGAACGACCGTGAAATTGTATTTCCCACGCGCGGACGCCGATTCCGAGAGCCGGCCCGAAATTGTTGGCGCAGCCCCTGAGAACAGGGGCGACGAAACGCTGTTGCTCGTTGACGACGAGCCGGCAATATTGAAACTCACCGCCGACTTTCTGACCAAGGCCGGATACCGCGTGCTCAGCGCCTCCGGCGCCGAGGACGCGCTGGCCAAGTCCCGCGACTATCCGGAACGGATCCACCTGTTGATCTCCGATGTATTCATGCCCGGTACGCAAGGCCATACGCTGAGCGAACGCATCCGCGAGGAACGCCCGGACATCAAAGTCCTCTATATATCCGGCTACACCTATGACGCGATATCGGAACGAGGCATGCTCGAACCGCACATTGATTTCTTGCAAAAACCCTTTTCCATGTCCTCCATCACACAGAAAGTCCGGGAAATCCTGAACCGGTGAGAGGTGAAGGAAGCTTCGCAAAAGCAATTAAGGACCCGTACCGGGTAATGAAGCGCGGATACGGTAGTAGCGCGCATTGGGGCCGTTGTCGGTTATGAGCGGGAACTCTTGCTCTTGCCATGGCATACGCTCGATTGAGTTGCCGTTCACTTCGGCCCAGTCGGGCAGCGTCAATGACGTTGCCACTTCTAGGTCGTATTGCCATCCGTGCATGGAGGTAAAACGAATGGACCAATCGGGGAGCTCTGGATCTTTGACCAACCTCATGTCGGGCTGCTGTTCCCTGTACACCAACAGATTGGCTTCATCCCAGAGGTTGAACAAATAGCGCGCGGCGGCGGGATATCGGCCACGCCAAGCGGCCTCGTTGTGGCCGGCGCCGCACTCGATAAAGACCTTTAGATCCTCGTTCTGGGTGTATCCGTCAGCCAGCAGTTGATTATACACATCCCAGATCCGCCAGACGCCACCACCTTCTCCGGTCCCCGCATCCATATAGATGCGGCCCCCTTTCGTATCCAGCGTGGACAAACGATGGACAAAATTGGTCGCCGCCCAGAAAGAGGACGACATGGCGCCGATTAACCCGAATTCCTGGCCTGCTTCGAGTCCCGCATAGACCGAAACCAAACCGCCCATGGATGAACCCATCAATCCGGTATTGGCGGAATCGGTCAGCGTCCGAAAGGTGCTGTCTACATAATCCCGCACATCATCAAGCAGAAACTGATGGTAACGATCCGCCTTGCCGGCGTCGCCCTCTAATGTATCGCCGGGAGGACAGTATTCCGCCAAACGTTCGTCCGTGTTATCTATAGCCACGAGAATCACTTCGCGCATTCGCCCCTGACTGATCTCGCGAATGGTGCTGATGTCCGCATCCCAACTCCCGAAAGCGCCGCCCGGAGCATAAACGTTCTGTCCATCATGCAGATAGAGCACGGGATAATGCTTCCAGGTGTTTTCTTCATAACCGCGCGGCAACAATACGCGGACACGGCGCCCCTGGATATTCGCAACGGTTGAAGCGACTTGGTTGGTGACAATCTGCGGCGGACTGACGCTGTCTGGGGGCTGGTAGTTATAGATGTTTCCATCCTGAAGAAAGAAATGATCGAGTGGCGTGAAGTAGTTGTTATCGCCATAACCCGGATACGCGGCGTTATCCCAGTACTGCTGGCCATCCAGGTACCCGCTCGCAACAAACTCAATGGGACTTCCTGCGGAGGCAATTCCGGATACGCGATAGAGGAACTCTCCAGGGGAACGGCCCGGCCCGATTTGCTCCATTTCCATACTGACAAAGTTTGTGCTTGTCTCCAGGCGATACAGGATCGAGGCGTTGGTCCATGAAGAATGGTAATAGATCGTCTTCCCCTCGTAGGGCGCCGGTGGTTGCGGAGGTACAGAGCGCGTCAGGTTAGGTCCTGCCAGCCAAGAAACATTGCCGCCTTCGCAGTGCACATCGATACTATTGGTGCGGGCGATATATTTATATTCCAACTCCGTCCCCGCTCGAATCGCCACGCTTCCGGTCCACACATTGCCCGGCGTCCATCGTAGCCGCACGGCATTCACCGGATTCCATGATCCAATATCCGGGTGATTACCAACCACATACACACTGCGCCCGAGCCCTACATCCCACTCATAAGAAAAACCCAACGGCTCGCGGTATGGACTGTCGGCCTGGGCGATGCCCGTCAAAAGGAATACGATGGCAAGCAGACGTGTAAGCACTATTTTATCCTGGGAAATGGTCGAGCCTCCTCATAGATATCCGAACCTGGTTTGAGGCGCAACACCGCGTTAGCCGGTAGTGCGCTGTGATCCTCCGTGATCGTCCTGATTGGCGAGCGTGGGGGCGTGTACGGACC
>SLGY01000066.1 GCA_007136425.1 Kiritimatiellia bacterium
ATGAGGTCGAAACTTTCATGCGGCTGATCCAGGTGGGCCATATCTCCGACGACCCCGCTGATGCGGTGTGCAAGCCTCCGCTCCGCAATGGCGGCTTGAAGCCGCTCGATGCTCGGTGCGTGGGCGTCGATTGCTATGATCGAACCCGGTATCAATTCAGCGAGCTGCAAGGTCTGTCCCCCGGCGCCGCATCCCAAATCCAGAATCGCCGGAAACTCAGGCAGATTGCGGCAAAGACCGAGGGCTTTGATCGCGCTGGTGCGATTGCCCGGCCCTTGACGGGGTAAGCTCTCGTAAGCCTCGAAGAATATCTCCCTGAAGCGTGGGCTGTGTTCGTTCATGAATCCCTCTGCCTAGTTACAAACCCATATTGCCTGATCTGTGACGGGAAAGGCCATCAGCTCCGTAAGCCGTGCCCCGTCCATAATTATTCCGAGGGCGTTGCATACTTGGAAGACAAACATCAGACTTCATCCAATGGGGCGATGCGGAACCGCTGGAAGGTTTGCGTTTCAGCATCATAAACGCGCAGTTCGCGTCCCTCGTCGATCAGCCATAAGCTGCGCCAGTCCCGGTCGCCGTATGTCGACAAGTCCATGCGTCCGACAGGGTCGCCGTCGTTGTCGTAGACGAGAATCTCATCGGCATACAGTAACAACACTTGCGCCCCGGTCCATGCCAGCGATCGGGGCCGCTCATGAAGAAGCACGAGACCCATGGGTTCTCCTTCGCGATCATAGAGAGAAACGGCCATGTCGCTGCTGGAAGAACGGCGAAGCGGCGTGCTGAAAATGGCCACCCCTCCATCCGGAGACATGGCAAGATCCGATACTCTTTCCAACCATTTCCCGTCCGGTCGTCGCGAGAGGGTACGGATGACCCCTTCCTCGCGCGAGGCCAGATAGGCATCGTTGCGCCCTCGGATCCATAGCCTATGGCCGTTCGGCTGGAAGAAACGCCAGACTTCCCCGGTATCATCGGTCAAGTCGGACGCGGGTTCATGTTGTCGCCCGTCTGGCGAGAAATGGAGGCGGGGATCGCGAGCACTCAAGGAGGAAAGAAAGAACTCGCCATCATCGGAGGCCGCCAGATATACGGCGCGCAGTCTGGGGAATTGTAAGGGATCCGGTTGATATACATCCTGTTGCTTTCCATCAGCGTCGAATACGTGAATGAAGTGAGTGTGCGTATCCATGACATACGTGCGACCTGATCGGTTGACGGTGATCGGCCCTGCGCGAACGAGCTGTTGCTCGTCATGTTTGTGCCCGATGGTGTGTGAGACCACGCCCTCTTCATCGAACCGAAGGATCGCTTCCAGATCATAACCCCACAAGGCGCCGTCAGGCGCAAGTGGCAGGAGCCGTCTGAAGAAAGGGCGCTCGTTCGGGTAGCGCAAGGCAAGGGCGCGTCGTATGCTTCCGTCGGAGGCGACATGGACGACGTTGGACGGCGCCTGCGACTGATAAACGATGAACCCTTCGGGCGGCGTATGAAGTACGCGGGTGGGATAGCGAGGGCGTTCAGACCATTGCTCGCGCAGATCCACGGTTCTGAGAAAGCGTCCATCCGGTTGGAAGAATTGAAGCGTGTGCCGACTTGCATCAAGGACGACCAGGTTGCCTTCGTGATCCAGCGTAATGTCTCTCGGGCTCAGCAATGCATCCGGCTGACGGCGGCGACCGTGCCGCTCGTTGCTCCATTCCGTTTCTCCTTCCGCGCTCAGGATATAGAGACCGGGAAGAGAAGAGTTACGCAGGCGTCGTGAGGTCAATGCGGCCAGTCTGCCGTCCGGCCACGCGGCCAGCGCGCGAACCGCCGGAATGTCGGCGATAATGGGATGTACGGTTCCCCGTTCGAAATGGATGCGCCGAAGTTCGGCGACCACGCCCGTGCCGTAAGCGGATTGAGCGATAATGAAATCCTCGCCCGCTCGCGTCATGGCGAATTCGCCCCGGTTGGTCACCGGCAGATCCAAATCGAGCTCATGCAGCAGGGCGCCTTGTTGACTGATCAGCAGCGCCTTGGAATCCGTGGGCCGATAGATGGCGATGTTTCCTTCCTCGTCAAAGTCGTACGCTTGCACATGGCGCAAGGAGAATTCGCCCGGGGTCGGTTCGGACGCCAACATGACTTCGCCCAGATGCTCAAGTTTCAGGGGCGGAAAGGCCCTGTCCTCTTTTTGTGCTGCGGGTTCCGAAGGCGGGGAAAACGGCGAGCGGTCCTGCTCGTCTACCGTCCACGCATCGCGCTCGTGGCGTTGAACGATGAAGTTGACCTGTTCCCCGTCCTCCGCGAACAAGAGAGTGAATTGCTTCGGCGCCGTGTCCAGGATTGCGGAGTGCCGTCGGATATAATCCACGATCGGTTCCGACGTCCTCTCCCGGAAGGTTCCATGATCCCGGGGCAGTGCGATGGACCAGACAACGCGCTCGGGCGGTTCGATGAGAGCGAAAAATGCGCCGAGATGAGCGGATTCCTGCATGGCGAATTGGGCGAGGATAAAGGGCGTACCCTCCAAGCGTCGTGCGGCAACAACCCGGCCCAGATCATGGCTGTCGAATAAGGTGTGCGGCTTCAGCGCCTTGCGTTTTTCGCCGTCCGATAATCGATAGATCCACCAATGTTCATGTTGCCGATTCAGGTCCGCATCGCGGACGCGCAGGATAATGCGGTCGTGTTCCGGATCCATGATCAGGCCCGGGACCAACGGCGCGGGCGCGGCATGGAGGTAGGAACTCATTGTTCTTGGATAGAACCGTTCCATCCGCAATGCGCCGTCATTTTCGAAGATTGCCGCAATCATGTCGCCCATGCCGGCCTCGATCCCTCCGCTCTTTGCAAAGCCTCGCCAACCGTGTGAATAGGCGTAGCCGGCGACCACCCCGTTGTCGGTCACCGCCGCATCCCAGAGCGTATAGGCTTTTTCTCCGGACCAGACTTCGACGCCGTCTTTTTCAAGTTGGTAGAGGCCTGTTCCGCGCCCGTATATGTCGTTGGGACGCACGGTCAGGACATAGCGACCCGAAGGCGAGGAGTACTGTTCTGGTTGCAGAACGGGAGGAGGCAGGCGCAAGGATGCGAGCACATCCAAGCACCCGACCAGCAAGGCAAGGATCAGGCCGAAAAGGACCGCCCGGTAGTGCGTGGTCCCCCTTGTTGTTCGCGTTGAGCCTGTCGTGCACGCGCAGTTATCGTGCCAGCCTGTATTCATCGCTTTATTGGCCATGCTCCCATGCTCCGAGGTATCGGCTGATGGGATCTTGCTACCATAGCGGGCGCGGAATGAACAGTCTATATGTCAGCAGGGCAAGATATTCCTGGGGGGCATTCAGTCCTCCCCCCGGCTCCCTTGAGATTTTTCGTCTATGGGCCTACCCGCGGGCTTTTTCGTAGGGGCCGCGCTTGCGCGGACCGAGTATGTGAGTAACGCTCGGTCTTCGCAAGCGAAGCCCCTACAAAGCACGCCCGATGTGTCACCCACATGAAAGAGCAAGGAGGCCTTCCTGTTAAGCAATGCAGTATAGAATTGCCAAATAGCAACGCGGGAATTCATTGCAAAGAACTGAATGACCCTGGTCTATTCCTAGACGCGGGTTAGGGGTCAGAAGCGGCGGCGCAGGCCGATGGTGTTGGCATTGTGTCCTTCGCTCATGTTGCCCAGCGTTTTCATGCCGCCGGAGCGGTGATGCAGGCGATAGGTCAGCTCCCAGTCGCGCTGGCGGGCGCTGGCGAGGGCGAGTTCCGGTCCGAAATAGTAGAGTAACCGGGCGTCCCCGTTGTTGCGGGCTTCCCGTTCCCGTTCGGTGCCGATGGCCCGGTCTACCGCGCTCAAGCCGACGGTCAGGGCGGGCTTTATCAGGATGCCGAAAACCGGGATCCCTCGATGCCGCACGTAGACGCCGCCCCATACTTCCGCCGAGACCCGTTCTCCGGACCGGCCGGCGAAGCCGGTTTCCCAGCCCGTCGCGCCGCGTCGGGCCAGAGTCCGCAGATCGTGCGCATACGCGATCCCCGCCACGTAGCTGTTTTCATGATTCGTGTGGAAAGGGTTGGCGCTGTCGCCGGTGGTTTCTATCGTATAGCGACCCGCGAAGATGGTAAACGCCCGTGCGCGGTCCTGTTCGGCCGCCATGCTGACGGGCGCCAGGGCGAAGAGAGTGAGACCTAGACCTATGATACCGGAAATTCGCAATAACGAAGTATACAGGCGGGCTGTGCACGTGTCATGGGGTGCATTCCCCTTTTTCGACTTCGTAATTTGAGCTTTATTGCGTAGGGTATGGGGCATGTCGGACCTACACATAGAATCGGGTGCGTTCGTGATCGGGCCCCGCGGCAGGGTGCGGACCGGTGTTATGCGCCTTTTGCTCGGGCTGGTCGTTCTGTTGGGCGTCGGGTCGGGCGCAGTGCCCGTGGCGTTCGGGCAGACGGCGGCATATGAGCTGCGCAGCGGCTGGTTTCCGCGTGAACCCTACCAGATGGAGGCCCGGCCGGGCGAGTTAACGGCTGCGACGGGTTTGGACATTCAAATCGCGCGGGAAATGTTCTATGAGGCCGATGTACGTATTGCGTTCGAGCCGATGTCCTGGGCGGAGTTGTTGTCCGGTCTGCGATCGGGCGAGATCGATTTTGTCATGGGCGCCTATTACCGCGAAGAACGCGAGGCGTTTGCCCGGTACTCCATTCCCTATCGTACGGAACAGAACGCCATCTACTTCGATAAACGGGTGGAAGAGCTCGATGGGGTGCGGGATGTGCACGATTTTATCGAGGTGCTGCGTCGGGCGCCCCTGCGTTTTGCGGTGACGGAAGACTATGTCTATGGATCGCAAGAGTTGACCGATTTTCTGGACGATCCGCCGTCGTCGCTTGAGCTGGTGGATTCGCGCGGGTACGAGGACAATCTCTCACTGCTGTTGGAAGGGCGGGTGGATGTGTTTGTATCCAATCCGCTGATCATGGACCGGATGCTGGTGGAATCCGGGTATGGCGAACAGGTCCGGAAACTTCGTGCGGATATGGGCGAGATCCCGGTTCACGTCATGTTCAGTCGTGCGTCGATCAGCGATGAGCAGGTCGCGGCGTTCAATGAGATTCTGCGCGGCATGGAACGCGAGGGGCGCATTCGCGCGTTGCACCGGGATTTCGTGCTCCCGGTGTATCTGTCGATCACGACCGGTCAGGCCTGGTTTACCGTGCTCAATCTGCTGGGCATCATAGCGTTCTGTACCTCGGGCGTGTTACTTGCGCGGAAGGAGCGTTACAACATATTCGGGGCCCTGGTATTGGCCAGTTTGCCCGCCATCGGCGGCGGCGTGTTGCGGGACCTTTTCCTGGGCGCGGATCGCGTGTTCGTGTTGGAGACGCCCGTATATCTTCTGGTGGCGATCGGGATCGTGGTTCTCGCCTTCTTCGGCTTCAAGCTTTACGACTTTCTTCACGGCAGCTCGCGGGAGATTACGCATAAGGTGGAGCAATACGCGGAAGAAAAGCTGGGCGGCCTGTTCGGACAGCTTTTCAAGTTTTTTGATGCCTGGGCGGTAGCGGCCTTTACCGTGATCGGGGTCAGTGTGGCCGTGGAAATGAAATCGAGTCCGCTCTGGTTATGGGGGCCTGCCATGGGCGTGTTGACCGCGTCCGGCGGCGTGGTGTTGCGCGATATTGTGCGCGCGGATTTCAACATCGAAATGCTCAAACAGGATTCCTACGCCGAGATTTCCTTGGCGGGCGGGATCGTCTATACGGCGGCGCTGATGCTCTTGCCGCATGATATGGGGCTGGAATGGATCTTCTATCTTACGATGATCGTCATACTCCTTCTTTTCGGAGTGCGCTTCTTCATTCTGTGGAAAGGATACACGAATCCGCTTCAATTCGGGGCCCTGCATACCCGGCCCGAGATCCGGTTGCAACAGTTCGCCGAACAGGAACCCGGTTTGTGGGCGCTGCTTCCCCGCTATTACCGGGAGGACGACGAGGGCAAGGCCGCTCCGGTGCGTCACGCGGTGCGCGAGGAATTGCATAACCAGTTTCTTTTTATCGGCTCAACCATACGGGAAGAACTGGACCGGGTCGCCGCCGAACCGTTGAATGAACAGACGGTGCGTCGGTATCGGAACTGTACGGCGCGGCTCGATATTGCCACGTCCATCGAAGAAACGCTGTTTTCCTTTCTGGACCTGCCGGACAGCCTGGGCGATACGGCGTCCGACCGGGTGCTGACATTGCAACAGGGACTGCACGAAAGCCTCAAAGCGTTGATCGAAACCACGGCGTGGGCGATTGAATCCGGCGATGTACAGGACTTTGCCACGTTGGAACTGTTGACTTCGCAACATCAGGAACGGTTCAACCGGATCCGGGACCGGTACGGGGCCGATTTGCAGCAGGACGACGATCCGTGCCTGGCGACGGTCTTGCAGACCACCCATAAGGTGGAGCGCATCATATATCTGTTGAGCGATTACGGGCGCCTGCGTCTGCAGAAGAAGGACACGGGCGCGGGTAGCGCCGGGAACCGGCGCGCGCAGCAGGCGCATCTTTTGGGTGCTTCCAAAACAAGGTCATAAAAACACTTGCAAAGGCCGGGTCCCGTGGTAGTCTTCCGAGCCTGAATCCCGAATCGATTGAACCCTCAGAGGATCTCATGAAGGCTGAAATTCATCCGAAATACGTGGAAGCGACCATTACCTGTGCCTGCGGGCATGTGGTGAAGACGCGGTCCACCGCAAAAGATATGCATGTGAACACGTGTTCCGCCTGTCATCCGTTTTTTACGGGGCAGGCCAAGTACATTGATACCGAGGGCCGCGTGGAGCGGTTCCGTAAGCGGTACGGCGCCAAGACCGCCACGAAGTAGCGCTGTTTTCTTGTCCGGGCCGGGTGCGTCGTCAGGCGATCCCGGCCCGCGTTGTTTTCATGCCTCTCGCCGGCCCGGCCGGAGCGCGCCATGATCGACCCTTCATATATCGAGCAGTTACGCCAACGTCTGGCCGCGCTGGAATCCGATTTGTCGAATCCCGAAACGGCTGCGAACCAGAAGCGCTATCGCGCCATCATGGAAGAGCACGCCCATGTGCGGCGTATCCTGGAAAAGGCGGACGCCTATTTCGTCTTGCAGCGCGAAACCGACGAGAGCCGCGCGCTGCTGGAGGCCGACGACACGGATGCGGACATGGCGGCGATGGCGCGCGAGGAGCTCGAACGGCTGGAGCAAGCGTTGCCCGGCGCCGAATACGAGCTGAAAGCCGCGCTGATTCCGCCCGACCCGGATGACAGCCGCAACGTCATCATGGAAATCCGGGCCGGTACCGGCGGTGAAGAGGCGGCCCTGTTCGCGGGGGACCTGCACCGGATGTACACGCGTTACGCGGAGAATCGCGGTTGGAAGGTATCGATCATTGACGCCAGCCCCTCTACCCGGGGCGGATTCAAGGAAATCATTTTCTCCGTGGAAGGCGATCACGTTTTTCGTGCGTTGCATTACGAGAGCGGGGGACACCGTGTCCAGCGGATCCCGGTTACTGAAGCGGGCGGGCGCATTCATACGTCGGCGGCCACCGTCGCCGTATTGGCCGAGGCGGATGAGGTGGACGAGGTGGAGATCCGGCCGGAAGATCTGCGCGTGGACATATATCGCTCGTCGGGCCCGGGCGGCCATAGCGTGAATACGACGGATTCCGCGGTCCGAATCACCCATTTACCGACCGAGCTGGTGGTACAATGTCAGGACGAGAAATCGCAACATCGCAATAAGGACAAGGCCATGCGCGTGTTGCGCGCCCGGTTACTCGACTTGAAACGAAGCGAAGAGGCCGCCAAGGAAGCCGATGTGCGGCGCACACAGATCGGGTCGGGCGATCGAAGCCAACGTATCCGAACCTATAACTTCCCGCAGAATCGCGTTACGGATCATCGCATCAATCTGACGCTTTATAATCTGGACCAGATTATCGAAGGCGATCTGGCGGAGTTGTTGGACGCGCTTTATCAGCATGATATGGAGCTGAAATTGCGCGATCGGATGAATCCGGCCTAATCCGCAGGGCTGATTCGTGTATACACGCAACGCATTGTCCATCAATGACGAATGACGAAAGACCCAAGCCCGAATCAAATCCGAAGCACGAAGTCCGAAGCCAGCCCCAGAAGAGCGGCGGCTA
>SLGY01000126.1 GCA_007136425.1 Kiritimatiellia bacterium
ACCACACCCGGATCGAGTTGGGAATCGCCGGGTTCATTGAAATTCGCCCGGTTCATATATCCGGGAGCAATCAGCCCTTGACGCGTATGCGGGACGGTATAACCCGGAACATTGTAGTTCATGCCCGCAGGCGTAAAACGCGCAGCACCGGGAATATTTCCGCTCTGCCAGAAGCGGGCCAACAGCGGATGCACGGTCTGTTCCCGAAACGTGGTCAGGCCATCCCCGTCAAGATCCGCATCCGGATCGTCCCAATCAAAGGGATCCAGTGCACCCCACTGATACTTGAATGAATCGATCAGGTTATCCCCGGTCGTGTCAAAGTTCAGCGGTAATGTGTAATTCGCTCCGGGCTCGCCGAATTCAGGGAGGGTAAGGTGATTGTCGGCCGTGGCGGGCGGAAGCGAGGGGAATACGGTATTGCCGGGACCGAGCGTTTCTTCCAGGTTCGTGAGTCCGTCACCATCCGGGTCGGCATGCGGATCGTTCAGGGGATTATCCGTACCGTCGTCCCGCGGATCCAAGCCGGTCCTGATTTCCCATGCATCCGGAATGCCGTCTCCATCCGTGTCACTACTTCGCGGGTTGGTCCCGGCCAGCCAATTAACATAATCGGACACACCGTCCCGGTTGGAGTCGACCTGATCAAGACAGGAACCCGGGTACCATGTAGCGCCCGCCGGAACGGTTGTGTCGCGCCAACCATAATACTGCAATTCCGTAACGCCTCCGGAATGTACCGTGGCAGTCCATCCATCCCATTCCTGGAAATTCGTCAGCCCATCCCCGTCAAAATCTTCTGACGGCCCCATGCCCGGCTCATAGGTGACTTCACCCGTATCCGGATTCAATGTGGCGAAGCCGTTAGCGACGGCAAATTGAGGATACGTATCGGCACGCACGTAGTTGCATTGCGCGTGAGCGGTATGAGCGATCAGCATGACCCCCAGCAAGGACGCAAAGAAAAGCGGAACATGATATCGCTTAACGGGATTTCTTGATGATGGTTTCATATTTTCGTCTCCAATACAAAAGCACTGTTGCTCAAAGGCTGCTGCCGACCTTGGTCATTACGTTGTGTCATTCCCGTCAGCGGATTACTCAGATTTCAGTTCTGCCGATCATACCAAAAGACATCGCCCGGCTCATTGCGCGTCATCACCGCTTCTTTCCATCTCCTGAAGACGCTCAAGAATCAAGCGACGCTTCTGCATAAGCTCCATGGATTCCCCCTGCATTTCCGCAATTTCCTCCTGCGCCTCCTTGATTTCAGGAATCTCATCTATCACTTCTTCAATCTTGCGGCGCAGGTCATTGATCTCGGCAAGAATCTCCGCCACACGCTCATCTGACAGGCGCGCTTCGTTCCGAGCGTCCCGTAATTCGGCTCTTCGTTCTTGAACGGTCTTCGCGGCTTCCTGCATGGACGCACGCACCACCTGCTTCTGTTCCATCAGTTCGTCATACGAGAGTTCCTCAAGCTCGGCGCTAAAGGAATCCAAGGGATCGATATCCGCAGCCGCCGCGTCTTCCTCCGCATCGGAGGGGTCCGGCTCAATCATATCCTGAGGTTGGGGCGATGTGGTTCCGAGTTCCCGGATGCCATTGATTTCTGCTGACGAGGTAGGGCAAACAGCAATGAGGAGAGACAACAAACCAGATACGATCAACCAGCGCGACAACATCATAAGGACACCTACAATTGTGATAAATTCTCTATAGCCGTTTTTACGCGGTTCACATAATACTGTCAAGACGAACTCTCTGAACGCCGCCCGCATGACTCGCTTGGCGGTGGTTCAACGCTTCACTCTTCCGACGGGTCGGTTGGTACCCGGATTTTCTTGTCGCGTTCCGCGTATCGCACCGATTCGTTCTCTTCATAGCGCACAATAGCTTCTGCGGCGGTCAAGCGCGATGTCACAACCACGAGATCCGCTGAAATGGACACGAACTCCCGAATCAATCGCGAACCAATTTCATCATGCAATGCATCTTTTGCGTCACGCCCGGTGCCTTGTCGAAATCCAACGATCAGGCGTTTCTCACTCACAACATCCTCTTCCTGATTTGCGCCCTGCTCAGGGGGCCGCCCCACGTCACCCACCGAGACCAGCGATAAAGAAACCGCCATCAACGTACACAGGCAGAACCAGCGCGTTTTGACGGCTCTTGAATGATGAAAGCCGGCATTCACAGCATCTCCATGCGCATTAATCTACCCTTAAGTGGTGCACATGTTAATTCCCGTCTTCATCCAGTCTATGCGAGGGTTTGCAGACGAGTATGGGTGCGCGGGAATATCCATCCCGCCCGTCAAGGCATGAGATGCTTCGACTCCGTCCCGATCCGCTCAACATGACAGGAGGGCGATGATCATGATTATGGTCGTCTGGACGAGGATGGGAGGATTCTTTTCACCATCAGTGCAAGCGGGATCAACGGCAGGGTGATGAGGAATTCAATGCCCATGACCCGGACGTTATGCCACGTGAAGACCTCGGCCCAGTCCTCCTTGATCGGGCGCGGGAACAGGTGTTGCGGTGCGATCGTGTAGTCCGCCGAAAACGGCCACCACAGCATGATCCCGAACGGGTAGGCCCCGTCGTCGGTAAACCAGTCCGCGACCAGGTGACTCATGAGACAGGCAAAGACAAAGACGGCTTCCCGCATACCGGTTTCCGGACGCCAAGCCCGCCAGATCAACCAGACACCGCCGGTCACCAATAGGACCCAGCCCAGCGTATGCGTGTATTGATGGTGATAGGCGTTGAGATCGCCCGTCAGAATACCCGGGACGTAATCCACGTCGGGCAGGTTGGCGAGGAGAACGGCGAGGAAAAGCGGGACACGCTGTTGCTTGAGTGTTTCGGTCATGCGCTGGATGCGCGCGCCGCGCGGCCACGCGTACAGGAGGCCGATACTCAATCCGATCATGCCGTGTCCGACCGGGGACGGCATGATCAGGGTTCCCTCAACTCGATCGTGTCCACCGCCAAGGCGAGATCGCGCGGGTCCCGGCCGATACGGGTCCTGTAGGCCATCCGTAAGGTGATACGATTATCGCCCTCATTGAAATAGGTCGCCGGAATCCTGGCGGTGTAGTCGTGAAAATGATGATCGTCGGCCGCCTGCCAATCCTTTACAAAACGGCCGTTGATGAACAGGCCGATACGCTGGCGCCGCCAATCGAGATGCGGAATGGAGGCGGTCAAGCGGAAGACCAGATCGCGCGGTTCTTCCAGATGCACCCGGACATCCCCTTCCAACCGGTTAATCCACCGGGCGCGCCGGCCGCCGACCGGTTCGCCGCTACCCCAACCGAAACCCAGCGCTTCTTCGTCCGCGCCTGCTCCGATGTTGAGCTTCCAGACGACCTGCGCGTCATCCGCCGGCTCATACGCCATGCCCGCCGCACACATCATGCATGCCGCGCACCACGCCGCGATGAGATTACCGAAAGGATTCCTTTTCATGGCCGATGGATGATGGCCCACAAGCGGCCCGCGTTCAAGTCCGCCATATTCCTTTTCCAAACGGCGGCCGATCCGTTATGCTTTGAGAGATGCAGGACATAATCCAGACCTTCTGGCCGTACGTCACCGCCGGACTCAGCGTGTTGCTGTCGCTCGGCGCGTCCGGCCACGCGATCATCTATAAGCGCGACTCGCGCGCGGCGGTCGGCTGGGTAGGCCTGATCTGGCTCGCTCCGTTTATCGGAGCCGCACTGTATATCCTGCTGGGCATCAACCGCGTTCGCCGTCGCGCCGCCGGCTTGCGCGGGGAGGAGAGTCGGCACCTGGCGTCGATGGATGCGTATATCTGTTCCTTGCATACACTGGACCAGCACCTGCCGGAGAACGGCAAGCACCTGATCGAAATGGCGCGCCTGCATGCGCGCCTTACGCAACTCGACCTGCTGAAGGGCAACGAGATCGAGCCGCTCGTCAACGGCGACGAAGCGTATCCGGCGATGCTGGAGGCGATCGCGCAAGCCGAGCGCTCGATCACTTTGACCACGTATATTTTTGCCAACGATCATATCGGGCACCGCTTCGTGGAAGCGTTGGCCGAGGCGGTCGGGCGCGGCGTCGCCGTCCGCGTCCTGATCGATTCCGTCGGCGCGCGCTATTCCATGCCGCCCGTGACACATCGATTACGCATGAAAGGCATTCGCACCGCCCGGTTCATGCCCAGTTACCTGCCCTGGACCACGCCGTACCTCAATTTGCGGAGTCACCGCAAGATTCTCATTGCAGACGGCCGCATCGGTTTTACCGGCGGGCTGAACATCCGGGCGGGCAACGTGCTCGGTGAACGGCCCTCCTACCCCACACGGGACATGCATTTCCGGATTATCGGACCGGCGGTTCACGAATTGCAGGCCACCTTTGTGGAGGACTGGCAATTCACGACAGGCGAGGTCCTGCAAGGCGATACCTGGTTTGCGCCTCCTGCGGATGCCGGGCCGGTAATTGCCCGGGCGGTGCCGGACGGGCCCGACAAGGATTATGACAAGATGCGGATGGCTTTTCACGGCGCGCTTTCCGTGGCGGAACGCTCGGTGCGGATCGTGACGCCCTATTTCCTGCCGGACGCGACTTTGATCGGCGCGCTGAACACCTGCGCGTTGCGTGGCGTGCAGGTAGACATCGTTATCCCGGCGGAAAACAACCTGAAGATGGTGGCCTGGGCGTCCATGGCCCAGATGTGGCAGATCCTCGAATGGGGCTGCCGCGTCTGGTTGTCCCCGCCCCCCTTCGATCATAGCAAATTACTAATCGTGGATGATGCATGGTCATTAATCGGTTCGGCCAATTGGGATCCGCGCAGTCTGCGACTAAACTTCGAGATGGGCCTGGAATGCTATGACGAGGATTTGGCACGCCGACTACAGGCGCACGCGGAAAACCTGATTCGAGCAGCGCGCCCGCTTACCCTGGACGAAGTCAACGGCCGCGCGTTGCCCGTTCAACTGCGCGACGGCATGGCCCGCCTCTTCGCGCCGTATTTATGATTAAACGAAGACACGCCACGCTTGTCGACCCGCTTGACAACCGTAGTTTCAAACCATTGACAGCCCGACACGGCGCCCCACATGCTGGGGTGCCGAAGGGGAGCTTTCTCTTATGATACACTCTGGACACGTGTCCGTAGCGCCGATTTCCAATCGGCGCAGGAAATGGGAGCTACGAAAGAAGGCGTGGTGCATTGAGGCAAGTCGTATCAGAAGCGTTGGCGCAAGCGTAGACTACGAACCTCCCTTGCTCTAACAGCCCGTTGAAAAACTCATGGCCTCATAATCCACGCCCTCACGGGCGCGGCTACATTGCAGTTTTCTTCGTAGCCGCCGCCGTGAGGCGGTGGATGGCACGCCCAACAAACGTTTTTCAACGGGCTGCTAAACGGGCTCATGTCTCGTGTCTCGCACCGTCTGCATGGCACAAACTCGCGTACCCACGACACAAGGTCGTGGGGGCGCACAGGATACCACAAGGGCACGGATAGGTGGTAGAAATGCGGGCTAATCCCACATCCTTCAGCCGGTGCGACGTAAAATTGTCACACGTGTGACAATTTTACGTCGCACTTGGCTGGCGGCCGTCTTGACACCATTCCCCCCCTGTCTGATGATCCAGATAAATCAAACGGCGAATGGACGCCTGTTCCATGAGAAAGACATTACATATCATCGGCGGCGGATTGGCCGGCAGCGAAGCCGCTTGGCAGGCGGCGGAACGCGGCGTTTCCGTGCGTCTTTATGAAATGCGCCCGACCCACCATACCGGCGCGCATGTAACGGGCGATCTGGCCGAATTGGTCTGCTCGAATTCGCTCGGATCCCGTCTTCGGGATCGCGCGTCCGGCTTGCTTAAAGAGGAAATCCGTCAACTCAACTCGCTGCTGATGGAATGCGCGGACACCTGCGCCCTGCCCGCGGGCGGCGCGTTGGCCGTCGATCGCATCGCCTTTTCCCGCGAGATCACGCGCCGCATCGAGGCCCATCCGCGGATAGAGATCGTCCGCGAAGAGGTCACGCACCTTCCCGACGAGCCCACCATCATCGCCACCGGGCCGCTCACCTCCGACGCGTTCGCCGAGGAACTCGCACGACTAAGTGGAGATGAGCACCTCTATTTCTTTGATGCCATCTCGCCCATCGTCACCGCCGAATCCATCAACCGGGATGTCGCCTTCCGCGCTTCCCGCTACGATCGCTCTGAACAAGAGGGCGGCGATTACATCAATTGTCCGCTGAACCGCGACGAATATGAACGGTTCATCGACGCCTTGATCAACGCCGAACGCATTCCGCTGCACCCTTTCGAGCTGGTCATGGAACAAGGCGTAAAAGCCGGTCCCCATGAATTCTTTGAAGGCTGTCTACCTGTGGAAATCCTTGCCGGTCGAGGCCGGGAAGCGCTGGCGTTCGGCCCCATGCGCCCGGTCGGACTAACCGATCCGCGTACCGGCCGGCGCCCGTACGCGGCGCTGCAATTGCGCCAGGATAATCTTGCCGCGACGCTGTACAACCTGGTCGGGTTTCAAACCAATCTGCGGTTTCCGGAACAACAACGTGTCTTCGCACTCATCCCGGGTCTCGAACAGGCGGAATACGTGCGCTTCGGGCAAATGCATCGCAACACCTTCATCGCCTCCCCCAAACTGCTGAAACCCAGCATGCAAATGCGAAACCGGGAAGACCTTTTCTGCGCGGGTCAACTCACCGGCGTCGAAGGCTACGCAGGGAACATCGCTACCGGCCTGCTTGCGGGTATCAACGCCGCCCGGGTTCTGTCGGGCAAAACGCCTGTCGTACTGCCAACAACCACCATGCTCGGCTCGCTCTGCCATTACGTCACCCATGCCCCGCTCAAGGATTTCCAACCGATGAAAGCCAATTTCGGGATACTTCCCCCGCTGCCCGGTAAGCCGCCGCGCGGCAAGCGCGAACGCGCCGCGGCCTATGCGGAACGCGCCCTGCGGGATTTGGATTCGGAAAAAGATATATTCAACCACGGATTACACAGCGCGGTATAGCCGCAACCTATGACCTTTTTTACCACGGAGGGCACTGAGATCACGGAGGCAAGATGAGGTGGAATTATATTCCCTCCGCCTGCTCCGTGTCCTCCAGCGCAGCGGGTGGTGAAAATGGATACTCCGCATTAAACATTGGATAACACAGGGAAGACTATGCTCGATAAGCAGAAACTATTTGCCGACGTCTTCGCGCCTACGCCGGGGGACGTGGTGCTCGTCATGGTGGACGAACCGCATGGGGCGATCAAAGACAATGAAGACTGGAAAGACCGGCGCGCCATGGCGGAAGAATGGCGGCAGGGATTCACTGCGCTGCCCGTCACCGCGCACCCGTTGCTCTCCTATCCCGCAACCGGCGCCAACAACGGCGATCTACCCGATTCAGGCTGCATGGACGGGAGGGAAATCGAAATCGAAAAGGCGATCGCGGACAGTACCATCGTGGTGGCGATGACCCGCTATTCGGCCACTGCACCACTCTCGCGTCTGGCCAGAAAGTATCCCTCGATCCGCGTCGCCAGCATGCCCGGCGTATTGCGGCGCATGGAACAAACCGCGCTGGCCGCCGACTATCGGGAGGTGGCGCGACACACCCATATCCTGGCCGATCTCCTGACAAAGGCCGAGGGCGCCGACGTTCTGTTCAGTACCGGCGACCGCGTGTTCTTCGATTTACGCCATCGCGTCGGACATGCGGACGACGGGTTGTGCCATCCGGGCAAGGAATTCCCGCTCATCAACCTGCCGAGCGGCGAGGCGTTCATTGTGCCCTATGAAGGTGAGCACGAGGACGAACCGAGCATGACGCGCGGCGTAATTCCCATGGATCGCAACGGCGAGGCGTTCGAATTACTGATCGAGTCCAACCGGATCCTGGACGTGCGCGGCGATGGCCCGGAAGCGCGGGCGTTCGCGGCGTATCTGGAAGAGGATGCCGCGCGACGCAACGTCGCGGAACTCGGCCTCGGCTGCAACGATAAAGCCGTCGTCATGGGCTCGGTCATCGAGGACGAAAAGGCGGGTGCGCATTGGGCGTACGGTCGCAGCGAACATTTGGGCGGAACCATCGGCCCGGACGCGTTTTTGAAACCCGCGAACGTGGTTCATCAGGACATC
>SLGY01000046.1 GCA_007136425.1 Kiritimatiellia bacterium
CAGGTTGCTTGGATCGATGCCCTGCTTATCGTGCAGTGCGCGCAGGACGTCCGGATGGCGAAGCAAGCGGCTGACGTTGCGGTAAGAGGGCTCGCTGAACAAGGCCCGGCAGGCGTCCAGCACGTGGTAGAGCCGGTGTTGCTTCACCGGTATCCCGGCGGGATTGAAGGCGATGAGTCCGTGGTCGGCCAACGCGGTGTCCATATACGGCGCGACTTCCATGTCGGGTACGCCGATGGCCAGGTCGGACGGACCGATGCGGGCGGCTTCTTCCGCGATCGATTCCAACGCCATGCGCGCTTGATCGATAGGGTTGGCGCCGAGATGGATGTTGCGGTCCGGATTCGGGATATCGATCTGGCGTTCGCTCCAGCCGTCTCTCCAGCCGTCTCTCACGGGGCGGCCCCATTCATCAAACGTTGCCGCTTCGGATTCGGGGGCATGAATCAGAATCTGTATCGATATGCTGTCCGGCAATTGCGATAATGCGCGGAGCATCAACAGGCTTGGATCCGGCACGCCGGCGACGACCACGCGCCGAACATCCGGCGGGAGTTCCGGCGCATCCGCCTGCCGAATCAGGTTCGCCGCGCGATCTTCCAGGTCGGTTTGTCCCAGGCGTTTCAGGTAGTCCGTTTCCAGTCGGGCCAGGTCGGCCCAGCGCTCCGGTTCATCCAGTCGCTCGCCGAATTGTCGGACCACGTCGCGTATCAGATAGCCGCCGTCCACGAGGGTGTTGCGCACCCGCTGAATTTGTTCTGCGGTACGAATCGCCCATGCCGCGTCGCGGCGGGGCGGCGGAACGGGAAACAGCCCGGCATGGTCGGCGGGATCGATCTCTTTCAGCAGGCGCGTCCAGAGCGCGTTCGAGAAGAGTGGGCCGGCCACGCGTGTCTGGCGTGCCGGTTGCATGAAGAAAAGCGGTTCCCGGACGGGGGGCGGAATGAGTGCGGTGTTCGCTTCGCCGCATTTCAGGGCAAGCGCTTCGCGCAGCCGGCGGCCCGCATGGCGGGTCGGGACGATGACCAGCGTGTCGGAGAGGTCCGCGGCACCCGACATGGATTTCGGCAAGAGCCTGTCACAGACCCGGTCCGTGAGCGATGCGGACCAATCCAGAAAGTGGAGTTCGTGTGCCATGGATACGGAGGATAACGCAAAGGCGCGAAGAATGAAAAGGCGCAAAGGCGGAACAATGAAGCACGGAAGACATAATCGAATCTTGTCGATTTATTTTGACTTGCGTCGTGCGTTGTGTAACACTTCGTTAAGGAGGTGCATCATGCCCAAGTACGTAATCGAACGTGACATTCCCGGCGCCGGAAAGATGACCCCGGATCAACTGCAGGAGGTCTCGCAGAAATCCTGTGGGGTGCTCAGAAAACTGGGTTCGGAGATCCAGTGGATGCAGAGTTATGTCACCGATGACAAGGTCTACTGTGTCTACGTGGCCCCCAGCGAGGACTTGATCCGTGAACACGCTCAACAGAGCGGCTTTCCGGCGACCCGAATTTCAAAGGTCGCCCAGATCATTGACCCGACGACGGCCGAATAAGCGTGGACGGTGTTTGGGTTCAACCGGGAACGCACGGCGTCGCGATCCAGGGGCGCTCGTTGCAATGTGTTGGCCCACAACCGGATTAGTCTGGCCCACCTCGTGGCGGAGGTGTGGCTGAGGCCGTAGCTGTCGTTGATCGGGCGTTATTCATCGGCTTGGATGGAGAGACGGGTGGACAACCGGCTGGGAATCTGTTGCATGCCGTAGTAAGTGCCGCTGACTGGAGCGATGTCGTCGGGGGTCAAGCCGGCCGCCGTCGCGATGGCGTGATGATCGCAGAAGGTGCCGTTGGTCGGGTCCAGACCGATCCAGCCGGCGCCGGGCAGATACGCTTCGACCCATGCATGGAGGTCGTCCTCGCCGATCCGCTGTTCTGAAGGTTGATCCTTCCAGAGATACCCGCTGACCAGTCGCGCCGCCACGCCGTTTTGTCGTAGCGCCTCCAGCAGGAGCGCGGTGTAATCGCGGCAGGTTCCCTTCCGCTGAGCCAATAATTGTTCGGGCGGCAGCGGCGGGCCTTCGTCGCGGCGCTCGTACGTGATCTGCTCGTTCATCCACCGGACCATGGCCATCAGCGTATCCACCGTCGGACGACGCCCGGAAGGGGACAGCGGAGCGGGCAGCGCAACGGTGTGGGTTCCGGCGAGATAGGTTTGCAACTGGACCAGCTCCTCGTCCGAATAGTCCGGCGGGATTTGTACGCCGTGCGAGTCGAGCAGGAAATGTAACGCATTGCGTGGCTTCAGCTCCAGCGTGGCTCGGAGGGTGACTTGGAATGCATGTACGGCCGCGGGGAAAAAGCAATAAGCGGTTTCGTTATCAAACAGGTCGCGCCGGAACTGGATATCGGCGTCTCCGCTGCACTGGAACGCCAGATCGACAGAATGCACGAACATGTCGCGGCGCGGGAAGATACGAATCACATGGGGCGACAGTGAAACCTGGTCGCCGTATTCGTAGTCGGCGCAATAATCGATG
Source organism: Kiritimatiellia bacterium (assembly GCA_007136425.1). Taxonomy (GTDB): domain Bacteria; phylum Verrucomicrobiota; class Kiritimatiellia; order SLAD01; family SLAD01; genus SKZA01. Next base: position 2,534 of record SLGY01000046.1, read on the forward strand.
CGAATAAGCATGCGTGAATACTACCCCATCGTGATCACCCGGCGCAATGCCGGCCGCGCCATGCTGCCATCGACCAGCCGGCTGGCGCGCAAGGCCCAAGTGTTTGGCCTCATATCAAAGCCTGTGGCGTCCAGTACTGTGTTGCTTGCTTCGCGGCGCGGCTTCCGGCACATTGAACGCCATTCATGAAGAACAGCCGACCAGCATCTGATTCCGTCGCCGATTTCGGCGCGCTGACCCCCGATACCGTAATCAATGTGGTGGAAGAGGTGGTCGGCCGTCGCTGTACCAACCTTTGCCGGCCGCTGAACAGTTATATCAATCGGGTCTATGAAGTGGGCCTCGGCGAGGGCGGCTTTGTCATCGCTAAATTCTATCGACCCGGGCGCTGGAGCCGGGATGCGCTGCAGGACGAGTTGGATTTCTTGCATGAATTGCACGAGGCCGAAGTGCCCGTCGTGCCGCCGCTCCCCGGTCCGGACGGCGAACTGTTGCATGCGTGCGACGGGATCCGGTTCGCCGTGTTCCCGAAAAAAGGCGGGCGTCCGCTCGATGACCCGGGGCGCGACGACTGGCCGCAGCTCGGTCGCCTCATCGGTCGCATGCATCAGGTCGGCGCCGCGCGTATGCCGCAAGACCGTATCCGGCTGCATCCGCGCCATTCCATGACGGAACATTTGTCCTACATCCTCGATTCCGGTCATGTGGCCGCGCAATTTCGTGTGGGTTATGAGAAGATTTGCGAAGAGCTGATTGAACTGATCTCGCCGCTGTTCGACGATGTCGAGGAGTTGCGTATCCACGCGGACTGTCATAGCGCAAACATCCTGCATCGCCCCGACGAGGGCTATCACCTGCTGGATTTCGATGACATGGCTGTTGGCCCCGCCGTGCAGGACCTGTGGCTGATGCTTCCCGACCGACTGGCCCGCGCACGGCACGAAATGGACGGTTTGCTCGACGGCTATGAAATGTTCCGCGAATTTCCATATCATGCCCTGCGCCTGATCGAGCCGTTGCGCGCCATGCGTTTCGTTCATTACACCGCGTGGTGCGCGCGCCAGAAAGCCGACGGCGGTTTCTCGCGGCTGGCCGCCGATTGGGGCTCGCCGCAATTCTGGCGGCAGGAAATCGCCGACCTGGAAACACAACGTCAGGAGATTCTGGACGCATTAGGGTGACGGGTGTCGGGTGTCGCGAAAATGGGTGTCGCGTGTCGGGTGATGGCGGCTCGCTTGACTCTTTACTTGAACGTTGGACGTTCGATGTTCAGCGTTGAACGTTGATCCGCCTGAAACCTGACCCCTCTTCTTCCGGCAGATAATGAATATCTTTGTCTTATGCGCGTCTCATTTCCCGTAACAGAAAGGAGACGACATGAAAGCAATACAGATACTGGCCGTTCTTGCGCTGGTCATGAGTTTGGCGGCTTGCGCGAATCAGCAGTCTACGGTACGCACGAAACAGGGCGCCGTGGCGGGTGCGGCCCTGGGCGCGGCAACCGGCGGAGTCATCGGGCATCAGAAAGGCCGTGGTCTGGAAGGCGCGGCGATCGGCGGCACTATCGGCGCCGCAGGTGGGGCCGTTCTCGGTAGCGCGGAAGATGAGCGAATGAGTGCGGGCACGTATTGAGCGCTTCATCGCGCCTTGGGAGTCGGTCAACTAAAGATCTCTGCCGCTTTATCGCCGAGTTCCGTAACGGGAATGTGACACGACGCGGCGAGGGGGCGCCACCCCATAGGGTCGAACCTTTCTTGAGGGGCACTACGTGAACCGGACAGCGAAAGAAGCACAGGATGCATTGCGGGCGGTGGCCGATCCCAAGCGCGCGCCCATCCTGCAACGTTTTTTCAAAACCGGACCCGGCGAATACGCCGAGGGCGATGTGTTTATCGGCGCGACCGTGCCGCAGGTACGCCAACACGTAAAGGAGTTCGCCGATTTGCCGCTGGCGGAAGTGAAGAAGCTGTTGCGGTCGAAGATTCACGAAGAACGCCTGCTCGCGCTCCTGATCATGGTCCGGCAATACCAGCGCGGCGATGAGAAGGCGCAGGACCGGATCTTCCGCCTCTACACCACACACCTCAAATGGATCAACAACTGGGACCTCATCGACGTCACCGCACCCCAGATCGTAGGATCACACTTATCGAAGTGTGATCTCCGGGCCGTACTGTACGAATGGGCGGATTCGGACGATCTGTGGCGCCGCCGCCTGGCCATCATGTCCACGCTTCACTTCATCAAACGGAACGACTTTGATGATACCCTGCGCCTTGCCGAAATCCTGCTCAACGATCCGCACGATCTCATTCACAAGGCCGTCGGCTGGATGTTGCGCGAGATCGGTAATCGCGACCGGTCCGTCGAGGAGCACTTTCTGCGTAAGCACTACAGGAAGATGCCCCGCACCATGCTCCGGTACGCGATTGAAAAATTCCCGGAAGGTCGGCGACAGGCGTTTCTGAAAGGGCGCATTTGAAGTGGCTGCGCGTTGGCGCACGATCGACAGGTGAACAGCAAAAGACCTTGTGCTTCCGGGAAACTCGAACGCTTGCTCCCTGTTTTCTTCGCTATCCGTCTCAGGGCCGGTGACGCTTTTCTATTGAGGGGGTTCCCACGCTTCAACAACGCGGCTGATAATCAGGTGAGCCAGGTCGCGGGAAGCGTCGGGCAGGGCCGATTGCTTCGAGCTGGTCATGTCCCCCGCGAGGATGAAGGTGGCCTCGCCGGTTACACGCGGGTCGCTCGCGATGACTTGGCCGGTGTCGGCTCGCGTCATGGTGATGGAGGCGGTGATGAACATGCGGTATTCTTCCGCCGCGGCGCGTTGTTGCCTGTCGAATGCGATGGGTTGCAGCCTGAAATCGACGAGGCGCACCGAAAGCTGGGCGTCGGCTTGTGCGGCGCCTGCAATGCGCAACGATCCATCGCGTTGGATCTCGCTGATCGCCGCCCGGGTGGTCTCGATTTCCAGCAAGGGTTCGTCGGTTTCATTGACGAATGTGGGTACGTGCACGGTTCGAATGTCGGGCGGCAACATGGAGCCGAGCCGGTAGCCGGCACAACCGGGTTGCAGCGCGAGCAAGAGCAGAAGCGCGCCGATGGGCACGGCGCGTCGCGCCTTATCGGCGGGTTTCTTTTTCATCGTGTTCTTCCATTTTTGTGCGGAGCTGATCCAGTCGTTCGCGAGCCTGGTCCGCCCATTCGGAGTCGGGATATTCCTTGAGAAAACGCTCATAGGTTGTAATCGCCGCGCGCGGGCGCCGGGCAATCCGGTCGTAATAGCGCGCCCGTTCGTAATTCAGGCGGGCCATTTCCCCGTACACGGTGCGCATGTATTCTCGTGCTTGTCCGGCGTGTTCGGACTCCGGGTAACTGCGCAGGAACGAAGCCAGCGCGTGCAGCGCGGTTTCCGCTCCGTCGAGATGGTTGGGCGCCTCGCGGGAGAGGCGATACAGGACGCGCGCCCGCCCGAAGGCCGCGTCTTCCGCGAACGGGCTTCGCGGGTAACGGGCGCCTACCCGGTCATACGCAAACACGGCCTCCTCGTAGCGGCGATTCTTTTCCTTGATCCGGCCGATATGATACTGGGCTTCCGGCGCTCTTTTCCATTGCGGCCCGTGCTTGACGACAGCCTCGAAATAGGGAATCGCGCGTTCCGGCGCGTGAAAGCCGGGAAAGAAGAGAAATTGGGCGCGTCGCTCGTCCATGGTGGTCGTGCCCATGTCGAACAGCCGTTCCAGCACGTCCTGGTGGGGGATCATTCCGGTGTAGTCTTCCAGCAGATTCGCATATTCATCCAACGCGCGCGATCGTCTGCTGCGTTCCTCGAGCAGCTTCGCATACGCGTACTGGGCTTGTGCGGCCTCCCGGGTTCCGGGCCAGTACCGTACCAGTGCGCGATATTGACGTTGGGCGCCACGCCGGCGTCCCACTTCGCGCAGCTCATCGGCATAGGCCAACTGGGCGGCGGGATCATCCATCCTGGGGCGCAACAGCCGAAACCAGCCCGGTTCCCGCGCTTCCTCGTGCACGGGGCGGGATGCCTCGACAGACATCGAAAACAGAAGAAACACGGTCAGGCCGCAGAGCAACACACTTCGATTAAACACGCGAATAGTCATGGTGGGACAGCATAGAACCGCTCCGATACCCGGTCAAGCCGGCAATTGGAAGGGGGCGATGTGCGCGTGTCCAGTCTGCGCTTGATTCCTGCGCCGCGCGCCCGTTAAGCTGCGAGGCCTTTGGTAGGATTTCAATCGGGACGCACAGTGAAGAAAGTATTAATTCCAACGAAGCTCGAATCCATTGCCCGGGAACGGCTTGAAGAGCATGGCGGCTATGCCGTCGTGGAGGATCGCGAGACACCGTTAGCCGAGCTGATCGCCGCGCATCCGGACACGTACGCGTTGATCGTGCGCAGCGAGAAGATCAACGCAGAGGTCATCGACGCACTGCCCGCGTTGCGGGTCATTGTGCGCGCGGGCGCCGGGTACAACACCATCGACACGAAGCACGCGCGCCGCAAGGGCATTGACGTGATGAATACGCCCGGGGCGAATGCCAATGCGGTGGCGGAAGAGGTGATTGCCATGATCCTTGCCGATGCGCGGCACCTGGTGGCGGCCGACCCGTCCGCCCGGGCGGGGAAATGGGAAAAGAGCAAATACATGGGGCGCGAGTTGGCCGGCAAGACGGTGGGTATCGTGGGGTTGGGAGCCATAGGCAAGCTCCTGTTGCGGCGTTTGCACGGCTTCGAAGTGCGTGCGCTGGGGTATGACCCCGTCCTCTCGGAGGAGCGTGCGCGTGATCTGAACGTCGAACTGACCGATTTGGAAACGCTCTTTCGCGAGTCGGATTATGTCTCGCTGCATATTCCCGAAAACGAGCAGACGCGCGGCCTGGTCAACGCGGACCTGCTATCGTTGATGAAGCCGGGCGCGACCGTGGTCAACTGCGCGCGCGCGGGCATTATCAACGAGGCGGACCTGCGCCGGCTGAAAGGGGAGCGCGGTATCCGTTTGCTCAACGACGTGTATCCGAAGGATGAAGCGGGGCCGAAACCTATTGCCGACATAGCGGACCTCATGCTGCCGCATCTGGGAGCCAGCACGGTGGAAGCCAACACCAATGCGGCCCGGCGCGCGGCTGAGGAATTGATCGAGTACGATGAGCGGGGCATCACCAGTTTCGTCGTGAACCGTGATATTCCGGCCGGGCTTGACGAGGCCTATGGGGAACTGGCGCATACGCTTGCACGGTTGTGCCGCGCGATGGTCGGAGCGGAGCATCACCTCAAACAGATCGAGACGAGCTTTTACGGCACGCTGAAGCCGTATGCCCGATGGTTGATATTGCCGATGGTTGCGGCGTTGAACAAGGATTTCGACCGGTCCATGGATTATGCCGCCGCCCTCCAGTACCTGAAAGACATGGGGGTGGATTATCGCGACCGGGAAACGGATCCGACAAAGGGATATGAAAACTCCATCACGGTCGATTTCACGGCGCACAAGACCGATGAGCAGCTCGTGACCGCCAGTGTGCGGGGCACCGTGACGGAGGGGAACCTGATGATCTCGCGGATCAACGATTTCGATAAACTCTATTTCGAGCC
>SLGY01000083.1 GCA_007136425.1 Kiritimatiellia bacterium
GTTCGCTGGTGTTTCATATCGTCTGCGAAGATATCACGGACCATAAACACATGCTGGAGAAGTTGACCTACGCGGAGATGCGTTACCGGACGCTGGTTGAAAAAGTGCCGGCCATCAGTTACGCGGTAGACATCAGCGATTCTCCTCATACCACCTATATCAGCCCGCAGGTGGAGTGTCTGCTCGGTTATACTCCGGAGGAATGGTTGCGTGACCCGGACTTCTGGCATGCCTGTATCCATCCGGATGATCAAGACCGCGTGCGCGATGAAGTCTGGCGGAACAATGAAACCGGCGAGCCCTTCTTTCTGGAATATCGGGTGCGCACGAAGGACGGGCACTATCGTTGGCTGCGCAACCATGGGGTCTACATGCGGGATGAGCATTTGCGCCCACGCTATACGCACGGTGTCATGATCGACATAACGGACACCAAACTCATCGAGGAACGCGAACAGGAATTACAAGCCCGCCTCATCAGAGCCGAACGCATGGAAACCATCGGCCTGCTGGCCGGCGGGATTGCGCACGATCTCAACAACCTGCTCGGCCCGTTGGTGGGCTATCCCGACTTGATCACACAACAGCTGCCAGCAGGCAGCCCCGCCGCACGCGAATTGCGCACGATGCGCGATTCGGCGTTACGGGCCTCGGACATCATTCAAGATCTCCTCAGCCTGGCCCGACGCGACAACATGCCCCGGGAACCGATCGATCTGAACGAGGTCGTTCGTTCTTATATGAAAACGCCGTCGTACCAGAAACTGCGCAAGGACCATCCGCGTGTGGACATAGCCACCCGGCTCGCTCCCGAATTGCCCCGCGTCTCAGGGTCAGCGACGCACCTGTTACAAGTCATCATGAACCTGGTTCAGAACGCGTTTGAAGCCATCGTAGACCGGGGACGCATTACGTTATCCACCAGCGCCGAACAGGTGCAAGGCCCCGTGGGGCCGTTCGACACGATCGCTCCCGGCGATTGTGTCGTGCTGCGCGTGGAAGATACCGGTTGCGGGATCGCCGCGGACGACCTCGAACACATCTTCGAGCCGTTCTACACACGCAAGGGGATCGGACGCAGGGGTACGGGCCTCGGGCTTTCGGTGGTCTACGGCATTCTGAAAGACATGCAGGGCGCAGTGGATATTCAAAGCGCGATCGACCAAGGGACGATCTTTTCGCTTTATATACCCGCCTCGCACGAACCGGCACTTCCGGAAACCGGTCCGGTTGATGAGGCCTCCTGGGGCGGTTCCGAACGACTGCTCGTTGTCGACGATATACCTGAACAACGGGACCTTGCATGTCGGCTCTTATCGAATCTCGGCTATGACGTGACGGGCGCGACCACGAGCGAAGACGCCATGAGAGCCATGGAACAGTCCTCCTTCGACCTGGTAATTCTGGATATGATCCTGGGGGATGGACCGGACGGTCTCGACATTTACAGAGACCTCCTGCGTTCCGTTCCCAAGCAACGCTGCATTCTCATGAGCGGATATGCCGAGTCGGAACGCGTCCGTGAAGCGCTGAAGCTGGGTGCCGACAGCTACGTCCGGAAACCCTACACCATGGAAAAGCTGGGCGGGGCGGTTCGTGCGGCGCTGGACCGTGACGTGTCGGCCCCTTCCCCATAACGGATTCTATTTACTTTGCACCGTGTCACAGGTTATGCTTGCGGTTTTAAGGGTGTATTTCGGGTTGGGTTAATAACGGAACATGACAACGGATTCGCGCATAAAATTATTCGTCATTCACGGTTGGGGCGGCTCCTATCTTGAGGCCGCCGGTCGGGTGACGGATCTGCTTAAAGTCGAATCGTATTGGTATAATGGGTCTTTCATGGTCCCGCGCCGGCGCGGCGGTTTGTTGCGCCATATCCTCAACGAGCCGGCGAACGATCGCTACATCACCGCGTTGCGCAAGCTGATTGTGGGCCAGTTCATGTTGAGTCCGACGGCGCCGAACGAGGTTGCCGAGGATCTCGATAACTACAGCCGTTTTCCGGAGGAGCGTCTACGACGCGACTTTCCCACCTTCGGCATTCCGATGGGGCCCAACACGCGATGGCGTCGCGCGAGCCAATTGAAGACGGAAGCCGAAAAGGAGTTGCAGCCCGTATTGACCGTGTTGAAACGCCTGCAGGACGAGGCGGCCGCTTCCGACGAGGCACTGACGGAGGCGCATGTACGTGAACGGCTCGAGGCCTTGTCGGCCGACGCCGGGACCGGCAATCTGCTGCCCCTACTGGAGAATCTGCGCGAGATGCACGAAACAGGCGGCGATCTAGACACCGTGGCCAGCGCGGTCATGTATGCGCATCATTTCGGTCATCAAGCCAAGCGCGAGGGTAAGCCGTTCCGCTACGGACGGGAATACCGCTTTGTCTTCATCAACTATCATGAATCCATGCACGGTTTCGCCGAACACGCTCCGGCGGATTTGTATCTGGCCGACCTGCCGATCGCCGCCTTCCCGGAATGCGAAAGCGATATCCGCTATTTACATGACAAGGACGTGCACACCATCCGCTTTGAAGACCATCACCCCTGGCTGCCGGAACGCAAACGGGCGATGGAAACGCTGATTGAAGAGGGCAAGCTCGGCTTTCTCGATCTGGGCGGACCGGAACAGGGCACCGAACAGGCCGACGAAGAATTGCGCAGCGCGGCCGAAATGATCTACGAAAACCTCATCGAAGGCACCGAAGCGGACTGCGAAGGTGCGCGCCGTCTGCGTAAAGCCACGCACGGAGAAGACTTTGTGCGGGGTCGCACCGAGCTGGGGATACTGCTGACGGACCTGATCAAGGGCGGCATCTGCAAAGTGGAGCTGGGCCAAATCCTTTTGGACTCATTGGAAAACGACGATCCGATGGACCGCTTACAGGCTCGCGGCTGGGCGGCTCTGCCCGAGGCCTGGAAAGAGGATATCGACGCCACCGCCGAGACCTTGCGCGAAAACGCGTACCTGTTGAAGCTGGCGGACGGGAAGACCACCATTCTCAGTGCGCTGGCCGCGTATCCGGATCCCGGCAAACCCAAACTGCCCACCGGCAAGGCGATTGAGTTTTTCGCTGAAAATTATCCCGAAGCCCAATACGTCTTTTATTCCTGGGGCTCGTCGTTGATGGTGGCGCGCCGGCTTGATCAGGCCGATACCACCTTGAACCTCGGCAGCCTGATGCCTGCGATCGGAAGCCCGAGCGATGGCGGCCACGCGGGCGCGGCGGTCTGCCGACCGGAATCGAACCCGCATTTCCCCAAACGAATCCTGAACCGCGTATCCGCTTCGGAATTCGGCCGATACAATCGCTATCTGGCCTCCCGCCTGACTCACGAGGGCTATCCCGTGGAGTCCGTGAAAAACATCTCCGTAGCTTCCTCGTCGACATGGAACAGGGGGAACCGTCGATTGGGCATTATCCTCACGGGCGCAATCGTACTGGGATTTGCGCTGGTCGCCGTGATCCCCAATTATCGTCCGGCGCAGGTCCGTGAAAGCAACGCCGATTTCTTCCCGCACATTGATGCGACTATGGAAATCGATACTCGTGACGACATAGATGTCGACGATCTGGAGCGCATGTTATGATGGCATGGCGGGCAGCAGGATTGGCCATCGGGCTCATGGGCGGCATTGTCGTCGCGGCGGAGGGGTATGATATAGACGCTCCGCTCCTCTGGTTCCTGGCCACCATCGGCGCGGCGGCGACCGGCGCGGGATATCTGGCGGAACGCAACTGGCATCCATGGCCGAAAATGGCGATCGCCGCTGCGGCGTTCTTCTGTGCATTGCCGCTGGGCTATCTGCGTACCATGGACATTGTCGGCCCGCCGCCCGAAGGCTCTTTGCGCCACATACTGCAAACAGTCGAGCCCGGCACGCCCTTGACTGTTCGCGGAGACATCTCTTCCGAAACGGAAATCCGGGGGACCGGCCAATTGGATGTCGAATTGCGCGTACGGGAAATGCGCATCGGCGACGACGAAGATAACGCCTGGGTGCCGGTCAAGCAGGGACGTCTTCTCGTCCGCGTATTTGTGCGCTCCGACGATTCGAGCGAAACACATGAGAAATTCAATCGCCTGGCCATGCCCCGCTCCTACGGCTGGGAGCTCGAGGTCAATGCGCGGTATCGCCCGATCGATCCGCCCTTGAATCCCGACACATTCGATTATGGGTATTTCCTGCAACAGACGGGAGTAGACACGCGACTGCGGACGCATGTGGATGAAGCGCTCATTCTGGAAGAAAGCCGCGGGAATTTCCTGGTTGAAATCGCGCTGACGGCGAAGACCTCCTTCTTCGACACCTACCGCTCCAGGGTACGCGCACCGGCCAGTCGCCTGACCGCCGCCGCCACGCTGGGTGCACGTCGATCGGTGGAGAATGTCGATTTCCGGGGGCAAGACCTTGCTACGACGCTGCGTCATGCCGGCGTGGGTCATGTTCTGGCCGTCTCCGGACTGCACGTCAGCGTCATCGCCGTCATGCTTTTCGCCTTATTCCGTATGACCGGCGCCAAGCCACGCGCGTTCGTGCCCATCCTGATTCTATTCCTGATTATCTTTGCACTACTTACCGGCGCACGCCCGTCAAGCGTGCGCGCGGTCATCATGAACAGTGTGATCCTCATCGCCCTCGCCTATTTGCGTAGTGGCTTCCGGACGGCCACCGTGATCGGTCTATCCCTCTCGTCCTTTTTTATCCTGATCCGGAATCCAACGGTTCTCTTCGCCCCCAGCTTTCTGCTCTCGTACGGAGCGGTCCTTTCCCTCATTGTCATCGCGCCGCCACTTGACCGGCTGATCTGTGGCTTGCGCGGGTTTTCCGTATTCTTCGCCGCCATCTGGTTCGCATTACTGTTGCGCTTGGCGGGATGGCATCTGGACTGGATCATACACCCGCCAAATCTTCTGGCTTACCTCGGCGTCTTATGGCTCGCGTTGCTTGCGGGCACCCGCCTGAATCATCGCTTTCCCGCCATGTGGGCGATCAACCCGGAACGCATACCCGGCCTGGTCCGCCTCTTTTTCGCAGCACAACTGGCCATTCAGTTCGGCATGATGATGCCCATGTCCGCGTGGTTTTTCGGCCTGTTCCCGGTGGCCGGCGTACTGGTTAATCTGATAGCCATCCCGTTGGTGGGCGTGCTCGTGCAGCTCGGCATGTTAACCGGACTCATCGGCATGATTCCCTTGATTGGCGAATGGCTGTCCATCCCCTTCGGCGCGGCCGCCTCGCTGACGGGAGACGGGTTCATATGGCTGGCCTATATCGGATCGTCCGTATTCCCCTACCCCTCCACGCCCCTGCCCAGCCGGTTCTGGATGATCGCGTACTATCTATCGCTCGGCGGTTGTCTCTGGCTGGAGGCGAACCGTGCTGTGGTGCTCGGCTGGCTTTACCGCGTGGTCCCGCCCGGTCCAGCCGGCAAAATGCGTCGCCTGATTGTAACCGTGCCCCTAGTACTGGTACTGCTGCCGGTACTGCACCGGGCACCCGAAGAACCCGCCATACGGAATATTCGGATTCTGGCCGACGGGCGCCATCCGGTTATCGCCCTTGTCGGCCCGCATACGGCGGGCTTGATCAATGCGGGCAGCGAGTTTTCCGGCGGTCGCCTGGTCTTCGACAGCCTGCGCGGCATGGGAGCCACCCGCGTCGATTCCGCCGTCCTCCCGGGCTTTGACGCGCGCGCGGGAATCGCCGGTGTTGGTGAATTGATGGAAAAAATGCCGGTCCGTGAAGTATTGCTGGCCATATTGCCCGAACCGGACCAAACCCTGCCCGAAGCCATCGGCGACGATTATCTGATCCGGCAAGCCGAACGCGGCGCGTTCTGGGCGGTCAATATCGAGCGCGGATTCGAAACCCTGCGCAAACGCGCTGCGGAAGAAGGCGCCGAACTCGTGCATATGACCGACGAAACCCTGCCGACCTGGGCCAATGCGCATTTCGGCATCCTGCCGCAATTGCCCGAAATGCCCAGCCGCTACGCCAGTAGCGCGATGACGCCCGTACTCCACGCAAATATTCACGGATTGGATTGGGTGATCATCACCGATACCACCCCTGAAGCCATTTTCGATGCCCTGGCCGAAACCACGTTCTGCGACATCCTCGTGGTCCCCAACCTGAGCACCTTCCGACCGTATTGGCGTTGGATGCGCACCGCCACGCGTCGGCTCAATCCGCGCGTGTTGATCGTTGGCGGTGATTCCGGGTTGGATCCGGAAGAAATCCGGTCGTGGCTGCCGCAGGACGAAGACCGCGTACTGATTGAAACCGGTCGCGAAGGCGCGGTGCTGATGCGACTACGCGGACAAGACGAAACGCATATTTCGACCCATCGCGGCGACACCAGCCTCGTGCTGCAACCGTTGGAATCGAATGGGGAAGAAGAATAGGGTCCTGGCCCCTCGCCAACGAACCGCCTATAGACCGCTCTCGTACGAGGCCTTCATGCCATTGAAACGCGTGATCGTTTCATCCATCACTTGCGGGTTATACGCAATCGTGCTACCGATCACCAGCTTCTTCGAGCCCGCACCGATAATCGCGCCGGCCGATTTCATGTGAAACTCGAAATGCACCACCGCGCGTTTTCCCGCCAACTCAAGCGCGCCGCGCGCGAACTCCACGTCCGGCCCTTGATCGGGCAATTCATCCAGAGAAAACGCCATGCTATCATAGATGACAAGCGGACGATGCGGGTTGAACATCACCCCTTTTTCCTCGAACAAGGGTTTCAGGTAATGCGGAAAGTTCAGGCCGGAAAAGGCGACATACTCGCGCGCAAATTTCTCCACCACCGCGGCGTCGTCGGTCCGCGCCCCTTCGGTTTCCGCTTCAAGACAACGTTTCCCGCCTTCGGTTTCGACAACAATGACGCCTTCATCCGTCCGCTTGAACCGCAACTCCGTACGATCGCCCACCATGCTGTGAAAGCGAAACGTCATGCGCTGAGACAGGCCGAACCGCTCAAGGACCAGCGCGAACAGCAAATCGCCCGGCACACAGAACCGGCGCGCATCCGGATTATGCAGCGGATTAAAATCGCCCGCTACCTCTTTCGCAAAACGGCTTGCCTGTTCGGCTGTAATGCAGACACGCCCGTCTTGTCCTGAATAGAACTCTTCAAAACCCATAGTTGTCGCCTATACTCCCAAATACCCCCGTATAGTGCCACAGGCATCGCAACTGTCCATCTCGAAAACGCGCTTCATCAGCAATTCTCCAAGATCATTCCGTTCTCCCGTTGCTACTTAGCCATTCTATACCCGATTGCTCAATCCAACCCGGTTAATCGGGACTTGGTCTCCGGGCGCGACGGCGTATAGTGCGGACCATGGGCATCGAGATCGAGCGCAAGTTTCTTGTCTCCGGCGACGCTTGGCGTACGGCGCCGGGCGCCGAGATTACCCAAGGCTATCTCTGCCGTTCGGAGAACCATAGCGTTCGCGTGCGGCTGGCGAAAGGACGCGCCTGGCTGGCTGTTAAAGGGCGCGCGCGAAAGGGCGTGAAACAGGAATTCGAATATCCGATTCCACCGGAAGACGCGCGCGCCATGCTCGAGCTGTGCCCGTATCCGCTCATCGAGAAGACGCGACATGAGATCGCGCACGACGGGTTCACATGGGAGGTCGACGTATTCAAGGGCGCCAACCAAGGGCTGGTGGTCGCCGAGATCGAACTCGAGGCGCCGGACCAGTCCTTCCCCCGCCCCGCGTGGATCGGCGCCGAGGTCACGGACGACCCGCGCTACCTCAACGCCAACCTGGCGGTACACCCATTCTCGGATTGGTAAGAGAGAAGCGGTTGCGTCCGCGACTTACGACTCTCCCCCGACGGGCATGTAGAATTGCTTCGTGTAGTCCTGCAACATGCGAGCGGCGCTGAACGCCGGGATGATGGTGGCCATGCTTTCCTTCATGATTTGGACCCATTTCTCCGGCACGCCGTCTTTGCGTTCGCTGTAATAGGCGGGCACGACCTCGTTTTCCATGATCTCATAGAAAGACGTGGAGTCCTCATAATCCTGCATCTCTTCATTGTCGAATTCA
>SLGY01000156.1 GCA_007136425.1 Kiritimatiellia bacterium
AATGCGTCGATCAAGATCCGTGAGGTACAGGCCGTCGGGAAGATTATCCAGGATCGATTCGGAAGGAATCGCGCCCACGTTCAAGTCCCTATGAGAAACCTGTTTGGTCATGAGGCCGTCAACTTGTCCAAGCTGTGTACACTATTCATAATCTACCCTTTTCCGGCCTATGCTGGATACCCTTCCCGCCCAATTCGTCGTTTCCCTTATAGCTCCATCATGCCGGTTGCGCGCCTGACTTGAAGGGCGCTGCGCGGGCGTGTTATAGGACACACAAGAAGTCCGCATCGGCGCGCGGTCCATGCGCTTGAACAATGGAACCCATGAACTGGAAGACATGCTATACCGAGGCAAGCCCGTTTGAGAGAACGGCGTTGTGGACGCTTGCCATTACCTTCTTCCTCATCTTTGTCGGCGGACTGGTCCGCGTGTCGGGCGCCGGGCTGGGCTGCCCCGACTGGCCGCGCTGTTTCGGGCTCTGGGTTCCGCCCTTCACCGCCGACGCGGTTCCGCCACCCTATGATCCGGCCGAGTTCAATGTCATCAATACGTGGATGGAATACTTCAATCGCCTGGTGGGCCTGCTCGTCGGGCTCTTCATCCTGCTCACGTTCGTGCGGGCGATTCGATTCTTTCGTTCGGATCCGACCGTCTTTGGCGGGGCCGCCGGCGCCCTGCTACTCGTGCTTTTTCAAGGCTGGCTCGGCGGACAGGTGGTGCGCAGCGGGCTTGAGGGTTGGATGATCAGCGTTCATATGGTGGTCGCCGTGCTGATTCTCAACGTGTTGCTCTTCACCGTATATCGATCCATGCGCCAGCGCCTGCAAATCGTCTTGCCGGCCGACGCCCGAACGCGCCTCTCCGGTTGGTTGGTGGCGTTGATTCTTGTTACCTTGCTCCAAATTGTGCTGGGCACGCAGATTCGCGAAGCCTTGTCCGAAATCAGCGCGTCATACGTCACGTTGCCTCGCGGCGAATGGATCGAACAAGTCGGACTCGCGGACCAGGTGCACCGCGCTGCGTCGTGGCTGATACTGGGCTTGTCGCTGGCCTTCTATGCGGCGGTCCGAAAGCGGAGGATCGACGGCGCCTTGCGCGAACTGGCCGCACTGAACAATTCCGCCGTATTGTTGCAAATTGTGCTGGGCGCCGGCTTGGTGTATCTGGCACTGCCACCCGCCCTGCAACTCTTTCATCTGGGCATCGCCGCCTTTATGACCTCCATTCAGTTTCTTGCCCTCCTGTTCGTGCGCCACGCCACCACGCGCGCCTGAACGCTTTGCGCTTGTGTCGCGACCCGGCATCGCAGACAGTTGCACCGTGTCTGACATTTTCGGAAACACATATGGATGGAGGCCCCAGAACACCATGAAATGGTTGTGCCGCATGGCAAGCGGATTCCTGTTTGTCGCCGCGTCCTCGGCTGATCACACCGACTGGGTCGATCACGCCATTATATATGGAGTCACGCCCTACATCTTCACAGAGCAAGGGCGCTTGGACGGGATTACCGCAAAGCTCCCCGAACTGGCCGAGCTGGGCGTGAATACCCTCTGGCTGCAGCCGCTGTTTGCGAATCATGGCGGGGGACAGGGCTACGATATCATTGATTATTTTCAATTGCGCGATGACGTGGGATCGGAAGAGGACTTGCGCGAACTGGTACGGACATCGCACAACCTTGGGATCCGTGTGATTCTTGACTTCCCGATAAATCACACGTCCATCAAGCATCCCTACGCCCAGGACACTATCCAGCGAGGCGCCGAATCCCCCTATTACGACTATTATCAACGCGAACCGGACACCGTTCGCTACGCCCGGCATTACCGGACGCGGACCGAAGGTAAGATGTCGTTCGTGCACTATTTCTGGGAGGATATGCCCAACCTGAACCATGACCATCCCGCGGTGCGCCGCAAGTTGATCGAAGCCGGACGGCATTGGATCGAACGTTTCGATATCGACGGATATCGATTGGACGCCTCCTGGGGCATGAACTATCGCAGCCCGTCATTTCTGCCGGAATGGCGCGAGGCGATGAAAGAAATCAAGCCGGATATCCTGATCCTCGGCGAGGACAAGGCGACCGATCCCCGGGCGTTCGAGAACCGTTACGATGTCGCCTATGACTGGGCCGCAGGCGATGACTGGGTATCGCAATGGGCGTGGGAAGTCGATTATACGGACGACCGGAACGATAGCCGAACCATTTTCAATCATACCCCCGCAGACCAGCGCGCCGCCGCGCTTCGACGCGCACTGACCAACGACGGCCAAGGCTATCCGGAAAACGCCCGCGTACTGCGCTTCATGGAGAACAACGACACAGCGCGCTTCATCCAGGCGCATGGATTACCCCGGACACGCATGGCGGCCGCACTGTTGTTTGCGCTGGACGGCATCCCCATGATCTTCAACGGACAGGAAGTCGGCGAGTCACGCCACCCTTACGAGACCGGTCCGTTATTCGCCCACGACCAATCCATTCGAGCGCGTGACCAACACGGATTGTTTGATTATTACGCAAAGCTCGCCCGCATGCGCACAGCGCATCCCGCGTTGCGCGCCGGCTCCTTTCACGAACTCGACATCACGCCCGGCGACGCCTTGTTCGCTTTCGCCCGCCGAAAGGGCGATGAAACCATTTTGACGGCCGTCAACCTGGCGGAGACGCCGAAAGAAGACGCCGTCATACATATACCCGCTCAGTCATGGGCGCTCGAAGAAGACGTTACATGGCGACTGACCGACTTGCTGACCGAAGAACAGTTCGAGGTCAACACCGCGGAACTGAGCAGGCTGACGCTCCCGCTCGACAGCTATCAAGTGCGTATCATGCGCCTTGACTCCCTCGCTCATTCAGCGCCGTGACAGGAAAGGCGGCGTGCGGAAGCATGAAAGCCCCGCAACGGATCGGGTTCTACAATTGTTGCCGCACAAATTGCAGCACGCGTTCAACCGTCTCTTCCTCTGAGAGGCTGCTGGTATCGATCAGCAATTCCGGTTCCGCCGGCGCCTCATAGGGATCGTCAACGCCCGTGAACCCCTTGATCTCCCCGCGCTCCGCCTTGGCGTACAGCCCTTTCGGATCGCGCTGTTTACAGACATCGATATCGCATTTGACGTACACCTCAAGAAACGCGGACGCCGGAAAGAGCTCGCGCACGAACGTTCGATCCTCTTCGTATGGCGCGATGAACGAGCAGATCACCAGGTGGCCCGCATCATAGAGCAATTTCGCCGCGTGCCCGATCCGGCGAATATTGGTCATACGGTCCTCGCGTGAAAATCCAAGATCCGAACAAAGTCCGTGCCGCACATTGTCGCCGTCCAGCCGGAACGCTTGAATGCCCTCCTGGAAGAGGGCGCGCTCAACGCACCGCGCGATGGTGGACTTTCCGCTACCCGACAGGCCGGTCAGCCACAGGCATAACGCCTTATGCCGGTTCTGCGCCTCGCGTTCTTCCGGCGTTATCAGGCTTTGATCCCACGAAATATTGGTGGAGACAACCGTTTGGAGCTGTCCCTCGCCCCGCTCGCGGCGCAATTCGCGCAAGGTTTCCTTGGTCGTATACCGGATCATCCCCGCACCCACCGTGCGATAGGTCGCAGGATCAATGAGAATGAAGCCGCCGGTTTCCCGGTTGCGATCGTACGGATCGAAATACAAGGGCTGCGCGGCCGTACAACGCACCCGCCCGATTTCATTGAGCGCCAACCGGTCGGTCCCCTCGCGATGCAATGTGTTGACGTCCATCCGGTAGAGGATGTCGTTGATGTGCACCTTGGAAATGCGCGTGGTGTGCTGCAGCAGATAATCGCCGCCGACGTGCAAGGCGGATGACTCATCCATCCAGCACACGTACGCATCGAATTCCTGATCGATCACGGGCAGATTATGACTGCGCACAAGCATGTCGCCGCGACTGATATCGATTTCGTTTTCCAACGTCAGTACGGCGGATTGCTGGGCCGCCGCTTCCGGAACCGACTTGTCACCCACATGAATGCTGCGCACTTTGGAATGATAGTGCGAGGGCAGGATCGTCACCTCTTCGCCGACGCGGATGGTCCCCGAAGCCACGCGCCCTGCAAAACCCCGAAAATCCTGGTGCGGCCGGATGACGTATTGAACCGGGAACCGGAAATCGACAAGGTTCCTGGCCCGCGTAACGGTGATCTCCTCCAATACGCGCAATAGCGGACGGCCTTCGTACCAGGGCATCCGGTCGCCGGACTCCACCACATTATCGCCGCACAACGCGGAAATGGGGATGAAATGGAGGTCGTGAATATTCAATTTCTCCGCAAAATCATTGAACTCCCGCACCAATTCGTGATAACGCGCTTCCGCATAATCGACCAGATCCATCTTGTTCACGGCCACAATCACATGGGGAATGGCCAGCAGCGATGCAATGATGGCGTGGCGCCGGCTTTGCGGAAGCAAGCCCTTGCGCGCATCCAAAAGGATGACCGCCAGATCCGCCGTAGAGGCCCCGGTTACCATGTTACGCGTGTATTGCTCGTGACCGGGCGTGTCGGCAATGATGAACTTGCGTTTCGGCGTTGAAAAGTAGCGATACGCGACATCGATCGTAATCCGTTGTTCGCGTTCGGCGCGCAACCCGTCGGTCAACAAGGCAAGGTCCACGGTTTCTTCGCCGCGCAGCTTGCTGGCGCGCTCGAGCGAATCCATCTGATCCTGAAAGATCTGCTTGCTGTCGTACAGCATCCGACCGATCAGCGTGCTTTTGCCGTCGTCCACACTGCCCGCCGTGGTGAAGCGCAGCAAATCCCGTTCCGTGTCCACCAATTGCGTCATCAGAAATAGCCCTGTTTCTTGCGTTCTTCCATGGCCGCTTCGCTGCGCCGATCATCGGCGCGGCTGCCGCGTTCCGTTACCCGCGTGGCGGCGACCTCGTCGATGATGTCCTCCACACTCGCGGCCTCCGATTCCGTCGCTCCCGTGCAGGTGGCGTCGCCGATCGTGCGGAACCGCACCCGCGCCGGTTCCCAGCGTTCCCCGTCCAGCAAGGAGACATGCGGCGAACGCGCAAGAATAACGCCTTCCCGGCGGACAATCTCGCGGCGATGCGAAAAATAGAGGGACGGCATCGGGATTTCTTCCCGCGCGATGTATTGCCAAACGTCCAGTTCCGTCCAGTTACTGATCGGGAATACGCGGAAATGTTCGCCCGGCCGCTTGAGCCCGTTGAATACATGCCACAGTTCAGGCCGCTGATTTTTCGGGTCCCATTGACCGAATCGATCGCGCACCGAGAAGAAGCGCTCTTTCGCGCGCGCCTTTTCCTCGTCGCGACGCGCCCCGCCCATGGCCGCGTCGAACTGGAACTCCTTGATCGCGTCCAGCAGCGTCACGGTTTGCAGGGCGTTCCGGCTCGGACTCGGCCCTTCCTCCTCCTGCACGCGTCCCTGATCGATCGAATCCTGCACGGTGCGTACAATCAACGTGGCGCCAAGCTCGTTCATCCACCAATCGCGATAATCCAGCGTCTCCTGAAAATTATGGCCTGTATCGATATGCATCAAAGGGAACGGGATCGGGCCGGGATAAAAGGCCTTGCGGGCCAACTGCGACATGACAATGGAATCCTTCCCGCCGGAAAACAGCATCACGGGCCGTTCGAATT
Organism: Kiritimatiellia bacterium; assembly: GCA_007136425.1. Lineage (GTDB taxonomy): Bacteria > Verrucomicrobiota > Kiritimatiellia > SLAD01 > SLAD01 > SKZA01. The sequence goes on from SLGY01000156.1 coordinate 5,658, forward strand.
GCGCCGCCACTTCGCGCATGACGTACATCGCCTGCGACTCCAACCATTCGAGTGTATTCATCTGATAAGCGCTCATTCGTCCCGTCCTCCGCCATCAATCAGGAACCAGGGATTCAACAGGGATTCCTTGTTATATCGCAACGGCGCACCGTCCGGATATTGCGTTACCCGAATACCGCACGCCGCACACACCGCATGGCCCGCGGCCGTATCCCATTCCATTGTCGGACCAAAACGCGGATACACGTCCGCCGCGCCCTCCGCGACGAGGCAGAGTTTGATCGCACTGCCCGCGGAAATCAATGCCAGTTTGGGCTGCGCCGCGCTCAGCGACTTGATGAACGCGTCCGTTTCCGCGTTGCGATGCGATCGACTGGCCACCACGGTATAGGGACGTTCGGACGCCGGCAACGGCAACCGCACCGCCCCGTCCGTTAGGGCTTCCCGGGTCAACGGCCACCGGTCCTGGTCTTGTATTTCCCGCCGGTACGCGCCGACACCCGCAGCGCCGAACCAGATACGATCCAAGGCGGGTGCGTACACGACGCCGGCGACAGGGGCGGCATCGACCACGTACGCAATGTTCACCGTGAATTCGTCGTTGCGCTTTATGAATTCTTTCGTGCCGTCCAGCGGATCCACCAGCCAGAACGACGACCACCCACGACGCTCCTCGTAAGGGATATCGGCCGCCTCCTCACTGAGAACGGGGGTATCGGGCGTTTCGCGCTCAAGCACTTCTTTGATGACGCGATGCGCGCGCAGATCGGCTTCAGTCAATGGTGAGCGGTCGTCTTTCCACTGTACATCGACCCGCCCCTGATAGACATCCATGATCTCGCGTCCCGCCGCCAGCGCCGCCGCGACGGCGGCATACAGGCATCGGGTCGCCTCGTCTTCTGATATCATGGGAATCGTCATGGAGCGCACCATGAATACAGATATCGAAAAGACACTCAAGCCCGGATATTCCACGAGAATCCGCCCGGGAGATCAACGCGAAGGCAACGCAGAGCCGGATTAGAACAGGTTAATTTATGTTGTAGCCGTCGATATCTGCTCAACTCACCGAGTCATTTCGAGGACCTTTATCGGCGCGGCGCCGATTGGCTTGTGGACAAGAACTGGATAAATGTAAGATGTTGTCATGTCGAGCGTAGCGAAGCGAAGTCGAGACATCTCCATCTGCGCCAGTCACCGACAGTTCTTTAGGAGCTTCGTCCCGTGGCTTCGCGGGGTCGAGAAATCTCCGCCCTTGCCGGCAAGATCGAGACCTGACTGCGCTCGGGCTGACCATTGGCTCAAACAGGGCGGCTACAGCTTTCTTTGAAATGCTCTCGAGCAATTCAAACAAAGGCGTCGCCGCCGTCGCTCGGGCGTATTGATTCATTCGAAATCGCGTGGCGAAATCGGCACGCCGCAAGCGGCGGCCCTACAAAATGCTTTGGTCGTCGGATTGTAGGCGACGCGCCGGGAATAGATCAACACGCCCTATTAGGCGGCGTCCGTAGCGCCGATTTCCAATCGGCGCACTTGCTCCCATTGAAAATGGGAGCTACGGAAGAATGCGCGGACGAAGCGGCCCACCTCACGGCGATCTCAGCTGGTCGCCTCGTTTTGCCGGCAGGCTTCGCGAATCTTTTTGCGCGCTTCTTCAGAAAGCTTCATGTCGGGCGGGGGCGGGTCGTTCTGCTCGTGCTTGACGTAATGATCCGTCATGTCTTGCATGAGCATGATGAACCGGTTGAAAGGGCCGCAGACGACACACAACGCCACGTGCATGCGCAAGCCGATCCGTTTCCGACGGGGCAGCTCCCAGTACTTCCCGCTGGCCAGAGCGTCCGATACCTGTTTACACCGCAGCATTGATCTCTCTCGCTCCCGTATTCCTCTTCTTCCAATTCTTTTCCAGGCAGGCCTTGAGGCTGTTCCGCGCCCTGTACAAGATCACCCATAAGTACGTCGGCTCAACACCCAGCTCCTGACAAATTTCTTCGGTGGACAGGTCTTCCAGCTCCTTCATCGTAAAAGCCAGGTTCATGCGCTTATCCAACTTGGCGAGACAGGATGAGAATACGTCCCAGAACTCTTTCTGTTCGAAGACTTTGCGCGGATTAAACTGCCATTTGGGTGGACGCCAATGCGGAATGCCGGCCTCCTTGAACATCAGCGTGTCCACAAATTCCTCGGATTCCATGTCGTCCACCTTCACCTCGCGCGCCGCTTTGCGCAGATGATCAATGAGTTTGTGCCGGAGAATGCCCATCAACCAGGATCGCTCGGAAGAACGCCCCTGATAACGGTCTTTCGCCTTCATCGCAGCAAGAAAGGTTTCCTGAACAATGTCCTGCGCCACGGCGTGATCCTTCAGGCGCACGTAAGCATAACGAAACATGATATCGCCATGCTCCTCCACCCATCGATCCGGATTAATCGCATCGGACGCACTCAAGGGACACCTCAATTGTAAAGCGTGATACGCCGCCCGGACATCCCGGACATACGTTGACACGCAATTAAGCAGAAAAGCGCGGAAAAGTACACGGCCAAAGTGTCTTCCCCGCCCGATTTCGATTTAACAAGAATGTCACAATCGAAACAGGGTTGCGGAAACCCTGGAAGAGCAGGCCTCCGACTACGCCATCATCAAGCATCTACGCGGCAGGGACTACGCCTGCACGCGCCGCTCGGTGGACGTCTTGATTGTCGGCCTGCGCCGCCAGTTGGGGCCGGCCGGGAAACGAATCCGCACCGTCCGCGGCGTGGGCTATTGCTATCGGGAATAGTCTCGCGTTTCGAAATAGCCTCACATTGGAGGGTCACGCTCTCGTCCCGCCGCAGCCTTGCGGAGGCGGATCCGCGTGACTTGGACTTGGAGGGTCACGCTTCTGCGTGACCTGGACGCGCGGAAGCGCGTCCCTCCTCCCCTACACGCCCCCAATGTCCGCGCGTTCGGTTACGTACTCCGCCAGTTTCGCGTGGCCCCACGAGGCAAACGGCTCTTCGATCGCCACCGTCCCGTCGAGCCATAGAGACGATAGGCCGTGAACAATGCTCCACGCGAACAACGCCTCCTTCATGACGGCGTCCGACGGCTCCCCTTCGTCGCCCATAACCTCCTGAATCGTCGTGATGAGGAAGAAGAAGGTGCGCTGGCCCCAGCTTTCCGGGTCCGGCTCGTGTGCGCGCGCCAGTTCCGGACGGAACATGACCCTGAAATAATGCGGATTTCGAACGGCAAACCGGACATACGCCCGCCCCATACCCCGCAGCCGATGAGTGGCGTCGGTCGGGCGCGCGCCCTTTGCCGCGCGTGTCATCGCACCGTGCAATCGGCGGAACCCTTCCTCCGCCACGGCGGCCAACAGATCGGACTTGTTCTTGAAATGATGATAGGGCGCGGCGGGCGACACCCCGGCCGCAGCGGCCACCCGCCGCAGCGACAGGGCTTCCACGCCCTCCCGACTGCCCAGCCGGGCCGCCTCTTCGATCAAGACCCGGCGCAGATCGCCGTGATGATACCCCTTCGGTTTTTTCTTTTTTTTCGATTTCATCTTGACGGTGTTAAGATTAAACCATAATGTGCCACCTTGTCAACGGGCTATAGGCGCTTTGGGAAGCGGGACGCCCCACACACACCCGAATGGCCGGGCCGTTGAGAAACATAACGATCGAATGAAACCCGCCCTGCGGGAACCTCCGGGGCGCCGTGCGCACCCAGGCGGTTCGCTGACCGGGCGTTGATTGTCGGTACCATGCACTTGTTGCGTCGTCATTTTTATCTACTGCTTGCGCCGCTCGTATTGAACTTATCAAGCGCCGGCGCCGAGCCGGTCGCGCTCGAGCTCACGCTGGATGAGTGTATTGCCATGGGCCTGGACCGTTCCATCCCCGTGGCCAACGCGCGGCGCGACGTGGAAATCGCGCGCATGCAAATACGCACCGTCCGCGCACGCGTTCACCCGCAACTGGACATCACCGCCGACTACACGCGGCTCGACGACACCCCCTCGCTGCCCGACGAATTCGCCGGGCTCCCGGATATCGGGCAACGCGACACCTATGGCGCGACGCTCGACGCCGACCAGGTCTTGTACGCCGGCGGCGCAATCCTGGCCGCGCTCCGTATCGCCCGCCATTTCGAAGCGGCGGCCGAACGCGAACTGGAACGAGTCGAATCCGATCTCATCCGTCGAATCACGCGGGGCTTTTACGAGATACTGTACCGCGAAGCCGCCTACGAGGTGGCCGAACAATCCGTGCAACAGCTGGCGGATTTCGAGGAGCAGGTGGGCCGAAAGTACCGTGCAGAAACCGCGCCGGAATTCGAATGGCTGAGCGCGCAGGTCGCACTGGCCAACGAACAACCCGTTCTCCTTGCCGCGCGCAACGCGCACACCCTCGCCCGACGCGCTTTCCGCGACCTGATCCATCTCGACCATGATGATTTTGGCCTGGACGGCGACCTCGCCATACAACCGACCATCCTCGACCTCGCACACCTGCAGGAACAGGCCGTGCGACGGCGCCCCGAGATTCTGCAAGCACGCGAACAACGCGAGGTCGCGCACAATCAACGGCGCGTCACCGTGGGCGAGTACCTGCCCGAAATCCGAGCCTTCGCCTCCTATGGCGGGGCCGATCCGAGCCAGCGCAACCCGTTTGGCGAAGGCTGGGAATGGGAATGGCTGGCGGGCGTCCGGCTGACCTGGAGCGTATTCGACGGCGGCCGGCGTCGCGCGCAATTGACCGCAGCCGACCTTGAAATTGACCAAATCCACGACGAACTGTACGACCTCGAACGCGCCACCCGCCTGGAAGTGGAACGCCTCTGGCTGGCGCTCGAAGAAGCCCGGACCACACTGCGCGGAACGGCCGACAATATAGACTTGGCCGAGAGAGCGCTATCCATTGCCATGGTCCGCTACGAACAGGGACTGGCCACGCACCTGGACGTCACCGACAGCAATCTCGCACTCAACAACGCCCGCCTGAATCATAGTCGCGCCCTGCTCGATTATCAACAAACCCTGGCCGACCTGCGCCATGTCACGGGCCTGCGCGCGTTACCCGATACGGAGCAACAGCCATGAAGAGTATCACCCAACGTGTTCAACGGTCCGGCGTCGTTCTTTGGATCCTGATTACGGCCATGCTTGTTTTGATCGTCGTTTCCGCCATCCTGCGCCGCGAGGAGCCGGACCTCGAGCCTCCACCCGAAAAGGCGAACCCCGTACACGTCACAACCGTGGAAACACGGGCCGTCACCGATCTCATCCGCCTGCCCGGCCGCATCGAACCGGATCTGCGCGCTCAGCTGGCGGTCGATAAGGGCGGACGAATTGTCGAAATTCATGCCGATAAGGGCGATCGCGTCTCAGCCGACCAGCTGCTCCTTCGTACGGACGACCGCACGTGGCGCGCGATGCTGGAAAATGCGGAAATCGAAATGCGGGAGGCGGAAAAAGATTACAAGCGATGGAACGAACTCGCACGCACGGGCGCCGTATCAACCAGCGAATACGACGCCGTACGCACACGCCTTGACCGTGCCCGCGTACAACGGGACGAAGCCCGCGTCCATGTCGATCAATGCGAAGTACGCAGCCCCGTGGACGGCATCATCAACGAGCGTTTCGTCGAAGTCGGCGAGCATGCGCCGGAAGGCGCGGCGGTCTTCGAGTTGGTGGTGAGCAATCCTGCCAAACTCATTCTGAATATCCCCGAACGCGACATCGGCGCTGTGGAGCCGGACGCCGACATCGCCTTCACCGTAACGGTCCTCAACAACGCCGCCTTTACCGGCACGGTCACGCATATTGCCGAAGCCGCTCATCCCGCCAATAACAGTTACCGGGTGGAAGTAACCGTACCCAACGAAGACCGGAAATTGCGTCCGGGCATGATCGCCTCCGCAGAGCTATTGCGTGCGCGGCACGACGAAGCCGTTGTCGTCCCCTTGTCCGCCGTCATCCCCCGGCAAGGCGAGCATTTCGTATTCCTCGCGGAAGCGGATCGCGCCGTGCGTCGCCTGGTGAAGATCGACCGCATTCTCGGCGCCGACGTCATCCTGGCCGACGGCCTCCAACCCGGGGAGGAACTGATTGTCGAAGGCCATCGCGAACTGATCGACGGTTCGCTCATCGAGCGCGTGCCGGACGAGGACGGGACGACACGGAGGTCGTCCCTCCAGTCATTCAGCTCACATAATGGAGGGTCGGGCTCCGTCCCGACCATGACCCGGTCCACGGCGCACACCGCCCCCTCACCCTGTGAATGGCAACAAAGAAACGTCCCGCATTCAACGTTCGACGTTCGATGTTCGATGTTCGAGGTACACCCCGTTTGACGGATCTCATCCCATGCTGATCTCGAACTATGCCATCAAATTTCGCACCGCCGTCGTGGTGCTGATCTTCGTCCTCATCACTACCGGAACGATCAGCTATCGCGTCCTGCCGCGCGAAGGCGCGCCGGACATCACCATCCCGTTCGTCTTCGTCACCGTCAGCTACGACGGCACCGCGCCCGAAGAAATGGAACAATTGGTCACCATCCCGCTGGAACGCCAATTGATCGATGCGGACGAACTGAAAACCCTCGAATCCATCACCGTGGAAGGCGTCACCACGCTCACGCTCGAATTTGTCTCGGGTTCGAATATCGATGTGGCGCTGCAAAACGTGAAAGATAAGATCGACCTCGCCCGTCCGGACCTGCCGCAGGACCTGGATGAACCCATCGTGCAGGCGTTCAATTTCAGCACCGACTTTCCCATCTTCATCTTCGCCCTGTCCGGCTCGGAATTGAGCCGGCTGAAATACATAGCGGAAGACCTGCAGGAACAAATCGAACTCATCAACGGCGTGCGCCAAGCGGAAATCGCCGGCATCCGCGAACGGGAAATACGCGTTGAAGTCGACCTGGACCGCCTGATTGCCTACGACCTGCCCATGGACGTCGTCATGCAACGGATCGCCGCCGAAAACGCCAACATCTCCGCCGGCAACCTGGAGGTCGGCGATCACCGCTTTCAAGTGCGCGTACCGGGCGAATTCACCATCGCATCCGACTTGCGGGATATCCTGCTCTCCGAACGCGAAGGCATGCCCATCTTCCTGCGCGACGTGGCCGAGGTGCACGACACCTACAAAGACCTCGATTCCATCTCCCGGCTCAACGGCGAACCCGCCGTATCCATCCAAATCCGCAAACGCGACCGGGAAAACTCGGTCGTATTGATCGATGCGGTCAAGGAGATTATCGATGACTTCCACATCCCCCCCGACATCTCCGTCACCTACGTGATGGACCAATCCGATTACATCGACATGATGATAAACGAACTGGAAAACAATATTGTTTCCGGATTCATTCTCGTCGTGTGTGTCATCTTCCTTTTCATGGGTTTTCGCAACAGTCTCTTTGTCGCCATCGCCATACCGTTGTCGATGCTCATAGCCTTCACCATCATCAACCTGCGCGGCACGACGCTGAACATGATCGTGCTGTTCAGCCTTGTTCTGGCGCTGGGCATGCTCGTGGACAACGCCATTGTCATCGTAGAAAACATCTTTCGCCTCCGCACAACCGGCCTCTCACGCAAAGAAGCGGCGAAACAGGGCGCGGGCGAAGTCGCCTGGCCGGTCATCACCTCCACAGTCACCACCTGCACCGCCTTTGCGCCGCTGCTGTTCTGGCCTGACATGATGGGCCAATTCATGTCGTTTCTCCCCATCACCCTGATTACGACACTGGGCGCGTCCCTCTTCGTCGCGCTCGTCATCAATCCGGCCGTGTGTTCGATGTTCATTTCCGATGGGACACGCAGCAAGAAGGGCCTTGACCAGTACGGCGTGCGCAACAACCCATTGACCCGCGCATACGAGAAGACGCTTCGCGCGGCCATTCACCACCGGGTCGCCGTCCTTATTCTCGGCTTCCTCTTCCTCTTCGTCAGTTTCGAATTCTATATCCTCTTCGGACGCGGCGTGGAACTGTTCCCCGACGTCGATCCGCGCAACGCAATCATCAACGTACGCTTCCCGCAAGGCACAGCCATTGAACGCACGGACCACGCCATGCGGCGGATTGAAGCGTTACTGCCGGAATACGAGGACATCACATTCCATCTGGCCACCGTCGGGCAAGCCGGGGATATGGGCATGACCTTCGGCCCGGGCGCCACGCATGTCGGACAAATCCATATTGAATTCAAACCGTTCAACGAACGCGCCCGCTCCTCCATGAAACTGATCGACGAAATCCGGGAACGATTGCCCGTTATTCCCGATGCCGAAATCACCATCGAAAGACAGGAGGAAGGCCCCCCCACCGGGCCGCCGGTCAGTATCGAGGTGTACGGCGATGATTTCGACAAGCTCGCCGAACTGGCCAATCGCATCATGCGCGCCATCGAAACCGTGCCCGGCCTCGTGGACGTGCAGAGCGACTTCGAGGAAGCGCTGCCCGAATTGCAGTTTCATGTCGACCGCAATCGCGCCGCATTGCTCGGCTTGGATACGCGGTCCGTCGGCAATTTCCTGCGCACGGCGGTGTACGGGGCGGAAGCCAGCAAGTTCCGACCCGCCGAAGACGAATTCGACATCACCGTCCGCCTCCCGTTCGAGCAACGAAACAGCGTGGAACTCCTCGACCGCATCTTCATCCCCACCCAGCAAGGCGTGTCCGTGCCCTTGAGCTCGCTCGGCGCCGTGCGCTACGAAGGGGGACGCGGCGCCATCACACGCAAGGACCAGAACCGTATGATCACCATCTCCGGCAATAACCAGAACCGGGGCGTGGACGAAATCATCGGGGAAATCATGCCCATCGTCGATCAGATCGACATGCCGCGCGGCTATTCGATCGCTTATGCGGGCGATACGGAAGAGATGCGCAAATCGGGCCTGTTCCTCGCCCAGGCGTTTCTGGTCGCCATCGGCCTGATCATGATCATCCTCGTCCTGCAATTCAATTCGGTCTTCATGCCGTTGATCATTGGCATGTCCGTATTGTTATCCCTCATCGGGGTCACATGGGGACTGTTAATCACGGGCACGCGTTTCGGCGTCATCATGACCGGCATGGGCGTGGTCAGTCTCGCGGGCATCGTGGTCAACAACGCCATCGTACTCATGGACTGCATCCGCCAACGCCAGGCGGAGGGCATGGACACGGAGGAAGCGGTCATTACGGCGGGCAAGATGCGTTTGCGCCCGGTCATTCTCACCGCCGTCACCACCATTCTCGGTCTCTTGCCGATGGCCGTCGGGTTCAGCCTCGACATTCACCAATGGCCTCCGCGCATCGTGGCGGGCGCGGAATCCAGCGCTTGGTGGGCGCCCATGGCCGTTGCCGTCATCTTCGGCCTCGCCATGGCCACGTTCCTCACACTCGTCCTTGTCCCGGTCGCCTTCAGCCTCTTCGACACCCTCTCCCGCGCCCTGCGCAAACGCTTCGCACCGGATGTGGATTGAGACATCACTCGCTGGCAAACGCCATCTGCCAGAAACGCTCTTCGAGGCCGGCAACGTCGAGGAAGGCCTGTTCCGCGGCGCGACATATATCCGCGTCGGCGCCGGCGAGGACTTCATCGGCCTGCGCGGCGAGTTGCTCGACATAAGCGGAAAAACCGGGATTGCCCCAGCGATCGGCAAACTCGTCGTACGGCGGTTTCATCGGGCCCGGTCGTTGCCACGCCTCGTTGTAGGCGCGTTCGATCGCCCAGAACGCGACGGACTGAACGGCGTACGGCGCGTCGTACAACCCGCGCATGAACGCGCGATAATCACTACAGGTCTTTAGCGGCTCGACGTCCATCGAGAGATCGCGTTCTTGCGCTTTGGCGACAAACCATAAGAGCTCGTCCTTCAACGCCACCATGCCGCCCAACAACGTGTCGAGATGAGCGACGGGACAGGTCTGCACCAGGCGCCCGGCGAAGCGCGTGAAGTCGAGCACGAAAAGCCGGTCCTGAATCAACCAGCGATTGAACGCGTCCGCCTCAATGGATGCGTCCGCGCATTGATCCAGAAAAGGATGCACCACTGCTCGTTCCCAGACGTCGTGATGTTTGTTTATCCAATCGTTCAGCATCTGATTCCTCCTGAAGCAAGCCCGCCGACCGCATGCGCCTTCGTTTCACTACGGCGGCACAGGGAGGGTCGGCCTACAATCAAGGGAATTGTAGGCCGGGGCTCTGTCCCCGGCGCCTCCAATAACAGTCAGCCGAGCATCTACGCGCCAATCTGATAGCGCGTGTAGCGTCGGATCGACAATGTGTCACCCAAGGCCTTGCCCTTGGTTTCCGCCAGTTGCGTAATGGTCTGGTCGGGATCCTTCACAAAGGGCTGCTCCAAAAGGCAGACTTGACCATAATACTTATCGATCTTGCCCGAAACGATCTTCTCGATGATGTTTTCCGGCTTGCCTTCGACCTGCTTCGCAAAGATCGCCTTCTCGGATTCGACGACGTCAGCCGGCACGTCTTCTCGCTGGAGATAGGCCGGGTTGCTCGCGGCAATGTGCAAGGTGATATCCCTCACAAGCTCCTTGAACTCATCGTTCGCGGGCGTGTCTTCCTTTTCGCAGCCGACTTCCACGAGAATGCCGATCTTCCCGCCAAGATGAATATAGCTCGCGATGGCACCGGTCCCTTCCACCTCATATTTCACATTGCGACGGACGATAAGATTTTCGCCAATGGCCGCGATCTGGTCCGTCAACTCATCCTTCACGGCGTCGGCAAGCTCGTTGTCGCCGTAATCGCGGGATTTCACCAGCAGATCCGCGACAAACTGCTGAAAACTCTCGTTGCGCGCAACAAAGTCGGTTTCGCAGTTCACTTCGATCATGACACCGGTCTTGCCGCCGTTATACACTTCGGCCGCGACCAATCCCTGATTGGCTACGCGCTCGGCGCGTTTGCCGGCAATGGCCAGCCCGCGTTCGCGCAGCAACAGCATCGCCTTATCTTTGTCGCCGCCCGATTCCACGAGCGCCTTTTTACATTCCATCATGCTGACGTTGGTCGCGTCGCGCAGTTCCTTCACTTCTTTTGCGGTGATCTCCGCCATGATTCCATCCTCTCGTTGTTAAGTTTGTCGTGTCGGGTGTCGGGTGTCGGGTGTCGCGTGTCGCGTGTTGTTTTCCCGACGCACATAGCCGGCCGGTCGTCTCTAGTCCTTCTTTTCCTCCGGCTTCGTCTCCGCCGCAGGAGCCGGGGCCTCGTCGGGCGCGGGTTCAGGCGCAGGCTCGGCGGGCGGCGCAGCGGGCGTTTCAGGTGCGGATTCGGCCGGAGCCTCGTCCTTGCTCGCCTCGGGCGCCGCTTTCCCGGCGGCATCCTTGTTTTCCGCACCGGCTTTGTCCAACGTCTCTTGCCGCGCTTTCTCTTTAAGCGCCGCCTCTTTGGCCTTCGCTTCGTCCAAGCGCGCCTTTTCTTTCGCACGCTCTTCGGCTTCCTTCGCCTTGCGCTCCTTCTCGCGCTGTTTGCGCTCTTCTTCCGCAGCCTTCGCGCGCGCTTGCGCCTCAGCCTCTTCAATGGCCTTGCGACGCGCCTCTTCGGCGGCAACGCGGGCGTATTCGTTGGAGGCCTGCTGGATCGTGTCCGCCACGCTCTTTACAACCAGGCGAATGGCGCGAATGGCGTCGTCGTTGCCGGGGACCGGATAATCAATCGGATCGGGATCGCAGTTCGTGTCGACCAAGGCCACGACCGGTATGCCCAATCGATTGGCTTCCGCTACGGCGATCGATTCGCGGTTGACGTCCACCACGAACATGGCGCCGGGCAAATTATCCATATCTGCAATACCGCACAGGTTCCGGTAAAGCTTTTGGTACTCGCGGCGCAACATCGAAGACTCCTTCTTGGAAGCCAGCTTGTCGAGTTCGCCTTCCTTTTCCATGCGCTCAAGCTCGCGCATCCGCTGCACGCTCCGTCGTACGGTCGAGGCGTTGGTCAGCGTGCCGCCCAGCCAGCGATGCGTCACATAAAACTGATTCAGTCGCTCGGCCGCCTCTTTCAAGGGTTCCTGCGCCTGTTTCTTCGTCCCGACAAAAAGCACTTTCCGCCCCGTCACCACCGTGTCGTACAGAAACTTCTGCGCGATGTTGAGCCGGGCAAGGCTCTTGGCCAGATCAATAATGTATATCCCATTGCGTTCATCGAAAATGAACGGCTTCATCTTGGGATTCCAGCGCTTGGTCTGATGACCGAAATGCAGGCCTGCGTCCAGCAGTTCCTGAATACCTACGTCCGAACGGACCTCTCCTGTTGTCGCCACTGCATACCTCCGTATGTGTTGTTCCCGCCCCGCCCGGCGTACCTGCCGCCGAAAAGGATTGGGAAAATCCGCTTTGATCCCTCGTGGCAGAGGGATACTCGCTTCCGTCCCGCAATAGACGGGACCCGATTAAGCGGCGGAATATAGCACACCGCGCACCCCGCGCAAGCGGAAAATGACGGCGCGCCCTTTTTTGAGCCCCCTCTTTTCAAGCTTGACGGGTTTACGACCTCTATTACACGCTTTGCCGATTGTGGTGGGGTGAACTCTTCTCGCTCGCACATCGGACCATGCCACGCCCGTACGCGTGCACGGTGCGGCGAATCTAAAGAAAGGCGAATCGAATGGACTTTACGGTAGCTCTGGGACGCGGTTTGTTGGGGGTTGCGGTACTAATTGCGTTGGTCTCCCTGCTCAGCATCGATCGACGCGCCATCAATTGGCGCCTCGTGGCGGGCGGCATAGGATTGCAGGCGCTGCTCGGGGTCCTGATTCTCAAAGTCCCGCAGGTCCGGATGATTTTCGAATACGGCGCCGAATTCTTCGTGGCCATTCTTGACTTCACCGCGGCGGGTTCCGAATTTCTCTTCGGCGGGTTGGTGACGGATGTGGAAACCTACGGCTTCATTTTTGCGTTCCAGATCCTTCCCACAATCGTCTTCTTCAGCGCACTGACGTCGCTCCTCTATTATTTGGGCATCCTCCAACGTATTGTCTATGCTTTCGCCTGGGTCATGAGCAAGGCCATGTCCTTGTCCGGCGCGGAAAGCGTGGCGGCCGCAGCGAACATCTTTGTCGGCCAAACCGAGGCGCCGCTCGTCATCAAACCCTATATCCCCAACATGTCGCGTTCCGAAGTCATGGCCTTGATGACCGGCGGCATGGCGACGATTGCCGGCGCGGTGCTCGCGGCCTTCATCGGGTTGCTGGGCGGGCCGGACCCGGAACAACAACGGCTCTTCGCCACCCACCTCCTGGTGGCCTCCATCATGAACGCGCCGGCGGCGCTGGTCATGGCAAAGATCATCATCCCGGAAAAGGAAAAGATCCAACGCAAGATCCTGATCCCGAAAGAGGATATCGGAAGCAACGCACTTGACGCCGTAGCCGGCGGCACGACGCAAGGCCTTTCGCTGGCGCTGAACGTGGCTTCCATGCTGTTGGTCTTCATCGCCATGATCGCCATGTTCAACGCCGGACTGGAATTGATCGGACGCTTTACCGGCTTGAACGACTGGGTGGTGTCCGCCACGGGCAACCGGTTCGAGGCGCTTTCCATGCAGGCCATCATGGGTTTTGTTTTCGCGCCCATCGCCTGGATCATCGGGGTGACCGGCAGCGATATTCTCGTCTTCGGCTCGCTGCTCGGCGAAAAGATGATCATGAACGAATTCGTGGCCTACACCTCTCTCGTGGGCGTGCGCGACGCGGGCCTGCTGACGGACGAGCGCTCGGTCATCATCGCGACATACGCCCTGTGCGGCTTTGCGAATCTGGCCTCGATCGGCATCCAGATCGGGGGCATCAGCGTCTTGGCCCCGAACCGACGCGCGCTGCTTTGCTCGCTCGGGTTCCGGGCCATGCTGGGCGGGACCGTGGCCACGCTATTGACGGCTTGCATCGCGGGCGTCCTGGTCTGATTCCCGACTTTTTCCTTGGACAGTTCAGGGCGCGCGCTGTACTGTAATGCGCGGTTCATGCGTTGCAAGTGACTGCGCGCGGGACCGTCTCATTGAACAGTATCGGGCGCATCCGCAACGCGTTGCGCTCCTCTAAAAACAACGAGGTGTCGATGAATCATCCAAGGTCTATTCGTGTTCCCGGCTTCTTCGCCGTTTGCCTTGCAACGTTTTACCTGTTTGCCGCACCGGCCGCCCAAGCGGATTGGGGCATTTGGGATGCAGGGGTCTTTCTCGATATCAACGACGGGGGAATGGAATATCAAAACGCCACGAACTTCAATGGTTCGCATATCGGCGACTTTGAGACCGGCGAAGGCGATTCCCTCGTATTGCTGGGAGGCGAGGCCAAGACATGGAAGAACGGCCCCAGCGACGTAACCGGCGCAACGTTTCATTACGTCGTGTATCCCGTTGACGGGACCCCGAACAGCTTTGCCACCATTGACTTGCCTTGGGCCTCGGATGACGGCGGAGGCGATCAGACGTGGAATACGGCAGAGGAATCCATTGATCTTCTTGACGCCTTGTCGCGTCCGGGCACCTATCGGCTCGCCTTTTACGTGTCGGCCGAGGGCACCGACCCCACCGAAACCAAATTTTTCAGCAACATGGGCGATAACTTCATCGCCACATTCAATTACAACATCCCCGAATTGACGGTGAACGACGTCAACGCGGACTACACCACGACCAAATTCTTTGTGAACGAAGTGGAAGGCGATTCCTATCCCGTACACGTCGTGTTTCGCCCGAACGTAGCCGAGGACCTCACCGACGTGGAAGTCTTCAGCAACCTCAATCGCCGCGACTGGGCCACCACGCCGTGGACCAACGAACACGGCGTCGTGACCGAGGAAGGCATCTTCCCGCGACCCGGCAACTCCATTCTCGCCGGCATGACCAACCACTATTACATGGCGTATCCCATGGAGACCAATGTGCCGAATGAGGAATACAGCCTGACGCTCCCCGCCGAAAAGACGGGCGCCTACCGCCTCTCCGCCCGGTACCGCGTACAAGGCGACACGAACTGGTACTGGTACACCGACACCGGCATGGGGCGTCGCGACCACGCCATCGTCGTCAGTCCGATCACTTCGCGTGACATCGTCATGTACGAGGTCAATACGCTCAATATTCGCGCGACCGGCACGCAGGAAAGCCAACGCAGCACGTTCGTGGACCTCTGGGAAGGGCCGGGCCACGACACCAATCAGCCCGCATGGAACATGGACTACCTGAACGGGTTGGGCGTCAACTGGCTCTGGTTCCAGCCCATTCATCCGTACGGCGTGGACGGCCGCCACCTGAGCGCGGCCGACATCAACAACCGCAACGTCGATGAAGATAACGCGAGCACCTGGGTATGGAACGCCGGCGATCCGTTTGAAGACGTCAACTTTCCGTATGAACTGGGCAGCCCGTACGCCGTGAAGAACTTCTGGGAAATCGAACCGCTCATGAGCAAGGGCAACACGCGCGAAGCAGCCATGGAAGAGTTCACCAACTTCGTCAACGCCGCCTCGGCCGAGGGGGTCAACATCATGCTCGACGCCGCGTTCAATCATACGGCGTGGGACGTGGAGCTCGGCGAGCTCGGCGTGGAACTCTTCGCCACAAACGCAGCGCCTACCGACGAGATTCGCGATTTCGAAGCCCGCTTCTTCTCCAAGGACGGGAACTACGCCGAACGCGCTTCAAACGCCAACGACATCGCCTTGGCGCCCGACCGCACGGATTTCGGAAAATGGATTGACGTGTACGACGTGTTCTTCGGCCGCTATGACTCACTCGTTCCTACGCCGGCCGATCAGGACAACTACAACAACGAAGGTGACTGGTTCGATTATACCCACGGCTCGCCCGGCTACTTCGATCAGATCACACAGAATGTCTGGAAATATTTCGGCGCATACGTCCCGTACTGGCTCGAAAAGACGGGCTACACGACCAACACGCCGCCGGAAGACATCCATGTCGGCATCGACGGCCTGCGCTGCGATTTCGGGCAGGGCCTGCCGCCACAGGCGTGGGAATACATCATCAACCGCGCCCGTTCCGTAAAATGGAACTTCGTGTTCATGTCCGAAACCCTTGATTCCGGCGCACCGCCGTACCGATCAAATCGTCATTTCGACATCCTGAACGAGAGCATCGTCTTCCCGCTGAAATCCGCGACGCAAACGACGGACTATCGATCCATCTATGAAGATCGCCGCAACGCGTTCGGCGAGGGTCTTGTCCTGCTCAACACCGTCTCGCACGATGAAGACAATTACGAGGACCCGTGGCAGGCCGTCGTGCGCTACGCCGTGAACAGCACCATCGACGGCGCGCCCATGATCTTCCCGGGACAGGAACTCGGGATCTCAGAACTCTTTGGATACGACCTGTACGAGCGTAATTTCGGGAAATGGATTCCGCATTTCAAGACCTTCAATTCGATGATGCCGGTGTGGAATGATACCGACTTCGGCAACGACCAGCTTTATCCCGTCTATGCCGGGATCAATCGCGCGCGACACATGAGCCCCGCCCTGCGCAGTGCCAACCGCTGGTTCCTGAACCGGCAGGCGGACGATCAACCGAACCAAAGCATCTTCGCCGTGGCCAAATACGAGACGGCCAATGCTTCACCCGCCGTCAGCGACGTGGTGCTGGGCTTCGTCAATGTCGATCGCAACACCCCGCATAGCGACACGTTCGGTATCCCGTCCGCGCTTGGCGACTTGCTCGGGATCAACCCCGCGCGCACCTACAACGTACGAAACATCGCCGCGCATACCGGACTGGTATCCGACCGGGACGAAATCTGGTTGTGGGGCGCATCCGGACGTAGCGGCCAGGAGATTCGCGATGACGGCGTCTTCGTGGACATGCACGGCGTGCCCACCACGGTGGGCGATTGGACCGACTACCCCTACGAAGCGCAATACCTGAAAGTGTACGACGTCACGGCGCCGCCGGACCTGGTGACCGCTCCGGCGCACGAAACGGAATTGCACTACGCCATCGGCGATACGGCGACCTTCACATGGGACGAGGTCGTCGACCCCGAGGGCGCACCGGTGATGTACGCGGTGGTTGTCGATGACGGCTCCACCGTGACCACCAACTACACGACGGATACGTCGTACGATGTGACCGGCGCGTTCGGACAGGAGGTCGCCGTCACCGTACAACCCGTCAACCCGCATCAAACCGCCAACGCAGGCGGCGCCAGCCCGGAAAGCCAAACTGTGCAGCTACTCGACCCGGATGAAAGCTATGACGGCACCGGCATACCGGCCTGGAAACAGGATATTGCCGGCACAGATCCGCTGGACGAAAATTCGATCTTCCAGATCGAGCAAGCCGTCCGCTCCACCGTCACGGGCGACAACGAGATCGCCTTCACGGCGCAACCGGGCCGAACCTATACGTTGTATTATTCGGACGATCCGCTGACGGAAGGCGGCAACATGACTTGGACTGTTGCGGGAACGTACACGAATTCCGGTACCGAGGCGGTCGGCCATGCGTTTGTGCATGCGCCATCGGCGAGCGGAACCCGCTTCTACCGGCTTGAAGTTGAGCTCAGTGAGTAAACGAGCGGTTCGACAAATGCTGTCGCCGCGCTGGCATGCCACGCCGTAGTCTCCTTGAGGCTGAGGCGGGTAACAGCGTGGCTGCCGTGCCCAATGGCGAGCCTGTCCACCGCCTCACGGGCGTGTTGATTTATTCGAAATCGCGTGGCGGAATCGGCACGCCGCAAGCGGCGGCCCTACAAGATGCTTTGGTCGTAGGGCTGTAGGGCCGTCGCTTGCGACGCGCCGGGAATAAATCAACACGTCGTCACGGCGGCGGCTACATTTGCGTGAAAGCCGCGCTGGCATGCCACGCCGTAGTCCCCTTGGGGCGGAGGCGGGTCACGACGGCGCTTTCTTCTAAACAGCTCTACGGAAACACGCCGCGCAACTTCACGGCATCGGCTACCCGGTTCACGCCCAGCATGTACGCCGCAAGACGCAGATCGCATTGTTCGCGTTCCGCGATCGCCATGACCTCGTGGAAACTGCGGGTCATGATGCGGGTCAGTTCGCGGTCGATGCTTTCCAAATCCCAGAAGATGGATTGCAAATCCTGAACCCACTCGAAATAGGACACCGTCACACCGCCCGCGTTGGTCAGGATGTCCGGCAACACCAGCACCCCGTTCTCGTGCAGAATCGTGTCCGCTTCCGGCGTCGTAGGCCCGTTGGCGCCCTCAGCCACAATGCGCGCGCGAATCGTTCCAGCATTGTTCGCTGTGATCTGATTCTCCAGCGCGCACGGAGCCAGGATTTCGGTGTCCAGCGCAAACAGCACTTCGTTCGCAGCCGGCTCGCCCTCGACAAAGTCACCGCCGTCGAATCCACTGATCAACCGTTGCGGTTGCCGCCCGACATGGTCCTGCAAGGCGGGCACGTCGATCCCTTTCTCATTAAAGAGTCCGCCCGACATATCGGTAACCGCAATGATCGGACAGCCCAGCTCATGCAAATAGCCCGCCAACGAGCTGCCGACGTTGCCGAAACCTTGTATTGCAATGCGCGTTTCGGCCGGCTTCATGTTCAGATGCTTCATCGCCTCGTGAATCACCAGCATTGCGCCCCGGCCCGTGGCGGTATGGCGCCCAAGGCTGCCGCCGATTTCAATCGGCTTGCCCGTAACGACGCCCGGGGCCGAATACCCCACGCCCATCGAATACGTGTCCATGATCCAGGACATGACCTGGGGATTCGTATTAACGTCCGGAGCGGGAATATCCTTTTCAGGACCGATGATAATGGAAATCTCGGACGTCAACCGGCGTGTGAGCTTCTCGATTTCCTTCTGCGACATCCGGCCCGGATCACAAACCACACCGCCTTTCGCGCCGCCGTACGGAATGTTGACCACGGCGCATTTCCAGGTCATCCACATGGCCAACGCCTTGACCTCGTCCAAGGTCACATCCGGATGATAACGGATACCGCCTTTGGCGGGGCCGCGCTCAAGATTATGTTGCACCCGGTACCCTTCAAAGACCTCGACCGTGCCGTTGTCCATCCAGATCGGGACGGAAACAACCAGGGCGCGCTTGCAATGCCGCAACTTTGCATGAATACCCTTGTCCAGGTTCAGCTTGTCCGCCACCATATCCAGTTGTTGACACGCCATTTCCCAGGGATTGAACGCTCTCATGTGGTCTCTCCATATTGTGTTCCGCCTTTTCTCCCATTCATACAGCCAGTATATCGCATCGGACCACTTCAACGAAACACCATAATCCTTAGCGAACCCGACAAACTGACCCCATTGGGTGAATCC
>SLGY01000211.1 GCA_007136425.1 Kiritimatiellia bacterium
TCTCTTCTCCGCAAATCGGCTCGACGCGGTCTCTTTAATCAGGTTTCATGCCTTGATCCATGACCGACGATGCCACAACACCCAATGTGAGCGCGGAACACCGCAAAAGCACCCCTCGCTTGTTCCGACCCAAGGAAGCCTTGTGGCTTGTCACGGTGCTGATCTGCGTGCTCATCGTCTTCCTTTCCCCGCTCAAAGACGAATTGACGCGCGTGCGCGAAATCAATGAACGCCTCGATCAAATGGGGCCGATCGCAGAATTGGTTTTCATCGGCGGGGCTATCCTGGTGACTTCGCTCGGCATGCCCCGCATGTTGATCTACCCCATCGGCGGGATCGCTTTCGGCTTCTTCTGGGGCCTGGTCTGGAGTGTCACCGCTCTCCTCTTCGGCGGCTACATCCCCTTCTGTTACGCGCGCTGGGGCGGCCGGTCTTGGATTATCCGCAAATGGCCGAAAATGGGCCGTCTCGCAGACTATTTTCACGAACGCAGCTATCGCACCGTCATCCTGTTCCGCATCCTGCCCATGCCGGGCTTTCTCACCAACGCCTTTCTCGGTATCACACGCATCAAGCACCGTTCGTTTCTCTTGGGCACCCTGCTCGGCTCCATTCCGCCCGGCATCCCCGCCACGCTGCTCGGGACCAGCATGATCGTGGAGAATCGCGCGACCCAGATTGCTTATGCGGTCAGTTCCGTCTTCCTCTTCATCATTATCTGGTTCGTGATCCCCTTCCGCCTGCGCAGACACCCGAACCTCCGTCTGCTGAAAGCGGCGCTGGCGGAAAGCGGCGATCCCTGACGGAGCGGCCCGGCTTACCGGGCCGAAGACCGGACGCGCATCCGCCTGCGCAAGGCCTCCGGCGGGACACGAGCGCGTCCGCTCCAACCAATTCCCTCTTCGGAGCGGCCCGGCTTACCGGGCCGTATTCGAGCGCGTCCGCTCCATATCCCCCCTCTTCGGAGCGGCTCGGCTTCCCGGGCCGTATTCGAGCGCGTCCGGTCCAACCCATCCACGGCCCGTTTCCGCCGCTCCTCTTGACATTTATTGATATAATACTATCATTACCACCAATGTCTGATTTTGCCTCCATAAAAAATCCTGCGTACAGCACCCTGGTACGGTCCATTCGGATGCGAGCATTGCGTCTGCTGGACCTGCAGTTGTGGTGTATGGGACGGGATGTGCGCCACTTGGACAACCTCCTGCTGCGTTACGGCTTCGAGCGTCGGCGGCCACCTGAAAAAATAAACGGCGGTTCCGAATATGTCCTGCACTTGCCGGACGAGGGTCACCTGACCCTATGGGGTTATGGCGTCCATATCGCGCATCCGGGCGAAAGTGGACTCTTTTTGAAACGCTACGGCTTCGCCCCCCGCTGGACCGCGCCGGGCTTTGTCCCCGCGCAATGCTGGCATGTAAGCGCTTGGAAACGAGCGCGCACACCGCGCACCACCGAAGAGTCGCGGGAGGTCACCGCCCGACTGTCCGAACTCGCAGCATGGATTGCGGAATACGAGCGCTGGATCCTCCATCAGACCGGCCTCGCCTATCGCGAACGCGTGCTGGACCAATGGCACAAGGAGTCGGTCGTTCCGGCGAATGCGATCGCGCAATCCTGGGAGGAACTGGCAAAACACTTCACACTAACCGAGGTAAACGAATCATGAGTACTGTTTGCGCATGCGGGAAACGCATCACGACGAAAGGCAATTCGATCATCCGCAAAGGATTACCGAAAAAGAAAGGCGGGATCGGCCTGCACACCACCGGCATATCACGACGGACATTCAAGCGGAACGCGCACACCATGCGCGTAAGAATGCCCAACGGGCGCGTTCAGCGCGTGAAGGTCTGTGCGACCTGCCTGAAGGCCGGAAATTACGAAAGAGCATGAACGCCACACCCAAACTCCCTGTCACAGTCCTGTCCGGCTTTCTCGGCGCGGGTAAAACCACCTTGTTGAACCATATCCTGTCCGCGCGACACGGCATGAAAGTCGCCGTGATCGTGAACGATATGAGCGAAATCAACGTGGACGCGCGGTTGGTGCGTGACGGCGATGCCAATCTCAGCCGGGTAGACGAGCGCCTTATCCAGATGCAAAACGGCTGCATTTGTTGCACGCTGCGCGAGGATCTCCTGATTGAAATCGCGCGCCTGGCCGACGAAGGGTCTTTCGATTATCTGCTGATCGAAGCGACGGGCATCGCCGAACCCATGCCCGTCGCCGAAACGTTCACGTTTCCCGATGACGATGGGCGCTCGCTGAATGACGTCGCGCGTCTGGACACCATGGTGACGGTGGTCGACGCCATGCATCTTCCGCTGGAGATGATGTCGCAGGAAAGTCTCAAGGATCGCGCCATGGGCAACGACGAGACGGACGACCGCTCCATTCCCATGCTGTTAATGGATCAAATCGAGTTCGCCAATGTCATCGTTCTCAACAAGGTTGATCTTGTCTCGCAGGAGGACGCGCATCAATTGGAAGCGCTACTGCGCACGTTCAACCCGTACGCGCGTATTCTCCATACCGCCCACGGCAGGATCGATCCCGCGGAGATCCTCAACACCGGCCTGTACAGCGAGGAAGAAGCCGCACAAATGACCGGCTGGCTCAGCGAACCACGCTATCAGCGCGAACCGGAAACCGAGGGATACGGAATCGGCTCCTTCGTCTTTCGCGCGCGTCGCCCCTTCCACCCGGAGCGTTTATGGAACTTTTTGAACGGAGATCATATGAAGCGGGTGTTACGCTCCAAAGGCGTCTTGTGGCTTGCCAGCCGGAGCGAAATCGCCGGACAATGGTCGCATGTCGGACAATCCTGCGAATTGAATCCGGGAGGTCATTGGTGGGCGGTGGTCCCGGAAGAGGAATGGCCGGACGACCCGGAACTGCGCGCGGAAGTGAAAGCGACGTGGGTGGACGGCATCGGCGACCGGCGCCAGGAACTCGTCTTCATCGGCGTGCACATGGATCGCGAGGGGATCGAAGCGGAACTCAATGACTGCCTGCTGACCACCGACGAAATGCGCGCGGGCGATACCGTGTGGGCTACGTGGCCGGACCCGTTTCCGATTTGGAGAATGGCGAGTGAAGTTTCCGCCTCCAGCTAGATCGGCGGGGGGCTTTACGCTCGTCGAGCTGCTGACCGTAATGGCGATCATGATCCTGCTGGCGGCTTTGTTGCTGCCCGCCCTGCAGCGCGCACTGGTAGCTGCCCGTCGCTCAACGTGCGCATCGAACATGCGTCAGATCGGGATCGCCGTCATGCAGTATATCGCGGACCATGACGGGCGCTTTCCGCAGACTCGACATTCGGCGGATGAAACGGAGTCGTGGATCTTCACCCTCGCGCCGTATTTGGGGGAAGTGGACGAAATCCGCATCTCGCCCGCCGACCCGCAAGGGGCCGAACGGAGACGGCGCGGCGCAACCAGCTATATCCTTAACGATATTGTGGTAGACCCCTTGACAGACCCCTTCGGTAATCCTTTGCCGGGTGGCTATGGAAAATTGAGCCTCATCCAGGCGCCCTCATCGACCCTCTTGGCCGTAGTCATATCCGACGACAGCGGCGCGGGGCCGGCCAATGATCATACCCATACGCGTACATGGACTTCGTTCAACCGTTTCCTTGCGGACGTGGAACCAGACCGCCACCGCGTCGGCGAGCGCGATCCAACACGGACCCGCGGGAACGCGCCCTACCTCTATGTAGATGGCAGTGTGCGCATCCATGATGCCGAGGATATCAAGTCACTGTTCGACGCAGGCCGCAACATCGGGGAACCGGGAGAGGCGCCGTAATTACGAGCGCTGAACGTCCAACATCGAACGCTCAACACAGAACGCTGAAGTTCCAAGATTTCAGTGTTCGGCGTTCAGTGTTCAATGTTCAATGTTCGATGTTCTGTCCCGAAACGCCTCAACCCAAGGCCCCCAGCGCTCGCCTCGCAGATACGGGCCCGCCTCGCCCTCCAGGATACGCAGGCGCCCGGCACGGAGTTCGATCCAAAGATTGTCCAGCGTATTCACCGGCCCACTCACCAGATCGGTGCGCGCCGTGCCCACCGACAACGCGCGCAGACGGTCCGCTTCGCCCGCGTACGGATCTTCAAGCCCGGTGTCCCGGACTCGTCGCGCAATCTGGGTCCAGTCCGGCGGCCCCGATGTCCAGCCCATTAATCCCAGAACCGGCGCCACGTCGCCGGTTTCTCTCATAAATACGTTCGCCTCTGGGAAGACCTGCAGGAATGTGTTCAAGATCACCATGAACTGATCGTTATCCAGTTGATACATCGGCAGCCACAAACAGAAAAGTCCACCGTCACGCAACGCGCGGCGCACCGCCGTAAAATGTTGAACGGTGTAAAGACGGCCTTCTCCGGGACCCCAAGGAAGAAACAGGTCAGACACGATGACATCGAACGCGTCCTCGTGCGCCGCCAACCAGGTGCGCCCGTCTTCCACGATGATACGTGCGCGCGAATCATCCATCACACCTCGGTTATAGTTGCCGAACCAGTCGCGCGCCGCGCGCGTTACTGCATGGGAGATTTCCACCGCCTCGATGCGCTCCACCGCCGGATGCGCCAGTGCGCCGCCCGCCGTAATGCCCGTCGCGAGGCCGATGAACGCAACGCGCACGGGTTCGGGATGCAAGAGCAAGGGGATGTGCGCTTGCCGTTCGGCTTTCGCGCGCGCGGCGGAAGCGCCCAGCACATACTGATTCTGCAATAGCATGGCGTATCCCATGTGCGGATGGTCCAGGATCGCCAAGCTCCCCTCTCGTCCATGCCTTTCCGCGATCAGATTGGGCGCCAGCGTCGGGTGCACGGGATGCAGACGGGGCAATGCAAAGAACAGCAGGCCCGCAGCGACGGTTATCCCGCCGCGCACCGCCCACGTCAAAGCCGGATACGAACTCCGTGTCAGACTAATCCAAGCCGCCAGGAGGTACGCGAATCCGATGACGCCCAACCCACTATACGGACCGAATAAGGGCAGTAGCAGCCGATACCCGACCTCCGCGCCGGCCAACCCGCCCAGCCCGTTCGCCGCCAACAACCACCCCCAACGCAGACGGCTTTGCGGGTCGTCCGGCCGGCCCGACGCGTTCGCAATCAAGGGAAACCACAAACCGGCCACACACACCGCCGGCCCGAAAACCAGCAGCACAAAACAGCTCAAGTACAGGAGAAAAAACCAAAGCGAACGGCTACCCGCCGCAAACGGGAAATGAGGCGCCAAGGCATGGAAGGTCAACGGGCTCAACGCGATCAACAAGCCTGCGGCCATTAACAAAGGCGCCATGCCCGCCTCATGAAAGGCCGGACGTCGCGCCCCCGCCGCCACAATAAACGCGGCCAGTGCCAACGCCGCAATGAAGCTTCCCAAAACGGCCGAAGGCGCAAAGAAGGAAAGCGGCGCCAACAATTGCGTCATCAATAACGCAATCACCTCCGTCGCCATGACCAAAAATCCGGAGACCGCCGCCATCACCAGATAAGGTTGCGCCGGGCGGGTTGCCTTCAATGATGGCGGCGGCGCAGGCGTACGGACGGATGAACCCAGCAGGTGGTCTACGAGTCCACAACCGATGGCCGCTAGCACATTGCACGCGATGACCAACGTCATGACCGGCAGCATGGAAAAGCGGGGCAACAGCCAAGCGGATACGGCGAATAGTCCCAGCACGGCCCCGGCAGTATTTACGGCATAGAGCCATAATCCGGGATCGGCATTTCGCGCTGAGCGAGTGGGCGGCCAATCCCGTACCGCCAAGGGCAGGAACAGGCCCATTACCGCCGCGGGCGGAAGCACCAGCAGGACCGACAAGACCGTCTTCAGTGTACCGCCCGTCAGGCCGGTCAAGCGATCCGGCCCCAACCACGGCCAAAATCCGTCAGCCCACCACGGCAGCAAAAGGATAGGGACAGAGAAGAGCGCGATCCCCAGCTCCGCTGTGGCCAGCCAGCGCCATGGACGCCGTACGCGTCCCGCCAGCACGGCGCCTGCCAAGGAGCCCAGGGCTAAGCCCAGGAAGAAACAGCCAAACACGCGCGCAGCGGACCCTGCGCTTGCGCCCAGCAAATCGACCATACGCCGTGTCCACATCAGTTGATGCGCCAACGCCGTCGCTCCGCCGGCAAAGGCCAACAGGTACATGCCAGGGACCGCCCACACGCGCCCCGCAAATTTATTCGATTTTTTTGTCCTCACGCCTTGACACCCCCTGCCTTTAATGCTATTGATACTTCATTATCACTTAAAGTGTATGCCAAATAAGCGCTGGCTTAAAGGCAAAAGCATCCAAACAAGGAGAAATAATGAAGAAATATCTGAAAAAGACGGCTTGGGCCCTGTTGCTGGCATTCGCGGGCGGCTTCGGCTTGGCATCCGCAGAAGCGGATATCGTATTAACCGGAGGAGGTGCCGATATCAATTGGTTCTACGAATCCGGGGGAGATCCCAACGAGCCCGGCACTTGGCACAACGTGTTCCGCAATAAGGGGTCAACGCAAGCGACGGGCTTAAGTACCCAGTTCGCTGATTTTACGGGCAGTGTCGGGCACGGTGACGACTGGGAATTCGACACCTTGACCGTCAACCTGAGTCTCTTCACCCAGCTAGATGTCGGGGGTACCGATTTCTATATTTCCAGCGCCAGCGGGACTCCTGAACTGGCGGATGGCTCGACAGCTGATCTCGGCATCCGGACTCGGCTGCGGGAAGACGAAGTGGCTCTGGGAATTGGAACAAACACCGTAGCTAACCAGTTCGACAACTTTCGCTTGTCACTGAATTTGTCCGAATCCACCTACAATGGGCAAGCTCTCGGCACCTCCGGTGCGGAATTCGCGGTGATCTCCTGGGACGATTTCGATAATCAGGACGTCTTGATCAACACTGATGCCAATGACCTGTCACATGACTTTCCCAACTGGGGCCATACACACTACAACTATGGCTTCACCGAGTTGGGAGAGTACTCACTGGTCTTCGATTTCGAAGGTGTTGGCGGCACCTACGGAGACATCGCCCCTGCCGGAGAAAGCACATTGAATTTCGACGTCATCCCCGAACCATCCACGGCCGCCCTGGTCCTGCTGGGTCTCGGTTTTGGCGGATTGTTGCGGAAGCAGCGTTTGGCGAAGCTGGGGTAAGCCTTTGCTCGCAGGACGGCGCCCCGCGCCGTCCTGCAGAATGGGCAGGGCACTTGAAAGATTAAGTATCGGCGGAAACGGCGTTTACCCGCACTCTCAAACGTCACCCTTACTCGGATACACTTAGTCGACGCTCTTCATCGATATTCCGTCGACGTGTAAGCGGGTCGGGTGAGGTTACCCGCTGAAGAGTGGTGACGAAGTGTAGACCCTATGAGATCAGTAAAAATTGTCCTATTCTTGTGGGCCTGCACGGCCTTGCCAACCCTCGCATTCGAAGGCTTCGGCTATCGGTCTTACACCGAGGGCCACATGGATATCGGCGTACGCATCGTGGAGGGCGAATTGGTCGGTTACTGGAAAAATGATTTCGCTGTAATTGATGGCCAAATCACCGCCCCGGACTATCCCGCCGCCGGACTACGCGCGCTCGGCGTCTTCGATGCGGCAACCCCTCCGCCGAATCGTCCCGCTGCCGCCGAGTGGGAGTTCTTGGGCGTCGGGGCGGGCGAACCGATTTACGTCCTCCCATCCAGCGGGGTGCCAGACACCGTGCCCTACCTCGGATACAGCACGGAGGACTCTTCCCTGTCTGCGCTGGGTGCGGATGAATACCGATTCACTTTAGTCAACATGACCGGCCCCGAAGATGGCGTCTTCTCGCTCTTCGCCGGCTCGGGCAACGTGCCCATGAACACGCTGAATGGGTTCCCCGCCGGCTCCCTTCTGATCCAAGACGGCGACCATTTACA
>SLGY01000047.1 GCA_007136425.1 Kiritimatiellia bacterium
CCACATAATCCGCATTCTCAAACAGAAACGGGATGGACCGTGCCCCCTCGTGCGCGGTCGAGCGGGGTTGTTCCTGAATCTCAACCCGGTCCCCGGCCCGCAGCGTATGCTTCGCCATCCACACCCGTTTCCCGTTCACGAACACGACGCGCGCGTCCAGCAACGCCTTGGCCTTGCGGAGGGAACACGCCTCGCGTTCCGCGAGGAAATTGACCAAACGCATGGCGGATTCGGAAGGGGATACCGTATGCATTTGTGGTTTTCTGCGCATCTGAACGAGTGGGCTAGAGCAGGGCACAAAAAGAAGCGGCCCCATCCGCGAGGATCGGGCCGCTTCGGGAATCTGTCAAATGGTTCAACCTAAGCGCTTACGACGGATCGCAAAAGCGCCAAGCAAGCCCATCGTCAGTAAAGCCATCGTGCCGGGCTCGGGAACGAGTGACCACTCATGGTCACCGGGATTTGTATTTGGAACAGAATAGTTGATGGGGTTGCTGGAATCTTGGTCGGGTACCGCGTAGGTTTCAGTGTCTAGCACAAAGGTTCTATTGGCTGCCGTGGCGTTAGCCCAGCTATCCGTGTCCAATATGACGGTATACACGTTGTAGCCCCTTATTGCTTCATAATCTATATCCAGTCCAGAGAAGTTGATTTCTGGCTCAAAAACATCGGTGAACTGTAACGCAAGAGTAAAACTAGCCAAAACCTCATCAGAGGTTGAACCGCCTGCGCCAGTCGGGTTTCCTTCGAGATCAAAGGTTACTGAATCTAGTTCGGTCTGAGTGCCTGCGTCACGATACATCTGCACAAGCCAGCCTGCTGAATCCTCATCTATATCAGGGATGTTCCCGATGAGTTGACCCGCAGACCAAGCCATTCCCGCAACAGTAATGTTAGCGGTCATGGTAACTAAGATGCCTAATATTATTTTCTTCATTTCCTAGCCCCTTTGTTTATCCCTATCACATCTATTCTTGAACTGACAGCAAATACGGATTCTCTTCTTCCCAAGTGTAGGACCCTTGCGAGAAATAAAAGAATGAATCCCCAGGTTGAATGACGTGCGTTGACTCTACAAGTGGTGAAACCCAGTTCCCATCGGCATCTTGGAGATACCATGTGCCGTTACCTGCGAGACCGTAATTGACATAGGATTGAGAGTCACTATCCCAAACGCGGATTCGATCCGCCAGTGGCGCAGAATTATTTTTTGCTGCGCCACTTTCTTCGAACGCCATTTCTTGCAGGGGGATGCTGCTGGAAAAGGGATAAGCTATAAGATGAAAGCCTGGATGGAATGGATAAAGAATATCCTCATCCATGACAACGTCGCCCGCAAAAGTCATCGTGCGATCAGACGGCGCTTGAGATGACGATGCAATCCACAAACCTTCATAAGGGAATAAAGGCATCTCGCTGACATCATCCAGAGGGCTGACCCAGTTTCCATCTGCGGTTTGACTATAGAACCTGCCATTGCCGGCAACGCCAATGTTAATGTATATCTGCTGATTGGGATCCCACAAGCGGAGGCGGTCAGCAAGAGGGGCTGAATTGTTCCCGTACAATGAGTTTGTCCCAAAAATTTCGATAAGCGTGTTGCCCGGAGTATAAAAGGGAGCGGCATACATATCGAACTGACTGGCGTCCGGCAGTTCTTTTTTCTGGAACCCGACAACGTTGACGGAGTAAACCGCTTCTTCTTCCTGCGCCTGGGCGGCTGCGGTGATGCCGACGATGGTGGCTGCGGTGAGTAATAGCTTCAGTTTCATTCGCATCGTTGAAAGTCCCTGATTCGTCTTGTGCCCTTCCCAGTTCTACCTTGCGTATAAAACTACCAAGCGGAGCGAGGTTGTAAAGAACTTTTTTATTCGACATTCAGAAAAAAAACGGGGCATTTCGTCATTCTTCATCCGGGTGTGCGACTCTGTTTCGGGAACGATGCGCATTGCGTGATTGTCAACATACACCTTTGAGGCTATATCCGTACGCATGAAAACGAAAGAGCAGATCGAAGAATGGTTGTTGGAGAAGTTGAGCGGTCCGGAGATCGACCTCCGGGAAATTACGCAGCAATTGTCGGAACTGGCTCATAACGAGCGGGTTGAAGAGGCCGTATCGCTGGGCGGCCTCGCTGAAGAGGCGCTGATAGAACAGGGCCGGGCGGATGAGGCGCTGAAAATCCTCCGCCTGCGCGCGGAATGGGCCGTGGATCAGGGGTTCCGGGATGAATGCATAAGCGTTGTGCGGACGATTTTCGGGAAAGATGCGGCGAGCCGTGCGTATATTAAGAGCGCGGGCTTTGAGCAGCGTGTGCCGGTGACGCAATGCCTGGACCGGTTGGTCCTGCTGCGCGCGCTGAAGCCGGGCACCTTGTGCGCCGATAAGACGTGGGGGTTCGGCGTCGTTCGGAGCGTGGATCCGTTTTATCAACGGGTGGCCATCGATTTCGAGCGCAAGCCGGACCATGAACTCTCGATGAGCTACGCGGCGGAAACGTTGGAGTTGCTCGACGATGCACACCTTCTGGCCGTACAACACAGGGAGCCGGAACGACTGGCCGCCCTGCTCAAAGATGACCCGGCGGAAGTGGTGCGTATGGCCTTGCGCAGTTACGGGCCCATGAGCGCGGTGGTGCTGCAGGAGAAGTTGTGTCCGTCCATCGTGCCGGCGGAAGAGTGGAAAACGTTCTGGGCGGCCGCGCGGAAAGCGTTGAAAAAGGATCCGGGCGCGGAAGTCCCCACCAAGCGTACGGAACCCATTCTGGTCCGGGACGCCGCCGGCGCATACGACGATGCGTGGTATCGTCAATTGAGGCACGACCGGGATATTGAGTCCATTCTGGCGAAGATCTCGGCTTGGCAAACCTTGCGTTCCGAGCATGAGGACGACCCGTCGCAATTAGCGGCCATCGAGAATCGTTTGGCGTTCGCGATCAAGGGAGCGGACCTGATGGGCCGGACGATCATGCCGCGCGCGATGATGCTGGCCCACGCCGTGGGGCCCGAAACGGCCGCGCGCCTGGGGGTGAGCGACTATGTCCGCTCCGTCCTGGATTCCGATACCTTGCTGGATTTACTCGACGCCCTGAGCGCGAAAGACATGAAAGGGTTCATCGCGTTTCTGATGGAACAGGACCGGGAACGAACGCTGGATACGTTGTTGCGCCTGTTGCCGCGTCTGGACGTGACGTCTTTGACGGAGGTGCTGCAACTGCTCTTACGCGAAGGGGCCGAGGAAGCGTGTCGCCAGGCAGTGAAAGCGCTGGTCGTTTCGCGCCGGGCCCGTGTGGAGCTGGTCAACTGGCTGAGCCGGAACATGGACAAGTTGACGGAATGGGATCTTTGTTCCCCCGGCGAGTTTGCGGAATTGATGTTGTTGGAAATGGAAAAGGAGTATTCGGGGGCGCGTCTGAAGGCGCAGAACCAGTTGCGGGATCGATTTACGCAGAAGACCTGGACGAAGCAGTTGTTCGATGCGCTGGGCGCGGAAGGGCGCGAACGATATTTCCTGCGCCTCAAGGATAGCGCCGCCTGGCCGCCGATGGAAAAACGGTCGGTGTTGGGGCTTATCATCAAGTTATATCCGGACCTCGAACGGCTGATGGCCGGTCGCGCATCGGGGGAAGAGGCGCCGGCGAAACCGCGCGGAACGTTTACATCCCAGCGCGCATTTCGCGAACGCCAGCTTATGTATGAGCGTATCAAGAAGGTGGACATACCGAATAACAGCAAGGAGATTGCGGTCGCGCGTGCGCACGGCGATTTGCGCGAAAATTTCGAGTACAAGGCCGCCAAGGATACGCAAGCCCTGTTGATGCGGCGCCAGGCGGAGCTGGAACAGATGCTGGCTAAGGTGGTGCCGTCGGACTTCGAGGATATGCCCTCCGACAAGGCCGGCATCGGAACCGGGGTGCGTATCGCCTATGACGATGGTCGGACCGAGCAGTTCTTCATTCTGGGCGTTTGGGATCGGGACGAAACGCTGGGGATCATTTCCTGCGATTCCAAATTGGCGCAGGCGCTGGAAGGGGCCGCCCCCGGCGATCGGGTGACGGTGCCGAGCGAGCACGGCGAAGAGTCGTGTCGTGTCGAGGAGGTGACCCGCCTCTCTGAGCCCGTGCGGGCGTGGGTCCGGGACGTGCCGGAAACGTTGGCTGATCGTTCGCAAGTGGGATCATGAGACAGATCCTGACACAATTCACGCAGCGCGAAGCGCACCCGACCATTCAGTTCATCAAATACGCGATGGCGGGCGGCGTGGCGACGGCGACGGACATGATCGTCTTCTTCGTCTTTGCGTTCACCCTCTTTCCCGCCCTGACCGAATCCGAGTTGCTGGTGCAGTTGTTTAATGTCGACGTGCCGGTCATTGCGGAAAGTGTGCGCGAGCGGAATTTTATCATCAACAGCGTCATCGCGTTCCTGATCGCCAATCTCGTGGCCTACGTCATCAACGTCTTGTGGGTTTTTGTCCCGGGCCGCCATAAGCGGCATGTGGAAGTCATTTTGTTTTATGTGGTATCCACCAGTTCGGTCATGATCGGTACCGCGCTGGGGTGGGCGATGATTCGTTTTATCGGCGCCACCACGGAAGTGTCATACCTCGGTAAAGTGATCTCGGCGGTGCTGATCAATTTCGTGTGCCGGAAATATATTGTCTTCAAGGGCTGACGTAACGAGGGCGGAGAGACGAAGTATGAAACCTGAAACCAAGAGCGGGGGATGAAGGTGGGCAGGTTGCCTGTGTGTGCCACACCCCTGCGGCGTGAAAGGCTCCGGCGGGACTCCTGTACCGCCCTGTTTGGTGCCCATCGTCCGGCCGGTCAACCAATGGCTGGTCACGCACTCGCATCTCTCGTCTGTTGTGCGTTGCTGCTTTTATCCGGTTGCCGTACCCCGTCTCCGGAAATCGAGCCCGTAGAGGATGTGCCGCCGGATATTGCCGTGCATATCCCGGTACATCGCGCGGTGGATCGGCGTCCGTACGAATTCATCTGGACCGAACGCCGTCCGGAACAGGACGCGCTGCTTCGTTTCGAGCGGCTTCTCGGATGGCGCCTGGCGAAAGGCGATGGCGTCACATCGGCCTCCTTTACGCGGAACCAGGAACGACAACTGTGGGGCGATTATGTGGGTGCATTCACGTATTCCGCTGATGCCGGTGGCGGGTGGGCGTTGCTGGAACCGCCAACCCCGATCCTCGTGCGTGATCCTGTGGATACGGTGACGTGCTGGATCCATGGCGATCCGCGTTTTTCTGGTGCAGAATCGGCGCCGACCGTCAATTTGATCTTCGAAACGGCGCGCGGCACCGAACATAGCGTGCCGATCGCTTTGATCGATTGGAACGGTTGGTGGAAGGTGCACCGACGCCTCGCGTCTGTCGGGCTTGATTCGACCGATTATCCACTAGCGCTAACGGGCATTCGTTTTCATGACTTGCCGGATGTCGATGAGGCCGTGGTCTATATGGACAGTCTCAGTCTGTATTCCGAGCCGTTGTCGTCGCTGCGTTATCCCAACCGGGCCCGGCGCCCGCTGCCGCTGCGCGCGGGCCAGCGGCTCGGCGTTAATACGGGGGAGGGCGTGTTGCCGTTTCCAACCAACGAATGGACGGTGATTCCATGGCCCGACCCGGAAGATTCGGAACGGTCCATCGAGTCGGTGACGGAAGATACTTTCGCTTTGTCGGCGTCGTTCGACGACCACGATATTACATATCTAGTGGAAGCTACCAACGGCCTTCGTATTGCGCATGTTTTGGTTGACGGGGAGAAAACCGGAATCACTTTTCCCCCCGTTTATCTTGAAGGCGAAGACTCCCCCGTGCCGGCGCCGGCGGTGGTACGGGCCGAAGCGGATCATCTGTATGTGGAGTATGGCCGCGGCGATGTGTACCGGATTTCTATGCGCGGCCGATCGTTGATCATTGACGTTTCGTATCGGGGCGGCGACGGGACGGGCGTGTTCTGGTCGGGGCCGGCGCAGACGGATCACGGCGCGGAACTGTATGTTCCGTATTTGCACGAACCGGGCTTTGCCGTGCCGCCGGTCACCATTTGGACGGGTTACACCGAACCGCTCTTCATGCATGTGCGTATAGATCCGTATCGTTCCAATGCCTCCGGCCTGGTTTGGGACAAAAGCGCGGATGAGGACCCGTGGGCGTGGCGGCTTGGTGCGCGCTATGACCCGGCTGCGGACGGGCGTCGGAATGATGTGCACGAACGGTTTGTGGTTACGGTGGCGCCGCGTATGGAACAAGTGTTGCCCGTCGTACCGCATTCGCCGGCATCGCAGGCGACACAGCTCGTCTCGCGATTGGCTTTCCACGCTCCGGCCGAAAGCGGGAGCTACCGGCAAGAACGGCGTCGGGCGGATCGGCTGATGCGATGGGGGATGCGCAATGTGGCGTACGGTTTGTCGCCCGCCATTTGGCGCGAGCAGGCCGAGAGCTATTCTTTCCGGTTGCGCGCGAATCCGCATCGCGGTGGCGATACGGCGTTGCGTACCTTTATCGACGGGATACAGGATCAAGGTTGGTTGGCGCTCTTATACGCGAATTACCGTGATATTTCCCCGCTGAACGCCTTTTGGAGTTCTGACAAGGTATTGCGGTCGCCGTCCGGTGATTGGGTGGCCGCCGAAGAACCCGCTTATCGAGTCAAACTGTTGTACGCCTTGTCATGGGTCGAGGAGCATGCCGCGCAACGGAAAGAGACGTTCGGGGCGGAAGGGGTGTATCTGGACGGGCACACGGCGCAACCGCCTTGGACATTCACGGATTTCGATCATCGCATGCCGGGCGCAGCGACCTTTTCGCAGGTCTTTTTCGCCGACGGTGAGTTAATGCTGGAAAAACGGCGGCAGGGCAACGGCCCGGTGGTGGCGCAGGCACAAGGCGCTGCGCTGTATGCGGGGCTTGTGGACGGAATGTTCGTGGAGCGCACGGCATCGTGGCGGCCGTATTTGCCGTCGTTTAAGCTGAAGCGCTTGCAGCGGTTGGGCGTAATGTTCGGAGCGGGAGATCCGGCCGACATCCGCACGAGCGAAGACTTGGACAGGTATCTGGCCGATACGATCGCCTACGGTAACGCCGGGCGCGTGGTATATGTTCCGGAAAAGGCCGAGCACACGGTGCGCAGCTACTATGCCCTCCAGGCACTGCAGCAGCGTTATCAATTGCAGACGCCCAAGCGGGTCATGTATTGGACGGGCGAGGAATATGCTTCTGTTGATGAAGCCTTGACGTCCGACACTTGGAAACGGTCGCAACTGTATGTTGAGTATCCCGGCGACTTCGAGTTGTGGGTAAACGGATCGGAAACCAACCGATGGGATGTCCGGGTGGGCGCGGAGCGGCACGCGTTGCCTCCATCGGGCTGGGTAGCCGTCGCGCCGGAATTTTTGGCGTTTTCCGGACTCTTCGAGGATCGGCGTATCGATTATGTGGTATCCGAAGACTATATCTATCTCGATCCACGCGGATATGCGACGGCGTACGGGAAGCTGAAAGGCGCAGGCCCGCTGGTCTTGCGGGTTGAGGGCGAGAGCGAATATGAACTCTTGGATATCGCCCAGACAGGCGAGGTCGGCGTGCACGAACGTTCCCCTGTTTCATGGGAGGACGTGCGGATTGCCTGTTATGATGACGCGGGAGATGCGCTGGGGCCGGGGTCCGTGACGCAGGATGGGGCATGGCATTTACTGTCTGGCCCGGAAGGGACCGTTATATATCGCCTATCCCCATAGCAGTCACGCCCCTCCGCCCTGTCTACTTGGCCAGCGCATATTCATCTACTTGCGTAACCCGTTGAAAAGAATGACAAAACACCCAAGTACCCAAGCACGAAAGAAGCTCGAAATCCGAATGCCGAAAAGCGAGATGGCTACAATGGCTGGCG
>SLGY01000142.1 GCA_007136425.1 Kiritimatiellia bacterium
CTGACCAAAGCGCTCGGGGCGGCGTTATCCCGTCCGACCGTCTTCCCCGTGCCGCCCTTCGCCGCGCGCATGGTCTTTGGTGAAATGGCGGACGCCTTATTGCTGGCGAGTCAGCGGGTGCTCCCGGAAAAACTTTCCGAAAACGGATATCAATTTCAGCACATCGATATCGCGGAGACCCTGAAAACCCTGCTGTCGGAATAGACGCAGACAACGCCGCGAGCGCATTGCTCTCGTGATTCCGGTCCTATTTTCCCGCTTGCCCCTTGATTTCGAGGCGCCGACACGCGTATTATAGGATGATGGCATCAAATGCGGGAGATGATAAGATGAGTATCTCCAGAAGAGTCTTTCTCCGCAATCTCTGCCTGTCGGGCGGATCGGCGTTCGTGGGTGCGTGTAACAGCGGCGCGAAAACGGGTGTGCCACCGACCGATTGGACACCCGCCTATGCGAAGCTGGAGGACGAAGGCCTCTTTGAACAGCGCATCGAGGAAGCCTATCGCCTGTTCACGCGATGTCGCCTCTGCCCGCGCGAATGCCAAGCCGACCGCACCATGGGCGATCTGGGTTTCTGTCGCGCCACGGACAAAGTCACGGTGTTCAGCCATCATCCGCATTATGGCGAAGAACTGCCGCTGGTCGGTCGAGGCGGGTCGGGCACGATCTTCTTTTCGCATTGCAACCTGCGTTGCGTCTTCTGTCAGAACTGGCCCATCGCCCATGAAGGACGGGGCCGGGAAGTCAGCGACGAACAGTTGGCCGATATGATGATCGACCTGCAACGGATGGGATGTCACAACATCAATGTAGTCACTCCGACCCACATCATGCCCCATATTCTCAACGCCACGCGCATGGCGTTGCATAAAGGCCTGCGCCTGCCCATCTGCTACAACACCGGCGGCTATGAGCGGGTCGAAATGATCCGCCTCCTTGACGGGATTGTAGACATCTATCTTCCCGACCTCAAGTACATGGACGGAAACGAGGCCGATCGCTATACCGTGCGCGGCGCCAAGGATTATCCGGAACGCGCGCAAGAAGCGATCATCGAAATGCACCGACAGGTGGGCGACCTGGTCACCGACGATCGAGGCGTTGCCCTGCGCGGCTTGATGGTGCGTCACCTGGTCATGCCGAACCGGATCGCGGGCACGCGGGAATTCGTGCAATGGGTCGCGAACAATCTCTCCAAAGACACCTACGTCAATATCATGGCGCAATATCGCGTCGAACATAAGGCGTTCGATTATCCGCCGATTGCGCGCGCCATCACCCGACAAGAATACCTCGAGGCGATGGAATGGGCGGAAGAAGCGGGACTGCGGAATCTGGATAAACGCTCGTTAGCTCAGCGGGACGTGTTTTTGCGGCGGGCGGGCTAGTGCGGTGAACCGAAAGTTTCTTGCATTACATACGGTTGGCAAATATCCGTAGCGCCGATTTCCAATCGGCGCACTTGCTCCCATTGAAAATGGGAGCTACGGAAGAATGCGAGGAGTATCAACCTGAATCGTTATTCAAGAAATCAATGATTCGGGACACTAGAGCATTTCGCTTTATGTTGTAGTCGTCGATGTCTGCTCAACTCACCGAGTCATTTCGAGGACCTTTATCGGCGCGGCGCCGATTGGCTCGTGGATAAGAACGGGATAAATGTAAGATGTTGTCATGTCGAGCGTAGCGACCTGTCCGCCGTAGCCGCTTCGGCGAAGGTGGAAGCGAAGCCTGTCCTGAGCGCAGTCGAATGGATCGACATCTCCATCTGCGCCAGTCACCGACAGTTCTTTAGGAGCGAAGTCGTGCGAAGCGCGACGAAGCTTGGGGAATCAGACTACCCAACGACCGGGGATTTCTGTGCCGCAATGAGCGCAGCGGCCGTCTTCCAGCGCCACTTCTTCCACCACGAATCCGAGACGGCGGATCGCTGTTTCCCCACAATCCGGGCAATAGGTCTGCTCTCCCTCATGGCCGGTAACGCGCGAAACATACACGAAACGCAACCCTTCCTCTCGCGCCGCATCACGAATGCGGTCCAGTGTGCGCACGGGCGTCGGCGGCAGATTGGACAATTTATAGAGCGGATAAAAACGGCCGAAATGAATCGGGACATCCGGGCCCAGCTCCGTAACAATCCACTGACACATCCGGCGAATCAGATCCACGTCGTCATTCAGCGAGGGGATCACAATATTCGTAATCTCGATATGGACGCCGGCGGCCCGTAACTGTTTCAACGTCGCCAGTACCGGCTCGATCTCCCCGCCACATACCTCGCGGTAGAAGTCGGGGTCGAAACACTTCAAATCGATGTTTACGGCGTCCAGTCGATCGCAGAGCGCCTCCAGCGGATCGGAGGCGATATAGCCGTTTGTATGCATCAGATTCAGCAAACCGGCCTCTTTGGCGCGGGTAGCGATCGCGTCGACATACTCGTAATAAATGACCGGCTCGCCAAAGGCGTAGCTGATCCCGCTCGCGCCGGCATCCAAGGCTTGACGGACGACTTCCTCGGGAGGCACGTCATACGCATGCACTTCTTCGGGCGCCACCAGGGCCATGTCCCATACCTCACAGAACTTGCACTCGATATTGCAACCTGCGGTGGAAACGGACAAGGCGCGACTCCCCGGAACAACATGGAAAAAAGGTTTGCGCTCAACCGGATCCATTTGCAGCAACGCGGGATTGCCGTAAACAAGGCTGTACCCTTCCCCGCCCCGATTCTCACGCACGCGGCACGGCCCGCGCCGGCCGGGTTCGAGGCGACAGTGACGCGGACAGAGTTCGCAACGCAATGCCTCGTTTTCGAGCGGCGAAAACCATGGCGACCGGCGCGCTCCAATCAATCCGCGCTGCGCATTCTGTGCCGAAGCGTAACGCCCAGCGCCCACCATGCCGGCCGCGCCCAGCATGCACAGCCCCCCGGCGCCGAATCGCATGAAGTCCCTCTTCGACCAGGCTTTCCGGTTATTCATTCGTCGATCCTTTCGGCTTCCTTGCCAGCATCAATATAACAAATGCCGTCGCGTTCGCAATCGCAGCCAGCCAACAACAGGCGACAAGCCCCAATATCGGGGCCAGCACCGCGCTGGCCAGGGCCGCGCCCAGACAGGCGCCGAGGAGTTCGATCCCATAGACCGTGCCCGTCGCGCGGTCCGCCCCGCGATTCACGGCGAACGAACAGGCTGTCGCCAACGGAAAATCCACTCCGTTCAGGAGCCCCGCAATAAAAGTTGTCCCGGAAAATACCGCGAAGATCAGCGTCGGTGTCGCAAGCGCGGCGGAGGCCGGCAATACACTGGCGATCCCGGCAGCAAAACCGGCCACGGCCAGTTGAACCCACGCTAACAGACGCAGATTGGCCTTGTCCCGTATGCAGCGTTGCGTGAAGAGCGTGCCGCACAACAGGCCGCTCATGAAAATGGCCACGATCAGCCCGATCATTTCATACACAAAACCGTAGATACTCTGGAAAGCGAAGAGCAGGGCAATTTGCAGCGCCATGGTGGAGAGGCCCGTTGAAAAGACCGCAACATGCACCCCGTACCGCGCGTCCAACCGACTTTCTCGACGCTGTGCGTACCAACGGGTAACGACGCCAAACAGCATGGCGGCGGCCACGATCGGCAGAATCCACCACCCCCGCACGCGGCCCAACCACTCAAAGGCCGCGAGGTGATCAGCGCGCGCAAGAACGTTCCAGAAGATCAAGGTATAATAATAGCCGATGGGCCGAAAATCCGAGTTGATGAAGTGCGGCGCATAAACTGGGGGCAAGCGGGCTTCGGCTTCAATCTGTTCGTCCAGCGACGGGGGAAACAGCGGCGCGGGATCGGGCGCTTCGAAACGGGCGCCGGGGTCGCGTCCGTGATGGCGCAGAACCCAGTTGATCCGCCGCAACGGCCCTTCTTCCAGCAACAGATCGAACTGGAGCGGCGAGAAACCCGCCGCTTGCACGTCGCGCTCCAGATACCGTTCCCGCAAGACGGCGGGATCGAAGGTCAACTGGTCGGTCGCGTGGCTGGCGAAGAGGTATAGCGTCCGTTCGCCCACCGGCAGCACTTCGGGGAAGACGCTGCTGAGCGTATGATAAATGGTTGCATTGCGATTCGCCGCGGCCGAACCGCGCAAATCCGCCGTGGACATGATCGACGTAACAAACACCCCGTCGGGTTGCAAACGTTCGGATACTTCCGAAAAGAATTCCCGGGTATAGAATCGATTCAGCACCGCCGTCGAAGGATCGGGCAAATCCACGATAACTACGTCATAGGCGGCATCTGTCGATTTGACATAAAGTCGGCCGTCCATATGCATGACACGCACAAGCGGGCTGTCCAGCAACGCCACTGTTTCGTCGGATACCTGGGTGCGAGCTGCGTCCATCAAGACCTCGTCGAGTTCCACGTAATCGATCCGTTCCACCGGATGCCGCGCTATCTCGCGAAGCATTCCGCGCAGCCCGCCGCCGATCAGCAACACGCGCTTCGGCGACGCATGCTGGCTCATTGCAAAATGGGCCAGGACAGCGCCTTCCAGCTCCTCGAGCGCGTACGCATCCGAATCCCGGCCGGCTGCGGAGAAGACCAGGTGACCGCTTTGAAAGAAACTGTACTGGTCTTCCCTTTGCGCCACCGCAATATTGCCATACCTCGAAAGGCGCGCGTCCACCAGCTCGTGGTCCGGCGAAAGATGTCGCCATTGCATTTCGTAGGCGCGTTCATCCAACCGATCCAACAAGGGCCAGACCAATAACGCGATCAGCACGCCCGGCAAACCGACGATACCGATTCGCCAAACCATTGACCGATTCGCGCTCGAACGCATCCGGACCGCCACCAGCATGAACAGCCCGACCAGCAAGGCGCCTTGAAAGGCGTTGGCATGATGAACGAGAAGAAACGTGAATAGAACGCCCCCCGCCACGTTCCCCGCCGCTTCGACGATATAGGCCTTTCCCGAGGCGTGCGTGTCGGTAATCCGGTCGTGTTCCCGCCAGATACGAGCCAGCAACACAAATTGGAAACCGAGCAACAAACATAATGGCGCCATCAAGATGACACAGGAATACGTCATATCCGCCAGCGACAAATACGCGCCGGGCAGGACATCAAACATTCCGCGCAGAAGCCGAATAAGGAGGATGGTCCCGGGCAGCAACAGCAAGACGCCCAAGGCGACAGGCAACAGGCAGGCAGCCGGGCGTTGGATTCGTTCCACCAGGAGACAACCCCAGCGGCTGCCCAGACCGACCCACAACATCCAAGCGGCCAGAATCAGCCCAATGGATAATTCATTGCCGTGAAAGACCATCAGAAACTCGCGCAGCAACAAGACCTGAGCCACCTGGCAGGCCAAGCCCAGAGCGACTACCACAGGCCATGGGGTTGGGACTCGTTGCTTCATCGATTCGCCCCTCCTCCGCAAAGCACGGAATACGGGCATAGTTCGTCGGCGCGCCATTGCGTGCGGGTCCCCTCAGGAAAGTGGATACAGCGGACAGATATCAAGACCCTTGTGATTACCGCCTGCATGGTAAATAGAGCGCCAAAACCCGGGACGAAGGTCAAGCATCTATCATCCCGGGCGGCCGTTCGCGCCACCGGCAAACGAATGTGAAGACGCATGCTCTCTTTCGGGCTGGTCAACCCTGGGACGGCCGCCAATCCTGCACATTCATCTGAATGGTGTCGCGCCCGTTCCACGTGTTGCGGTTGAGTTGGAATGCGATGTCAAGCGGGCCGTCGGGAATCTCGCGGTCGGCGCTATTAAATGCGATGGCGTCGAGTTTGGTGTTGCCTTCCAATACGGCCATCTTGAGATGGTTTTGACCGACCACGCGCGGCTCGCCCAGCAGACGCGCATCGCGCACCGCCCAGACCGGCTTGGGATTCCCCAGCCCGAACGGCGCCATGCGTTCAAGACATTCAATCAGGTTCCAATCGGCGTCGCGCAACGAGATCCACGCATCGATACGTTGTTCCGGACGAAGATCGTCTTTGGTCAAGCGCGCCTGCACGGTCGCGTTGAACCGTTCTCGAAACGCCTCGATATTCTTCTCCGCCACCTGCAGTCCGGCCGCCATCTGATGTCCGCCATACCGTTGCAGGAGTCCTGCACAATCCGCGAGACCTTCAACGATGTTGAAAGCGGATATACTGCGGCAGGATCCGCGCCCGACGCCCTCTTCGTCCACGGCGATGACGATAGCCGGCCGACTGTATCGCGCGCATAGCCGGGAGGCGACGATGCCGATCACACCCGGATGCCAATCCCGTTGCGCGGCTACGACGCCGAAATGCCGATCGGCATCGTACTGCGCATCAATGGCGGCCACGGCTTCTTCGATCATGCGCGCTTCAACCTGTTGCCTTTCACGATTGGCGGCGTCCAGTTCCGCAGCGATGATGCCGGCCTGATCCATATCCGGCGTCAGCAGCAATTCCAGCGAGCGCAGCGCCGTACCAAGCCGACCGGCGGCGTTCAGTCGCGGTCCGAGCATGAAGCCGATGTGATACGCGTCCAGATCCGTCTTGATCCCTGCGACTTCCTTGAGCGCGCGCAACCCGCCGTTGGCGGTGCGATTCGCCTCCAGCAAGCCGTAACGCGCCAACACCCGGTTTTCTTCCATCAAGGGCACCATATCGGCGATGGTACCGATGGCGACGAGATCCGAGTGTTTGCGCAAGTCGATCGCCTCCGCGGCAGCGCAGCCCTTGTCGCGAAGCGCTTTCAACAAGGCATGGCAAAGCTTGAAGGCCACTCCGACACCCGCAAGATAGCGCAGCGGATCGGTTGCGCCGTCCAGTTTCGGATTCACGACGGCGCACGCCTCGGCCACCGTATCGCCCGGCTCATGATGGTCGGTCACGATGACATCCACGCCGGCGGCGCGTGCGATCTTCACCGCCTCGACGGAACCGGTACCGCAATCCACCGTCAAGATGACGCCCGGCCGATGTTCGGAGATGCAACGTTCCACGGGTTCAGCGCTCAGTCCGTACCCGTCGTCCACGCGATGCGGAAGAAAGGGAACGGCCTTGCCGCCCAGCCCCGTCAATACGTGCACCATCAACGCCGTGCTGGTGATGCCGTCCACGTCATAATCGCCGTACACAAGGATGGTTTCGTCGTTGGCAAGCGCCTGTTCGATGCGTTCGACCGCCCGCGCCATGTCGGGCAGGAGAAACGGGTCGGACAATTTGCTTAAGCGCGGGTTGAGAAAGGCGTCAACGGCTTCGGCGGTGTCATGGCCGCGCGCCGCAAGAACGGAACAGGCCGGACGCGGAAGTCGCGTTTGGCCCGCCAATGCATCGACCAAGGCCTCATCGACAGAAACGGTTGTCCAGTTTTTGAGCATGATCCGATCGTCCCGAACCGGAATATGACAGGATCACACTTATCGAAGTGTGATCCCAGGGTTCATATGCTGATCGGGCGTCCGTCTTGTCCCGGGAGGTTCTCTACCAAGGTCTCGGATTCACCCGGCCCCATAAGTGGGACCACCAAGCATCGCAAGCCGCTTATTTTCCGCAACCGCATAGCCTTGAAAGAACCAAACTCCAGCCGGCCCCGGAAGCGGGGCCGTTCCACTCGCATTTGAACGGGGCGTGGGCTCGGCTTATTCGCAGCTCACTTCCCTTTCGCGGGCTTCTTCTCCGTCTTCACTTTTTCGTCCTTGTGCCAATAGAGCACAACCGGTGTCGCGACGAAAATGGACGAATACGTACCGGCCAGAATACCGATGAACAACGCCAACGCGAAATCCTTGATCGCGCCCCCGCCGAATACGAGCAACATCGTCACGGTCAACAGCGTAGTGATCGACGTCAGTAACGTACGGTTAATGGTTTGATTAATACTCAAATTCGCGATGGCGGAATAGGGCTTGTC
>SLGY01000183.1 GCA_007136425.1 Kiritimatiellia bacterium
CGGCAGCATATTGCGCCAGCAATTGTAGCCATCTCGCTTTTCGGCATTCGGAATTCGAGCTTCTTTCGTGCTTGGGTACTTGGGTGTTTTGTCATTCTTTTCAACGGGTTACGCAAGTAGAGGAATATGCGCTGTCCCCGTGCCGGATGCGCGTGTCGGGCGTCGCGTCAGAGGGACTTGCCCGGTTCGTCCCGGGACGCGACCCCGCAATACCCCGTCAAGTCGGCATGCAGACGGCTCGAATGATGGTCGCCCGATCCGCCCCAAGGGGTTCGGGATGTCGGGGCAAGGCGACTGCGCGCGGCGAGGCTGAACTTGCGTCGCGCGGATACGATCGCACGTTCGCGTAATCCTGACGGGCCGCGCTGAAGCACGCGCTGACCGATTTCCCGATAGACGCGGCCTGCGATCCATATGCCGCGTCGCGCCGAAGGCGGCAGATAACGCAGCCCGGCAAAACCGCTCGCAAAGTACGGTTCCGCCGCGTTGATCAGGCGACTCACCGCCGGCCACGCCCGTTCCGGTTCGCGCAGGATAGCCGCCGGCGTCAGATCGGCCGGAAGCCATGCGGCGGGCACGTAGACGCGGTCACGCTTGGCATCTTCCGTTACGTCCCGCGCGATATTGATCAGTTGCATCGCCATGCCGAGATCCAGTGCATGGCGCGGCGCGGAGTCGTCCGTGGCGCCCAGGATTTCCGCCATCATCAGGCCCACCGTCCCGGCAACGCCGTGGGCATACTGAATCAACGCTTCCCACGTCGCGAGTTGCCGTGGGCCGGTATCGGCTGCCAGCGCGGCCACCAATGCCCGCGCGGGCGCGTCGTCGCGCAGATTCAATCGGCGGTAAGCCTGTAACAGCGGATGCTCCGCGTCGGACCAGTTTTCCAGCAACGCGTTCAGTTCCCGTCGTCCCGCTTCGCTCGATCCGGACCCGTCCGCAAGGTCGTCCAACAAGCGACAGAAACCGTAAAGCCGGATGGCGCGTTC
The DNA here is from genome assembly GCA_007136425.1 of Kiritimatiellia bacterium. Classification (GTDB taxonomy): domain Bacteria; phylum Verrucomicrobiota; class Kiritimatiellia; order SLAD01; family SLAD01; genus SKZA01. Next base: position 990 of record SLGY01000183.1, read on the forward strand.
CCGTGCATGGCGCGGGAGAAAGCGCGACGCCAGATGGAAACTGCGTCCGTATTGAGCAATCAGCGCCTCTGGATTATCAAGGCCGAGTGTCATGAAGGGCGGAAACCATCGCGTTGAAGCACACGTTCAATGACTTTCGCGGACGTTACCACGCCGGGCATGCCCGCGCCCGGATGCGTGCCCGCACCCACAAAATACAGGCCGTCCACATCCTCGCTCTTATTATGAAAACGGAACCAGGCGGACTGTCTCATGATCGGCGCGATGGAAAATCCGGTTCCATGCGCGGTTTGCAGTTGATCCTGAAAGTAGCGCGGGCTGGTGAAGAACTTTGAAACCACATGGCGGCGTAGATCCGGCATCACGCGCCGTTCCAGTTCGTTCAGGATCAAATCCATATATTGCGGGCCGGCCGTATCCCAATCGATCGACGCCTGCAAATTGGGTACGGGCGCCAGGACATAGAACGCGTCCTTGCCTGCGGGCGCCATCGCCGGATCGGTGCTGGCCGGTCGATGCAGGTACAGGCTCGGATCGTCCGCCAGGATGCCCCCCTCGAATATGTCGTCGAGCAACTCGCGGTAGCGGGGGCCGAAGAGAATCGAATGATGCGCGAGGTCGGGGTACGGCTTGTCTGTCCCGAAAAAGACGACAAACAGACCCATTGAATACTTTAAGCGGTCCAGTCGGCGATTCGTCCATTTGCGGCGATGCTCCGGATCGATCAAGTGACGGTACACCATCGGCGGATCGTTATTAGCCACGACCAGGGAAACGTCGCAGGACTCGCCATCGGCCATCTCTACGCGGGCCACACGGCCGTCGACGACATGGATGCGGTTGACGGTACGGTTGAAGTGATACCGCACACCCTGGCGCTCGCCCAGTTGTACCATTTGCCGGACCAGTTCCCCGGTTCCGCCGCGCGGGTACCAGATGCCCCAATTCATTTCCAGATAGTGGATCATCGCATAGACCGCCGGCGTATGAAACGGATTGCCGCCGACCAGTAAGGGTTGAATGCTGAAGAAACGCCGCAATGAATCGTTTTGGAGGTAACGGGATACAAAGCGCCAGACCGATTGAATCGCGTTCAACTGAAACAATTTCGGACCCACCGTCAGCATGGAGGAAAAACGATCGAACGGATAATCGCCCAGCCGGGTGAACCCTTCATCGAACAATTCCTTGGAATGGGCCAGTAAGCGTTGATAGCCTGCAACGTCGTCGGGATTGAACCGCGCAATTTCACGGTACATGTCCTCCGCCGTACCGCCATAATCAAAAGTGCGACCCTCGGCATCGTACATCCGGTACCAAGGCTTGACCGGCAGAAATTCGACATGCTCGTCGCGTTTTTCATCGAACAGCGCGAACAATTCGTCGAAGAGAAAGGGGATGGTCAGGACCGTGGGACCGGCGTCGTAGCGAAAACCGTCTCGTTCGAAAACCGCCGCGCGTCCGCCCGGTTGATCCGTCCGTTCCATGACATCCACGTCATAACCCAGCTTGCGCAAGCGCAAGGCGACGGACAGCCCGCCCAAGCCCGCACCGATCACTACGGCCTTTCCTTTATTCATGTCATATGCTCCTGCTGAATTGCCCGGGATTCTATAACGGCGCCATCGTCAAATACAACGTCCGGGGCTCGGCTATCGTGTGGTAGGCCCAGCTACCCGAAAACTGACATGAAAATGCACCTCTCCAATCAAGTTTCCGGGACACAAACGTGCGGAACGGTTGAGACAACCCTCACAGCTCCTGCAGGAGATGCGGTCCGGACATGAAAGATATGATACCTGTATCGGGCATTATCCGATTAACATAAGCAAATGCAATGGATTGAGATGCTGTTCGTTGTATGAGAAGGTGAACTCTAACAAGGCGCGTTTGGCATGTCGCTAATAGAGATCAGTAAATTGACCAAGACCTATCGTGCGGGTGACGCGCAGGTGCACGCCTTGCATGACGTTACGGCGCGTATCGACGAGGCCGCTTTTGTGTCCGTTGTCGGCCCGTCCGGAAGCGGCAAGACCACCTTGCTGAACCTGGTTGGTTGCCTCGATGTACCGACGAGCGGACATATTCGTGTATTGGACCAGGACGTAACGAGTTTATCCCGCCGCGAACGCACGGCGTTTCGCGGTCGGCATGTCGGGTTCATTTTTCAGGACTTCAATCTCGTGCCGGTCCTGAACGTGTACGAGAACGTCGAATACCCGTTGCGCATGGTGAACGGGTTGCCCGCGGCCGAGCGACGCGAACGCATCACCAAAGTCATCGAAGCCGTGGACCTTGCGGATCAAGCCGGCAAACGTCCGGACCAATTGTCCGGCGGCCAGAAACAGCGCGCGGCCATTGCGCGCGCTCTGGTAACGCGGCCCCGCCTCGCGCTGGCCGACGAGCCGACGGCGAATCTCGATCACGCCACGGCATTTCGCATTATCGCGCTGATGAAGAAGATGCGCGACGAGTTCGGTACCACATTCCTTTTTTCCACCCATGATTCGCGAATCGTGGACGAAGCCGAGCACATTCTCGAACTGGAAGACGGAAGGCTGATGGCGGAAAAGGGAAGGGAGGGCGGCGGCAATGATTAACGTACTTCGCCTTTCCACGCGCAACCTGCTTCGCTACAAACGGCGCACGCTCTTGACCGGACTGCTGATCACCGTCGGCGTTGTGGCGGTACTGCTGTTCGGCGGTCTGGCGGGTTCGTTTCGCACCATGATGACCGAATCGATTACCGACTCCATGCTCGGCCATTTGCAGATTCACCAACGCGGGTACGTGTCTTCCATCGAAAACCTGCCGCTGACGATGAATCTGGACGCCGACCAAATGGAGCGGGTGACGGCGGTGTTGGATGAAATGCCCGGTCTCATCGCCTATTCCCCGCGCGTGAAGCTCGGCGGGAACCTGAGCAACTTCAAGGACACGACGAACATTCGGCTCAACGGCGTACACCCGGAACGCGAGGACGAGACGTGTCCCGGCCTGCGGGATCGCATACGGGAGGGGACCGCCGATGAGGAACTGGTAAAACGCGATCATCTGTTGCTGCCGCAACTGCTGGCGCGCGGCATGGACATCGGGGTCGGCGACACCGTGGTCCTCGTGGCCGGGAATCGGGACGGGTCGGTAAACGGCATTACGGTCACCGTGCAAGCCATCATCGAAGGCGTGACGGGACCCGGCGGTCGGGACGGCTATCTGCACATCGACGATGCGCGCGCCTTGCTTCGCATGGAAGAACCGGAGGTGAGCGAGATTGCCATACGTCTGGAAAACCGGGCGCTGATCCCGCGCGCGTCGGCCCTGCTGGAACGGGAACTTGACGCGTATCGCGACGCGCGCGACCGGCCCCTCTATGAAATCCATACGTGGGATCAGTTATCGCCGTTCGCCAATATCGCCCGCATGATCGATATCCTCATGCTGGCCATTAACGTGGTCCTGGTCTGCATTGTGTTGATCAGCGTCATGAACGTTATGATCATGGCCATCTATGAGCGGGTCAGGGAAATCGGCACCCTTTCCGCGCTCGGCACGCCCTCGCACCGCATTCTCGGGCTGTTCCTCGGCGAGGGCGCATTGCTCGGCCTGCTGGGCGCCATGCTGGGCGCGTTGATCAGTGTTGCGGCAATTCTGGTCCTGAACGTGTATCCGCTCAACTTTGCGTTCGGACGGCAAGTACTTGAGTTGAGGCCGGAGATCGAGCCGGGCGCGATCGGCGTGGTGTTCGTGCTCGTCATTCTGGTGTCGGTAGCCGCCACATTGCAGCCGGCCTGGAAAGCCGCGCGCATGAATCCGGTAGACGCATTACGTCATGTATGAGCCGAAAAGAAAGGAGAACGATCATGAAAACACTCATGCTAATCATCGCGGGCCTGCTTCTGGGTTTCGCCGCCGGTGCGGATACGCCGCTGCGCATTGGCGTGGCCGCCGTGGGATCCGATGTCGATGCGCTGATCAGTGACGAAGCATCGCGCGCGCCCTACTTCCTCATCTTCGATCAGGACGGTGAACTGATCGATGCGATTGAGAACCGCGATGCGGCGGATCGTCGCGCCGGACCACAAACAGCCCGCCTGCTGGTGGATCGCGGCGTCACCCACTACATTGCCCGTCAGTTCGGGCGCAATCTCATCCGTGCCCTGGACGATGCGGGCATTCACCGGGTCGAGCAATCCGGTCCCGCCCGCAACGCCGTTCATGAACTCATCGGAACATGGAGGGAGGACAGGAAAAGAGATGCCGACGAGTAAGACCCGCTTTCAGTTTCTTGCGGCACATTACCGGTCTATCATGAAAACCACCGTTGCCATTTTGATCTGGCTGTTGCTTATACCAAGCGTACCCGCTTTGGCGGACGTGGAAAGCCTCGACGACGAGGAGTTGCTCAAACGCGTGGATCGCGCGTTGCAACCCGAATCCTTCGAGATGTATCGGAAGCTGATCAATATCGAACCGGACGGTCGTCGGCGGGAATACACCTTATACACCGTGCGCAAGGGGCGGGACCGCATGCTGGCGCTGTTTCTCGAGCCGCCGAGCGAACGGGGCCGCAGCACATTGCGGCTGGGTGACAACATGTGGCTGTACATCCCGGACGTCGGACGTCCTATCCGCACCACCAGCCTGCAATCGGTGGTGGGCGGTATATTCAGCAACGCCGACATCATGCAATTGGACTATCATGTCGAATACAAGGTAGAAGACCGGGAAGATGGCGACGATCATATAGAATTGCAACTGCGGGCGCGCACAAGGGAAGTCGCCTACGATCGGCTGGTCATGCGCGTCGATCCCGAAACCTTGACCCCGACCGTTATCGAAGCCTATACCGCCACGGATATGCTCATCAAGACGCTGCGCTTTCACGACATCAAGGATTTTGGAGACGGGATCGTGCGTCCCTCCAGAATGGAGACCACCAGCCCGTTGCATGAGGGGTATCGCGCCATCATGTTGTTCGCCGAGATTCGGCCGCGCGAACTGCAAGAAGAGGTTTTTACCCAGGATTTCATGCCGCGCGCCAATGAGTTGCGCGAATGAAAATGGCACGTTCCATCTGCCTGCTTTACTGGCTGGCGAGTGTAACGTTCGTCGGCGCCGATGACGGGGCTGTGGACGAGGACTGGGATTTCACCCCTCCTGCGCCTCGGCCTTTTGAGGTCGGGGGTTATCTGGAGTTCAAGGGCGAATATCTGCGCCTGGACCGCGAGGCCGCGTTCTATCCGCTGACCTATTCAACCGATGAACAGCGCGGTGAACTCCGACGGGGATCGGCCTTGCTCGAACTGAAAGCGGAATACAAGCTGGGCGCTGTGCGCTTCCATGCAACGGGACAGTCCTCCGTCAGTTGGGATGACCTGGACAGTGCCGAAGAAACCCGTCTTTTGACAGGTTATGCTTCCTATAGCCCGGGCCCGACGTTCGCCATCGACGTGGGGAAACGGGTGCTGCGTTGGGGGACCGGCTACGCGTGGAACCCGGTCGCCTTCCTGGAACGGCTCAAGGATCCTCTTGATCCCGGTTTGTCCCGGGAAGGTTTCGTTATGGTTTCAGCCGGTTGGACGCGCAGTTTCGCGGGCGACACGTTGCAATCGGTTGGGCTGCACCCTGTCGTCGTGCCCAGCAACGACGACATCAATCGTGATTTTGGCGAGCGCAACCGTGTGAACCCCGCCCTGCGGCTATCCGCGCTCGTTCGCGATACGGACGTGGATTTGCTTGCGCTGAGCGAAGGAAGTCGCGCGGGTAAGGCGGGTATGGCGCTTGCGCGGAATGTAACCAGCAACTTCGAGATCCATGCAGAATGGGCCCGTGTCTTCAACGATGCCCGCCCATTACTCGATGCGGACGGACGCGCGGTGGAGGAGGTACAGGACGCAAACCGGTTTCTGGCCGGACTGCGCTATCTGACCCACCGCGAGACGACCGTGATCCTTGAGTATTACCGCGATGAAACCGGCTACTCCCGTGACGAGTTTGAGCGATATATCGACTTTACCCGGGACGCGGTGGAAAAACATGATGCCGGCGGAGACGACGCGGATGTGCGCCGGGCCCGATCCTTGCGGCGGGACGCGTACGGCGCGCAAAATCCGATGCGGAATTACCTGTACGCGCGTGTCAGCCACCCCGAACCGTTCGACATCCTTTACTTCACACCCGCTCTGTTCACCATCGTCAATCTTGACGACGCAAGTTTTCAGGTGGTTCCTGAGATGCGTTACACCGGCTATCGCGAGTTGGAGCTGCGCTTGCGCGCGGCATTCCTCTCGGGCTCGTCACAATCCGAATTCGGAGTGCGCCCCACCGATCAACGCGTTGAACTGCGCGTTCGACATTATTTTTGATGGGCTCTGTCAGGAGGGACGCTTCCCCGGTTCTTTAAATTCCCCCACATTTTTACATATTTTTAAATTGAGCCTGACAAGCGATCTGTTATCCTTCGACCAGCGTACGCTTGCTAAAAGGGGGAATCTCGATGAAGAGTCGGGCGATTGGCTGGTTGATTATATTGCTTGTCCTGCCACTGACGCCCGCTGCCTCGACGTTGAATATCGAACGTGATGCTCATTGACCGGGACGGTGTTATCCGCTTGCGAAAAGTCGCTTTTCCGAACGGACCATGCAGGAGATGAAGGCGGAAACACGTACCTGACGCGACCGGGAACAAACCGAAACAGAAGGAGACTTATCATGAGAGCAAGGCTGAATGCGCGCGGTGTCTGTATGGCGGGGGTGCTCGCACTAACCCGCATGTTGCACGAAGCGGAAGATTTTAACGCAAAGCCCGCGAAGATCGCAAAGACCGCAAAGTTATTGTTTTTGGGTTGAGTTTGAGGGCGTTTTTCGGGATGAGGGCAGACCCCACC
>SLGY01000199.1 GCA_007136425.1 Kiritimatiellia bacterium
CTCATTCTTCGCCGGTACGCGTATTCTTTGAGGAGCTCTTCCCACCCTGTCGGATTGCCGCGCTTTGCTCTGCGCCCAGTCGGGTTGTCGCGAAGGTTGGCGGTGGTTGGTGAAGTCATGAGATGTCTCGATCCATTCGACTGCGCTCAGGACAGGCTTCGCTTCCTCCTTCGCCGAAGCGGCTACGGCGGACAGGTCGCTACGCTCGAAATGACAGCATCTTGCATTTATCCCGTTCTTGTCCACGAGCCAATCGGCGCCGCGCCGATAAAGGTCCTCGACATGACTCGCTGAGTTGAGCAGACCACTGTCCAACCGTCCACCCCTTCAACCGTCCGCCCGTCCATCCCTCCAACCGTCCATCCCTCCAACCATCCCTCCAACCATCCACCCCTCCATCCGTCCACTCTTCCATCCGTCCACTCTCCCTAACCCTCTCCGAATGAGACAAATACAAAAAACTCAAAAAAGCCTTGATATACTATATGTAGTTGTATATGGTGATTTTTGGGCTTGAAAACAACTATATATAGTGTCCTGTTGATAAGTTTATTATCCCCTTGCCCGCAAGCGAATTATGAAAGGAGATCGTCTTATGCTGGAAACACGAGAAACGGTTGGCTTGAATGAGCACGCACAGCGCTCCGCAAATACGGAAGGCCGGACCGCGACCGATACCCCTCATGAGACCGCCCGCCAAGGCATCACGGTCCCCCGCATTTTCAGCCGGCCGGGCGAGAATCCGTTCGACAGCGTGGAGTGGGAACGCCGGACGGCCGGGATCACGGACGACAAGGGCCAGGTGATCTTTGAACAGGAAAACGTGGAAGTACCCGCGTCGTGGTCCATGCTGGCCACGAACGTTGTCGCGTCCAAATATTTCTATGGGGAGATCGGAACCGACGAGCGCGAGTTTTCCGTGCGGCAACTCATTCATCGCGTGGCGCGGACCATCACCGATTGGGGCCTGCGCGACGGTTACTTCGCCACCGAGGAAGACGGCGCGGTATTCTATGATGAGTTGGTGACGCTATGTCTGCATCAATACGGTGCGTTCAATTCCCCGGTCTGGTTCAATTGCGGGCTGCATCATCTCTATGGCGTCGGTGAAGAAAGCGGCGCGGGCAATTTCTATTATAACCGCGAAAGCCAATCGGTTGAGCGCGCCGCTTCGCAGTACGAATATCCGCAATGCTCGGCATGCTTTATCCAATCCGTAAAGGACACGATGGAAGGCATCATGGAACTCGCGCACAGCGAGGCGATGCTTTTCAAGTACGGCAGCGGGACCGGCACGGACCTTTCCACCATCCGCAGCTCGCGCGAAAAGTTGAGCGGCGGCGGCACCCCGAGCGGGCCCCTCTCCTTCCTGAAGGTGTACGATTCCATCGCCAGCGTCGTGAAATCCGGCGGAAAAACGCGGCGCGCGGCGAAAATGAATACCCTGAAGGATTGGCACCCCGACATTCGCGAATTCATCCAGGCCAAATCAAACGAGGAAAAGAAGGCCTGGGCCCTGATCGAAGCCGGATACGACGGCGACTTTAACGGCGAGGCCTATGGGTCGATCTGTTTCCAAAACGAAAACCTCAGCGTACGCGTAACCGACGCCTTCCTCCAGGCGGCGGTCGAAGACCGCGAATGGCAGACGCATTATGTGACCGACCCGGAGAAGGCCGGCCCCGTCTACAAGGCGCGGGATCTCCTGCGCTGGATGGCCGAGGGCACCTGGGTGTGCGGCGATCCGGGCGTGCAGTATGAGAACACGATTCAACGCTGGCATACCTGCAAGAATTCGGCCCCGATCAACTCGTCGAACCCGTGCAGCGAATACATGTTCCTGGACAATACCGCGTGCAACCTGGCCTCGCTGAACCTGATGAAGTTCGTGGACGCGGAAGGCCGCTTCGATGTGAACCGCTTCAAGTCGGCGGTCGATATCTTCATCACGGCGCAGGAACTGGTCGTGGACAACGCCAGCTATCCGACCGAGGCCATCGCCGAGCGCAGTCACATCTATCGCACGCTCGGCCTCGGTTACGCCAATCTCGGCTCGTTGTTGATGTCGTTCGGCCTCCCGTACGACAGCGACGAAGGGCGCGGCATTGCGGGGGCGATCACGGCGATCATGCACCTTGAAGCCTACAACCAATCCGCGCGACTGGCCGAACACCACGGGCCGTTTGAAGGATTCGCGGAGAATCGCGAACCGATGTTGGAAGTCATGGAAATGCATCGAGACGCCATTCGCCATATCGAAGCGCTTTGTCCGGCCTATCTCGCCGACGCGGCGCGCGCCTGCGGCGACGAGGCGCTGGAACGGGGGCGCCGATCCGGCTATCGCAACGCCCAGGTCACCGTCCTCGCGCCTACGGGCACCATCGGGTTCATGATGGATTGCGATACCACCGGCGTGGAGCCGGACATCGCCCTCGTGAAATACAAATTGCTCGCGGGGGGCGGCATGTTGAAGATCGTTAACCGCACCGTCCGGCAGGCCCTTGAGGGATTGGCCTATGATCGTGAAGAGATCGACGCGATCATCGAACACATCGACGAACACGACACCATCGAGGGCGCTCCGGGGTTGCGCAGTGAACACCTGGCGGTGTTCGATTGCGCGTTCAAGCCCCGTAATGGAACCCGCTACATCCCCTATCTGGCCCACGTAAAGATGATGGCCGCCGTACAACCGTTCCTTTCAGGCGCCATCAGCAAGACGGTCAACATGCCCGAACAGGCCACGGTGGAAGAGATCATGGAGACCTATATCGAGGGATGGAAACGGGGGCTCAAGGCGTTGGCGATCTATCGCGACGGTTGCAAGCGCAGCCAGCCGGTAAGTACGTCCAAGGGCAAAGACAAAACGCAAGCGGCGGAAAAACCCGGCGCCAACGGGACGAAAGCGCACCCGCTCCGGCGACGCCTGTCCAACACGCGCCAATCCATCACACACAAATTCGAGATCGGCGGGCACGAAGGATACCTGACCGTGGGCTTATACGACGACGGCAGTCCCGGCGAGCTGTTCATCACGATGGCGAAAGAAGGCAGCACCATCGGCGGGTTGATGGACGCCTTCGGCACGGCCATTTCCATCTGCCTGCAATACGGCGTGGAGGTGAAGACGCTGGTGAACAAATTCATGCACACCCGCTTTGAACCCAGCGGCTTCACGAAAAACCCGGACATCCCGATCGCCAAGTCGCTGATGGACTACATCTTCCGCTGGCTCGGCCTGACCTTCGTGAAGGGCTTCAAACAGGAGCGCGCCGGCGCGTCAACCGACGACGACCTCGTTGACGAGTCACCCCTCGAAACAGGGGCAGAAACAGGGACTCAGACAGAGACGGCGGCGCAACAAGAGGCAATGAAGAAGCTCGACGATCAATTCGCCCACTTCATGGAAGACGCGCCGATCTGCGACGCATGCGGTTCCCTCACGGTGCGTAACGGCGCCTGTTATCGCTGCTTCAATTGCGGCAACTCCATGGGCTGCTCGTGAGCGGGTGCGGATGCTCAGTCCGAGAGCTTGATCGCCTCGAAATCGTCGAAGTTGACCATCGCAAACGGGGTTTGCATCCGGTTCAATACGAATCCGCTGCGGGGCGGTAATTGTTCCCACCAGCGCCGCTCACTGGGCGGATCGCTTTCGATACCCAAAACGCGCCCTTGCGAGGAGATCACCACCGCGACTCGATCCAATGACCCGTAGCGTTCCACCGTACTCGGGTGCAAGTAGACCGCGCTTTGTCCCCGGCGGGTGCGCTCTATGTTCACATACGTGTTCTCGCCGCGGAAAAGGTTATAGGGTTCATCGCCTTCATGCGGTCGGCGGTTATGAAGCACGATGTAGTAGGTGAAAGTAATTTCGTCGATCCAGTCCGGCGCCGTCTCGAACTCGGTCTTCACTTCCAACCACTGTCGTTGGCGCTGGGATCGCTGGCCGCCGGATACCTGATATTGCGGCGCGCGCACCATCTCGCCCTCTACCCGGCGTATGCGGAGCACATCGCGCCCCTCCTGAGCAAACAGTTCGTACGGTGCGACCAGCAACAACGCGACCGCGACGACGCCAAAAAAACGAACGGGGGTATTTGCCTTCATGTCTGGTCTCCTGTCTCGCTAAGAACTAATGCTTCCCATTACGAATAAGAATACCGTCTCGGAGGGCCTGCGTCAATTCCCGTGTCGGGGGGTCGGGTGTCGCGTGTCGCGTGTCGGGTGTCGCGGAGCGGGTGTCGCGTGTCGGGTGTCGGGTGTCGGGTGTCGCGTGTCGCGTGTCGGGTGTCTATATCGCATTGTTCAATCAGGAAGGCCTCCTTGCTGTTTCGTGTGGGTGACACATCGGGCGCACTGCCGTAGGGGCTTTGCTTGCAAAGCCCGGAAGCAACGCCTATCAAGGGAAGCTGGGCCGCTCCAAGACCGCGCGGTCAGCGATTCCCGCAACAAACCGGGGATGCGCCCTGCGTTCGGTGTTCGGCGCATACGGTTGGCAAGTATCCGTAGCGCCGATTTCCAATCGGCGCATTTGCTCCCATTGAAAATGGGAGCTACGAAAGAACCCGTCCTGTTCCACCCTGACAGAGCCATAAAAGGACAAAGATCTGGGAATTACGATGCGTCTGCCCTGCGGCTCGGGACCATTTGACTACGCGTGTATGACGTTTTATCGTCTTCCGTAGCGCCGATTTCCAATCGGCGCAGTGCTCCCATTGAAAATGGGAGCTACAAAAGAGGGCTTGGAGCGCTGAGCCGAATTGTTTCGCAAGAAATCAACGACTCAGGACACGAGAGGTGAGGTCATGATGAATGGTTGGAGGCAAACTCTGCTGGCCGCGGCCTGCGCGCTGGCATTCCACCCTGCTCAGGCGGAGATGGATACTTCGTTGCCGGGCAATCCGCTGCGCGCGTTTGGCGAGCACATCGCGGACGTGGTGGAACACGCGATGCCGTCCGTGGTTGTCATCCAAACGGAGGCGATCCGGTATCGGCTCGGCCGGGACGTCTTTTTCGGTCATCTGTATCGCATTCCGGAACAAACGGCGGGCCAGGGATCCGGAGTGATTATTTCGGAACAAGGTCACGTGTTGACCAGCTACCATGTGGTGGCGCGGGCGCAACAGATCGAAGTGATGCTTGACGATGGCAGAGTCTATGAAGGCGAACTCGTCGGCGGCGATTCCCATACGGACCTGGCATTGGTCCGCATCAAGACGGACGAGGACGAAGACGTCCGCTTCTCGCCGATCGAGTACGGAGATTCGGATGCGGTACGCGTGGGGGAAGTGGTGATTGCCATCGGCTCCCCGTACAGTCTGCACAGCACGGTAACCATGGGGATCGTGAGCCAAAAAGGGCGGGTGATCGGCATGTTGCCGTACGAGGACTTCATTCAAACCCAGGCGCCGATCAATCCCGGCAATAGCGGCGGGCCCTTGGTGGATGCGGACGGGCGCATGGTGGGAATCAACGCGGCGATTCATCAGGGCGGCGCGCGGGCGGCGGGCAATATCGGTATCGGATTCGCCGTGCCCGCCAATCTCGCGATGCGCGTGGCCCAGTCCCTGATCGAGACCGGCTCGGTCACCCATCCGTGGATCGGAATCCTGATGGAACCGACGCCGGGCGGCGTGCGGGTGGAACAGGTGTTCCGGAACAGTCCGGCCGAAGCGGGCGGCCTGAAGCGCGGCGACGTGATAAGTCGCGTCCACGACCGTCCCATCGCGGAGCCGTTGGATGTGCGGCGCGCGCTATTTCAGCAAGCAACGGATACCGCGGTGCGTATTACCGTTCTGCGCAACGACGAACGAAAGGAACTTTATGTCTCCCCCGAAGCCATGCCGGAATTTGATGAACTTCCGCGCTGACGGGATATCGGCATGACGCGCACCCGTCTCGATCAACTGGTCGTGCAGCGCGGGTTGGTGGAAAGCCGCGAGAAAGCGCAACGCCTGATCCGGGCAGGCGCCGTGCGGGTGGCCGATCAGCCGGCCACCAAACCAGGACACCTGTTTCCGGCGGACGCGGCGATTACGATGGACGCGCCCCCGCGCTTTGTGAGTCGCGGCGGCGAAAAATTGGAGGAAGGGCTGAACCATTTTGCCGTGGACGCCCGCAACCGGATCTGTCTGGACGTCGGCGCGTCCACCGGCGGCTTTACGGACTGTCTGTTGCAGCGCGGCGCACGACGCGTGTACGCCGTCGATGTCGGAAAGGGACTGCTGCACTGGTCCCTGCGCTGCGATGATCGTGTCAGCGTGATTGAGGACGTCAACGCGCGCCATCTGGAGCCGGCCTGGTTCGATGAGAAGCCGTGCCTGGTCGTCATAGACGTCTCGTTCATCTCCTTGACGAAGATCCTCCCTGCCGTTACAAGGGTACTGGAATCCAGCGCCGACGTTGTTGCGTTGATCAAGCCGCAGTTTGAAGCCGGCCGAAAGGAAGTTGGTAAAGGCGGCGTGGTTCGCGACGCACGGGTTCATGAAAGCGTAATCGAGATGATCCGCACGTTCGGCGCGGAACAAATGGGCTGGTCCTGGCAAGGGCACTGCGTGTCGCCGGTACGAGGCCCGGCGGGCAATGTGGAATTCCTTGCCTATTGGAGAACAGCGTGAAACGAATCGGCGTTATTGCCAATTGCAACAAACCCCATTCCGAAGCGGCCTTGAAACGCCTGGCGAATAAGGCGCGCGACGCGGGTATCGTCCTTGTGACGTGCGATCAAACGGGCGACCTGTTGCCCGACCCGGATCGCGTGGATCCGGACCGGATAGCGGAGGGGGTCGATGTCATGATGGCCCTGGGCGGCGACGGGACGATGTTGAGCACCGTCCGCCTGCTCAACGGCGCGGACACACCGGTGCTGGGCGTGAACCTGGGGAGTCTCGGTTTCCTGACCAGCGTAACGGAAGAGGCGCTTGAACATGCCGTGGATGTGCTGGACCAGGGCCAGTTCGCCCTGTCCGAGCGGACCCTGATCGATTGTTCTATTATCCGCGACGAAAAGCCCGTGGCCCGCTACACCTCGCTTAATGATGTCGTCGTCGGCTGGGGCACCTCCTCCCGCGTGTTGATTCTGGGCGTGTCCATCGATGACGATGATGTGGCGCAGTACGTATGCGACGGGCTGATCGTATCCACGCCGACCGGCAGCACGGGCCATTCGCTTTCGGCCGGCGGCCCGATCATGCATCCGGAATCACCCGTATTCACGGTCAACGTGATTTGTCCACATTCCCTGAGTGCGCGGCCGCTGGTCGTGCCGGATCGTAGCGACATTCGCGTACGGATCGTGGATACTCCAAAGAACAAGCAGGCATTGCTCTCCGCGGACGGCCAGGGCGAATTCGTCCTGGAAACGGGCGATCGCCTCGAACTGCGCAAGCACCCGCATCGGGCCCGCTTCGTGCTCCTGCCGGAATACAGCTACTTTTCCGTGCTCCGCCAGAAACTCCACTGGCGCGGATCGTCCTCCCGGGACGAATGATTCGAGGCGCCGAAAGGTCTCGGCATCCATTATGCGGCGTGCCGCATTTTTCAGGGAGGGCCCGCGGCTCGCGGGCCGTGGGCGACGAGGCTACCGTTTCCTGAAACTGATCCTTGTGCAAAAGACAGCCGTATGCACTCCGATTCCGTAGCAAAATAATCGTAATCCACTAGTCCATGAAATCGTGGGTACGTTCAAGGGTTACATGAAAAGATTGTCGGTCTATGGCGATTCTTGAAAGGGAGCAATCTGCGTGAGAACGTGAGGTAGAGTCAAGGGGTGGCGCGGTGGCGGTAGGAGACGGGGGGTAGCCGTTCCCGGCGGCTTTCGCCTTGTGCCGGTGCCTCAGTCCGTTCCATAGCTCCGTTTCCACAC
>SLGY01000127.1 GCA_007136425.1 Kiritimatiellia bacterium
AAGAGCGCGGCGAAGACCACACTGATGATCAGGCCGGGAATGCGACTCCACACCTCCAATATCGGCTCGGGGAATATGCCATTTGCCCCGTACCCGTCTCCGTAACCCAGGAACCCCGCCAAACGGCCCAACACTTCCGGCCCGAGAAGCAATGCGAGCAAGCCCGCGATAATCGAACTGGGCAGGTATAAGGCCTGAAAGACGCGCACATGCATCCGAATATACTTGCCCAGCAACAACAGAATGCTGATCAAGACAAAGGCCCAGAATGCGTCTGTAATGCTTGTCATATTCTTTCGTGTTTTGCTCTCAAAACAGGCTTCGAAATACGCTCTGATCTTGTCGAACAAACCTATTCATGACAAGTTCCCATTCATGAAAGAGAAAAACATAGATGTCGATGTCGCCGTCATCGGGGCCGGCACCTCCGGGCTCGTGGCCTTGCGTGAGATACAAAAAGTGACCAAAAATTTCGTCCTGATCCAGGACGGGCCGTACGGCACGACCTGTGCGCGGGTCGGGTGTATGCCCTCCAAAGCCTTCATCCAAATTGCGGACGACTATCATCGCCGCGCTTTCTATGAGCAACAAGGTATACGTGGCGGTCAACACCTGACCGCCGATATCCCCGCCGTCATGCGCCGCGTTCGCGAACTACGCGACCAATTCGCGGGTGGGATGATGAAGAAGACCGAACGTTTTGGAGAGAAATTCATCAAAGGCCGCGCGCGCTTTCTGGAACCAACCGTACTCGATGTGGACGGTCAGACGATTCGGGCAAAGAGTGTGATCATTGCCACCGGCTCGCATCCAATCGTTCCTGATGCATGGCGCAAATTCGGCGCTCGAATCTGGACCAGCGACAATTTCTTTGAGCTGGAAGACCTCCCCTCCTCCGTCGCCGTCATTGGTTTGGGTGTAATCGGACTGGAACTGGGCCAAGCCTTGGCGCGGCTCGGCATTGATGTGCTCGGTGTCGCTCGCTCACAACATCTCGGCGGGATATCCGATCCGGTTGTCCTGGAGAGCGCCGCTGAAATCATCGGCCGGGAAATGACCTTATGGCGCGGTCAACCAACCGAACTATCGGAATCGGGCGATGCCATTACCCTTACGGCCGGCACACAATCGAAGACCGTCGACGCCGTGCTTGCAACCATTGGGCGTCGTCCGAATGTGGACGATATGGGGCTGGACAATCTGGGCGTTCCGCTGCGCCCCGACGGTGTACCTGAACACGATCCCGACACCCTGCAAATCGGCGAACTACCCGTCTTTATCGCGGGCGATGTCAACGCAGCCCGGCCCATATTGCATGAAGCCTGGGATGACGGACGGATTGCCGGTTACAATGCGGTACGCGAAGAAGCGGCCTGTTTCCTGCGCCGCACGCCGCTGCACGTCATCTTTTCCGATCCGAACATTGCCATGGCGGGACAAATGCACAAAGACTTGGATAAAGACGCAGTGGCCACGAGCGAAATCCGTTTCGAGGATCAAGCGCGCGCGCTGATCAAGAATGAAAACGCCGGCATTCTGCGCCTCTACGCAACTCCCGCCACCGGGCGCCTGCTTGGAACGGAGATGTGCGCCCCTGCGGGCGAGCACTTGGCTCATCTCCTCGCGTGGTGCATTCAACAAAAGCTGACCGTGCATGATATGCTGAAGATGCCCTTTTATCACCCGGTCATTGAGGAAGGACTCCGTTCCGCCCTGGAGGATTTGGCGCGCACGCTGCACGACCATGTCGATGTGCCCGACCTGGCCTTTTGCGACGAGACGTCGATGAGCGGGTTGACGTAATCCCGGTCGGTGCGGGAAGCGGAGTACCGGACGGAATCGGGCTCTTGTTCGCGTACTGGTGAAGGCTTAAGATGTCTCGACTCCGCCAAGACGCGGGGCAAGCTTCGTCCGTCGACAAACTCGGGACTCCGCTCCTAAAGAACTGGTGGTGGTTGGCGAAGATAGAGATTTCTCGACTCCGCTTCCACCTTCGCCGAAGCGGCTACGGCGGACAGGTCGCTACGCTCGAAATGACAACACCTTACATTTATCCAGTTCTTGCCCACGAGCCAATCAGCGCCGCGCCGATAAAGGCCTTCGGCATGACAATGCATTACGTTCTGACTTTCCGGGACCTCCCTTGTCATTTCGAGCGTAGTCCCGCAGATACTCGCAAAGAGTATGTGCGGGACGGAGTAGATGCTATGCGAGTTGGCGGACATCTTCACATGGCGTCGCTACGAATCCTCTCGTGATGATGCAACGGCCTTGCTCCCCGCTTGTCGGGCGCGAAGCGAATCGGTAAACTCTCACGTATGACATCAAGGACCCCAAAAACCGCAAAGCAGCGGGTTCAACAGTTGCGCGAGGAAATTGCGCGGCATAACGAATTGTATTACCAGCAAGCCGCACCGGAAATTCCCGATCGTGATTACGACGCACTCGTCAAGGAACTGGCGGAACTGGAAACCGAACATCCCGAGCTGGTCACCAAAGACTCTCCCACCAAAGTCATCGGCGAAAAGCCCCAGGAAGGCTTTCGCACGGTTACTCATACCGTGCCGATGATGAGCCTCTCCAACACATATAACAAGGAAGAGCTAAAGGCTTTCGACGCGAGGATTCGCAAAATTCTACCGGAGCACGCCTTCGGATATGTGCTGGAACCAAAGGTGGACGGCGTGGCCATTACCCTGCGCTATGAACAGGGCAAGCTGGTGCTCGGCGCGACACGCGGCGACGGACGCCAAGGCGACGACATCACGAAGAACCTGAAGACAATCAAGACCATACCGGAATCGTTGAAAACGAACTCGCCCCCGGACGTACTGGAAGTGCGCGGCGAGGTGTTCATGCCCAAAGACGGCTTTCTGGCACTAAACCAACAACGGGAGGAAGAAGGCCAACCGGTCTTTGCGAACCCCCGCAACGCGGCCGCCGGATCGTTGAAACAGCTCGACGCCACCATTGTGGCGCAACGCCCACTGAGCGCGCTCTTCTATGCCGTGGGCGAAGTAAAAGGATTGCTTATCGACACGCACCAGGAATTGCTGAAGTTATTGAAAGACTTCGATTTGCCCGTGAATCCCAAGTATTGGTCAAGCGACACCATAGAAGAGGTCTTGGACGCCCTTGATGAGCTGGAGAAGATACGGCACGACTTCGAGTTTGAAATGGATGGCGGGGTCATCAAGGTCAATGAACGCGCGTTCTATGACGAACTCGGTTACACCGCCAAGAGCCCGCGTTGGGCCGTGGCGTACAAATATGAGCCGGAACGCGCCGAAACCACGTTGCGCGATATCACCGTACAGGTGGGGCGCACCGGGATCCTGACGCCCGTGGCCGAGCTCGAACCCGTCACGGTGGCGGGCTCCACCATCAGCCGGGCCACGTTACATAACGAAGACGAAATCGCGCGCAAGGACATACGCATCGGCGACCGGGTGTTTGTGGAAAAAGCCGGCGACGTGATTCCCGCCGTGGTGTGCGTGAAGAAGGACGCGCGCACAGGCAAAGAGACGGCGTTCAAGATGCCGGACACCTGTCCGGTCTGCGGCAGCACCGCCACGCGCCGTGAAGGCGAGGTCGCGCTCCGATGCGAAAACCTGCAGTGCCCCGCTCAATTGAAACAATGGCTCCGCCACTATGCATCGCGCGGCGCGATGGATATCGACGGGCTGGGCGACGCGCTGATCGAACAGCTCGTGGACAAAGGTATGATAAAGTCCCCGTCCGACCTCTACACACTGAAGAAAGACGACCTGCTCTCCTTGGAGCGTATGGGCGAAAAGTCTGCGCAGAACCTGCTCAACGGGATCGAAGCCAGCAAGGATCGCGATCTTTGGCGGATTATTTTTGCACTGGGCATACGCCATGTCGGCGCCCGGTCGGCTCAGGCGTTGGAAGAGCACTTTTCTGATATGGACGGATTGGCCGCTGCGGATCAGGACACCCTGCTGAATGTCCCGGATATCGGTCCGATTGTCGCCGGCAGCATCACGGCCTTCTTTGCCCTGGAACGGAATCGCGACGTGCTGAAATCTTTGCGGGACACCGGAGTCCGGATGAAACGGAAACAGTCAGCAACGCCGACCCAAGGCCCTCTTACGGGCAAGACCTTCGTCTTGACCGGCGCGTTGGAGGGATTCACGCGGGACGAGGCCGCGGCAGAGATTCGGGCGCGCGGCGGCACAGTGAGTTCGAGTGTGTCGAAGAAGACCGATTACGTCGTAGCGGGCGAGAGCACCGGCTCAAAATACGATAAAGCGGTAAAATTGGGGGTGCCGATCTTGGATGAGAAGGCGTTCAGAGAATTACTTGCGGAATGAGCCGCCCATTTCGCGCCCGCATTGTGTGCTTTTCTGAAGTATAATCGGATCACAGTTTTGAGCATGAAGGAGATGATTCAGAAGATCTATTCACTATTGCTGGTTGCCCTGCAATTGGCGGCACTGATCTACCTTGTCCTGACCGGGCCGCTCGTAGCCAGGGAATTGGGGCTCTTTCTGGTTCAATGCGTCGGACTGTACATGGGGTTGGCGGCATTGTGGCATATGGCGACTACGCCTTGGCACATCCGACCGGAACCACATCCACGGGCAAAACTGGTCACACGCGGCATCTACCGCCATATTCGTCATCCGATGTATTCGTGTCTACTGGTTATCAGCGGCGTCTGGATCGTACTACAGCCGGATGTGGATCGTATGCTGGTTTGGCTGGGTTTACTGATCGTCCTCTGGTTGAAATTATATCGTGAAGAACGCCTGTTGACGTTGAAGTTCGGCGAGAAATACCGCATGTATTGCCGACAAACAAAGCGCTTGGTTCCCGGGATCATCTAGCGCGACCGGAGCATTTCGCAATTAATTCGAAGAGATAAAAGACATGCATGTTGAAACACTTGAAGTCGGATTGTTCGCTTCCAATTGCCACCTAGTCAGTAATGCCAATGGCGAAACGCTGGTCATTGATCCCGGCGATGATGCATCACGCATCATCGAAACACTCCGGAACCGGAATTTGAAAGTGGTCTATTACTTGATCACGCATGGGCACGTCGATCATGTCAGCGCCTTGGCCGAGGTCGCCGCAGCGATACCTGCGCCCATTGCCATGCATCCCACCGACGCCGAATGGGCCTTCTCGCCTGTAAACGCCATGCCCCCCTATTACGACGCGCCGAAGGCTCCGCCTTCCATCGAGCGCGATTTCGCGGAGGACAAGGAATGGACGGATGCAGGCTTCCGGTATCGTGTGATCTTTACGCCCGGCCATGCTCCAGGACATGTTAGCTTGTATTTTGAAAACGAGAAAACGCTCTTTCCCGGCGACGTCCTGTTTAAAGGTTCCATCGGCCGCCTTGACCTGCCCGGAGGTAACGTGAAGGACATGGAGCGCAGTCTGCAGCGGCTCATGGAGCTTCCGGACGAAACAAAGGTCTATCCCGGGCACGGCCCCGCCACGACGATCGGAGACGAACGGCGGACGAACCCGTTTCTGCGGCCCGGGGCGTTGGGGTAGCCTCCCCTCACGGCAGACATTCCAGCAATTGTGGCAGTGCGGTCAACACTATGTCGGGCTCCACGTCCCGGCAATTCGGATCGTCTTCCCGCAAGCGCAGGGAGCGTCGGTCGCCTGCGAATAATGCCGTGCGACAGCCCAGCTCGGACGAGGGCCAAATATCGTTTCGCATATCGTTTCCCACATACAATACGTCGCTCGACCGGATGCCCCATTCGTCCAGAACGGATAAGGCTTTTCGATACAGGTTCTTCGAGGGTTTCCCTTCCCGAGATTGCCATGACCACACACAGATTTCCTCTTTGAAACCCAGATCGGCGCATGGCTTGCCCGTAAAAGCGGACAACATCAGCGGGGTATAAAACTGCGCATTAGACACGATCCCCATGATCATGTTTCTATCACGAATCGCCCGCAACACCTCTTCCATTCCGGGCATCGGCCATACCGGATTGATACGGGCATCATATTCGATGGCCAACCGCTTCAACGTCTCCCGATCCGCATTCCGCACGCCGGCGCCCTCCAACACCTCGCTCCAGACTTCCAGAATGTCCACCTCGGGATATGCCACCCCCTCTTCTTTCGCCCGCCTATGATGTTCACGGACGACCGCAGTTATGCGGTCGGCCGCCAAGATCCCTTTGTCAGGCAGCGTGATGTCACAGGCAGCGAGGGATTCATCCAGCGCCGTTTGCTGATCGACGGCCCCGGCGGTGCCGACATCGCCGGAGCCGGATATGACCAGCGTCCCGTACACATCGAAAAGGACGCAGCGCACATCCGGCAACGGAATCAAACGCACTTCAACATCACAGGGCTCAGGATTCATTGGGGCGCTGCGTTTGCGGAACAGGTCGCGAAGATGGTCTTCCCTCATTGATCAGGCCCTCAACAGATAAAAGCGTTCCGGTGCGAGAAATTGATCGAGCACAGCGCCGGCCGCTATGGGCTCGTCTTCCGCGCGGGAATTCATGACGCCCTCATACAAACGCATGAGTCGTTCCCGGTATTGATCAAGCCCGAACTTTTCCGCCACGCGTTCCTTGTTCGTCTGGATGCGGTCAACATCGAGTTGCGCGAGGTCCACGAGTCGCGCAGGACGCACTTCGCTGCACGCCTCGGACGAAGAGCGTAATCGAGATATGACCGTCTCCTGAAAGGATTCGTCCAGGCGACTGAACTCCACACGCGCTCCCGACACGGCCGCATGATACGCCACTTCCGCGTCCGTCGGCGTCGCTCTTCGCCCATAAGCTTCATACGAGGCTCCGAGTTTTTCGCCAATGCGCGACTTTAATGCATCCGCGTCTATCCAATCCGCGGGCACGCTGAGCTGTTCATACAGTGCGTCGAGCACGACACCCGCTTCGACAAATTCCTGGGTTATTTCAGGGAGGTTACGCCCGATCACCATGCGATCCGCAAGCCACGGCTCCAAGAACGCCAATCCGAACCCCTCGGCGATGCTGGTGGTGACCAGCGCATCGGCGGCCGCCAACAAGTCCTGGAAGTCGTGGCGCATACCCATTTCAAATTCGACAGGCAACCCTTGCGCATCGGCAAACGCCTGCCATCGTTCGTAATGCGGAATCTCCAGCTTGCTTTGCGGCGCCAAGGTGATCCCGTATCTTCCTTCGCCGCTGTCCATGGCGCTCCATAGCAAGAATTCGCCCACATTCTTCCGGCGTATGGCCCGGGTGGGGTACAGGTATAAAGGCTTACTGCGGTCCGGCTCAAGGCGGGTTGCAGTTTTACTTTCGCCGGTCCATACGGCGTTGGGCAGCAGCTGTATTCGTTCTTCCGCAACGCCCGCCTTACGCATGATTTGCAGGTCCCTATTATTCAGGACTGCATAATGAACATTCGCCTGCGGCGGATAAAGCGTGCGTCCCAGATCATGATCGTTCGCAGGACCCAAGGCCCCAAGCAAATGCCGGTAGTTGTCGGGCCTTCCGTCTTCGGCAAAATCATGGATTTGCAGCAGCAGGGATTCGCCCTCTGCCGCCATGCGGGACACGGCGCGCGTCCATTGGGGGTTTTTGCCCAGGGCATGATTATGAATATGCCAGACATCCGGCGATCGTCCAACGACCTTGCGCACCGCTCTGCGCACACGTTCAAGCAGCGCGTCGGGATCCGGTCCCGCCCCCTGTTCGTCGTAGCCCAATCCCTCGACTTGCGCCATGGGCACATTCATGACGTCCTTTTGCGGGGGCTCTTCTCCGGTCACGACGACGCATGTAACGGCTTCACCGCTCAGCGCCTCGACCGCATTTTGGATCACCCGCGTCACACCGCCGCGTCGCAGGTGATAGTGCACCATCGCAATGATGGGTTGTCCGCTCATGGGCCGGGCCGAAATTTTTCCCGATAGGCAGGAATATCCAGCATGGGCGGTCGCTCTTCTTCCACGATGTTATAGGCCACCTGCTCGAAGTCTCCTTCGTTGACCTGGAACTGGCGCAACGTGGAATTCAGGTCGGGGATCTCCGGCATCAAGCCGAGCGCTTTCGCCCGCAGAAGAAACGTCTGGAGAATACCAAACGACATCTTACCGAGGTCGCGGGTGGATTGATTCCTGTGCACGCGCTGATCGAGATCCGTTTGGCCAAACGCCTCCATCCCCCAGCGATTATATACATCGATCAGGTGGGACGTCTCCACGCCGTACCCGATCGGGAACGGAATGGCTTCGAGAACCTCGCGGCGGACCGCGTATTCCCCGGAGAGCGGTTGAATAATCGCCGTCAATTCGGGGAAAAAGAGGGAAAACAGAGGGCGGACCAATATTTCCGTGACGCGCCCTCCGCCCGACGGGCGAATGCCGTGTGAATATGCCAACGGGCGGTCGTAGAAGGCCTTGACGTACTTGATTTCCGGCCTGTATACGAGCGGCGCCAGCAACCCATACGCAAAACGTGGATGTATGTTCTTTATGTCCGCATCCACATAGACGATAATATCGCCTTTCAATTGATAGATGGCTTTCCACAGGTTTTCCCCTTTACCGCGTTTCCGTTCAATTTCCGGCAGAATATCTTCAGCCAGATAGACGTCCGCCCCGAACGAGGCCGCCACTTCCCGCGTCTTATCCGTCGAGCCGGAATCGATGACGGCGATTTCGTCCAACAGCGGATAACGGCTCATCAATTCCGATTTGAAAATCACGATTTCCTTGCCGATCGTGTTCTCTTCGTTCAGCGTCGGAATACAGAGCGAGATGGTTACCCCCTGCGCCTCCTTGGCTTCCACCAGGTGCCGGAAATCCCAGAACCGACTGTAATGGAAGGTATGATTTTGAAGCCATTCGTTAATGTTCATCGCACAAGCCCTCGTCCATGGCGATCAACAGGCCCAACAACTGCGCAACGCCATCGAAGATCGGATTGATGAGCACTTCTTCGTTCACCTGATTCAGGTTCGTACCGGTCGTAAGGCCCAGTGTGATGGCGGGTATCTCATGCCGAATGAGTTCCGCCAGCTCGGATGTACTGGGCGCCACACGCGGCTCAATCTGCAGCGCCTTCAGGATATCGCGTGAACGACGCACCAGCGGATGACGGAAATCAATGCCACCGGGTTCACGGCGCGCGATGATATCCAAGGTCACTTCGGCAGAGGTTTCCAAAGCGATTTCGGTGATCCGGTCATTGATTTCCTCATGGATCGCGTTGACGATTTCAGCGGATTCGCTTCGGATTTCAAAACGCAACCGCGAATGCGTGGCAATGTTATTGTACGAGGTTCCACCCTCAATGGTCCCGAGCACAATACTGGTTTTCGGGCGTTTTGGCAGGGGGATTCGATTGATCTTGTTGATCACATCGTTCAGAGTGATTATTGCGCCGGCCGCACCAAACCGCGTCCAATCGTACATTTCAGACACATGCACATTGATCTCTCCGCGCAACATCCCGATGGAGGAATAACTGAGGCGGCCGAGTTTCACCCCTTCGACACAGAGGGCGGATGCAATGGGTTGCCTGTTATTGTTCAGAAAGAAGCGGAGGCCCTCCAGATTCCCGCGCCCGAGACTACGCGACGCCGCCATAAGGAGCAGGTTGGACTTCAGGCGGATCTGCAATTTCTCCAAGAGGATCGGCAGCGACGCCAGGACGGCTAATCCAAGGCTGTTATCGCCGACACCGGGCCCTGTCATGCGGTCGGACAACATGGCGATGGTATGATCCGCCTTTTCGTCAAAAACCGTGTCGGCATGCGCGACGAGCAGGATCTGTTTCTCGCCGGGATCGCCATTGAGTATCCCGAACCCATTACCGACTTCGTCCGTCGAGCAATTCTGAAGTCCGCACTCGCTGAAACGGTCTTCGATAAAACGAACACGCTGCGCTTCTCGGAAGGTGGGCGCCGGGATTTCCGCAACCATCACGGCATTCGCGAGAAGTATCTCACGGACGGATTCCGCCGCGCTCCTGAATTCCTTGAGCCGTTCTTTGATTTCGCCGAACTTCATCGCCGGCATGATACGCTGCTACGCAGCGCCCTGCAACAAATCACTGATTCTCGACAACGCGTCCAGTCGAGGAAAGTCCGCCTTTCAGGCAATGATCTCTTGCATTCCATCGGGCCACGTATACGCTTTCTCCAAGCTTCAATCGTATTGTGTAATGTCGGAGATATCGAGGCATGCCGGAACGCATAGGATTCGTATCCACACGATTTGCGGGCTTGGACGGCGTTTCGCTGGAGAGCGCCAAATGGGCCCAGGTGTTGTGGGATCATGAGCATACCAGTCATTGGTATGCCGGGCGCTTGGATCGGGCGGAGGACATCAGCCTGTGCGTCCCGGAAGCCTATTTCGGGCATCCGGAAAATCAATGGATCAACGACCGGATATGGGGTACCCACGCCCGCGACCCGCTGGTCAGCCAGCGTATTCGGGATCTGTCCGCCTATTTGAAAGAGACCTTGTATACGTTTGTCGACCGTTTTGATATTTCCATACTCGTAATTCAGAATGCCGTAACCATCCCCATGAATCTCCCCTTGGGCGTGGCCCTGGCGGAGTTCATCAACGAAACGCAAATTCCGTCCATTGCACATCATCACGATTTCTACTGGGAACGTCAGCGCTTCATGGTCAATGCCGTCCATGATTATCTGGACCTTGCTTTTCCCCCGCGCCATCCGAATCTTCAGCACGTGGTGATCAATGCCGCAGCGCAGGAAGACCTATCGTGGCGGCGCGGTGTTTCGTCGATCCTGATCCCTAACGTCCTGGACTTTGAGAATCCGCCGCCGCCGATCGACGAATATGCATCGGACGTACGTGAGGCCATCGGCTTGGAGCCCGGCGATGTCATGATTCTTCAGCCCACCCGTATCGTGCCGCGTAAGGGCATTGAGCACGCGATCAAACTCGTCGAAATGCTCGGCGACCCGAAGTACAAGTTGGTCGTATCACATGAGGCGGGCGACGAAGGGTACGAATACCACCATATCCTCAAGGAACTCGCACAGGCTGCGGGCGTGGATATTCGTTTCATCGCCACACGTATCGGTGAAGTCCGCCAATTGGACGCCGATGGACGGAAGATCTACACCCTGTGGGACCTGTACCGGCATGCCGATTTAATTTCCTATCCGAGCTTGTACGAAGGATTCGGCAACGCGCTGCTGGAAGCCCTGTACTTCAAGGTCCCCGTGCTGATCAATCGATATGCGATTTTCGCCCGCGATATTGAACCGAAGGGATTCCGTCTGCCTGTCATGGACGGCTTCCTCACACGCTCTGTCGTGGACGAAGTGAGACGTTTGCTCGACGAACCCGCTTACCGGCAGGATGTCGTGGACAATAACTATGCAATGGCCAAACGCTTTTTCAGCTACTCCGTATTGCGCAGAAGCATTCGAACGCTGATTACCAATATCACCGGCCTGGACGATCTCTGACCATGCTGAAATCCGTATCCCAAGACAGCCTGCAGCAAATAGAAACACGACTGCATTACCTATATGGCGAGCAGGCCCATGCGTTGGTCAATCGTCTCTATATGATGATCGGGCGTTACGGCATTGGACTGAACGGCTATCGCCCCACTCGCCAGCATGCCCCATGGGATGAAACTGATATCGTGTTGATTACCTACGGGGACATGGTCCAGCAACCGGAAGAACCGCCCTTGTACACGCTCAACACCTTCCTTCAATCGCACGTAGGCGACGCAATCCGAACAATTCACCTGCTGCCGTTCTTCCCCTATTCGTCCGATGACGGGTTTTCCGTGAAGGATTTCAGAACGGTAGATCCCGCGCTTGGCACATGGCGGGCGGTGGAAACATTGCGAAGCACGTATTCGTTGATGTTCGATTTGGTTATCAATCATGTGTCCAGTCAAAGTGAGTGGTTCAGGGATTATCTGAACGGTATCGCCCCCTATCGTGACTTTTTTATCGAAGTCAGTCCGGACACGGATTTAAGCCAAGTGATGCGTCCTCGCAGCCATCCGCTACTCAGTGAAACTCATACCCGGGCCGGGAAACGCTATATATGGACGACCTTCAGCGCGGATCAGGCGGATCTCAACTTCGGCAATCCCGAAGTGCTCTTCGAAATGCTGGATGTCCTTTTCTGGTATATCGCCAAAGGGGCCCGCATCATTCGCCTCGATGCCATCGCCTATCTTTGGAAGATTGTCGGTACATCGTGTATTCATCTCACGCAGACCCATGAAGTGGTCAAATTGCTGCGCGATATTGTCGACATGGTGGCGCCCGGCGTATTGTTGCTCACCGAAACCAACGTCCCGCACCGGGAAAACATCAGCTATTTCGGCAACGACGACGAAGCGCACATGGTGTATCAATTCAGTCTGCCTCCTTTGCTTGCACACGGACTTCTGACGGGATGTGCGGGGCACTTGACCCGTTGGGCGCAGGCGCTTCCCCCGCTGACGGAGCGTACGACTTTTTTTAATTTCACCGCCTCGCATGACGGAATCGGTTTACGCCCCTTACAAGGGCTTCTCTCCGGCGCGGAGTTCGACCGCTTCATTGCGCACGCGCAACGGGTTGGCGGCCGCGTCTCACACAAACGAAATGCGGATGGATCCGACAGTCCCTATGAATTGAACATCACGTATTTTGATATTTTCGCTGATTCGGAAGAAGGAATCTCGGAAGCGCAGATCGCGCGCTTTCTTTCGTCCCAAGCCATTATGCTCGCAATGCGCGGCATGCCGGCGATTTACTTCAACAGCCTTTTCGGCGCACGAAATAACGAGCGCGGCGTTGAGGAAACAGGACAGAACCGAACCATCAACCGCGAGAAATGGGAGCGGGCGCGCTTGGAAAGCTTGCTGGCTGATCCCGCCCTGCACCATCAACGTGTATTCAATGCCTTCCTGCACTTCCTGAATGTGCGCCGTGCCCACCCTGCATTTCACCCGAATGGGAACCAAACCATTCTCGATCTGGGCGACACAATCTTCGCATTTGATCGGATGGCGCCGGACGGCAGTGAAATGATTACGTGCATCACCAATTTCACGGATGCTTCCGTCGACATTCCGCTTGATGACCGTCTCCCTTCCTTGCACGAGGGAGACTCCTTGGTCGATCTGATACAGGATAAAGCCCCTAAACGGTCCCAGGGCAAACTGCAGTTGGCCCCCTATCAGACCGTTTGGCTCACGCGGGTTGAGTAGGGCCGGTATTGTCGATCCGACCGGAAGCGGAAGCCGTCCGCTCCATCAGAACAGAGCCTTGGCGCGGCCCCGCTCTTGTCAAGCCGTAGACTTTAGAGCAGTTTAAACAAAGGCGTAGCCGCCGTCGTAACGGCGTGTTGATCTATTCCCGGCACGTCGCAAGCGACGGCCCTACAGCCCTACGACCAAAGCATTTTGTAGGGCCGCCGCTTGCGGCGTGCCGATTTCGCCACGCGATTTCGAATAAATCAACACGCCCGTAAGACGGTGGATAGATTGACCGCAGAATACCGCTTCCACGCTGTTACCCGCCTCCGTCCCAAGGGGACTACGGCGCGGCATGCCGGCGCGGCTACAGAATTTCTTAAACTGCTCTAAGCTAAGAATTCCTCGGCAAACTGGCGCGCCGTCGATTCCAAATCTTCCTTCGCCGTCTTTAAGGCCACTTCCATAGGGGTATCCGCGGGAGCGGTGGGCAGCGCAATCTCCACACCGTGTGTCCGGCACTCATCTTCCGTTACCTTGACGCTCCCGGCAATGACAGCCACTTTGACGGCATACTTCTTCGCCATGCGCACAATGCCGGAAACCACCTTCCCGCGCAGCGACTGGCTGTCGAACTTCCCTTCTCCGCTGATCACCCAATCGGCATCCTGCAAGTGCTCGTTCAACCCGCTTGCCTCCATGACCGTATCGATGCCCGGCACAAGCTTGGCACCGCAAAAGGCCATCGCACCCGCGGACAAGCCGCCCGCTGCGCCGGCGCCCGGAACGTGCTCGATATCGAGTCCCAGTTCCTCACGAACCACCGCAGCCAATTGTTTCAATCCCTGATCCAGCCGTTCTACCATTTCCGGCGTGGCCCCTTTTTGGGGCCCGAACACGGCCGCAGCCCCGTGCTCGCCGGTCAAAGGATTATCCACATCACATAATACTTCTACAGGAACGGTGACGGGGAGTTCCGGTGGCCGGATGGTCACAATACGTTCGAGGCTTTCGCCGCCCAAACCCGCGGGGTTCCCCTCCGCATCCAGAAAAGTCCATCCCAAGGCCATGGCCGCCCCCACCCCGCCATCCACGGTCGCGCTGCCGCCCACGGCCAGGATCAGGCGTTCCGCCCCGCGCGCGAGCGCCGCAGCCATCAACTCGCCCGTCCCGTACGTCGTGGTCTTGAGGGGATTCAATCCCGAACGGTCCAGCAGTGTAAGGCCGCTTGCCTCGGCCATTTCAATCAGCGCGATCCGCTGATCCGGGAACCATGCATACCGGGCATTCACCTTTCGATCCGGGAGGGGCCCGGTCACGGTGTGCTCAATCCATTCCCCGCCACGCGCGGTCAACAAGGCTTCAGCCGTCCCTTCCCCCCCGTCGGCCATGGGCGTCAGGACAACTCGCGTATCGGGCCGCGCGGCCAGGATGCCGTTCCGCACCCGCTCGCAGGCTTCCCGGGCGGACATGTTGCCCTTGAACGAATCCATGGCCACAATCACGTTCATGATTCGCCTCCATCAAGCGCAGCAAAAGATTTTTCAATCCAGTCGGACGGCAACTCCGCGATCGCACTCCGCAGTTTCTCCTGCCACCAGCCGGATACCTCGCCAAGATCATCCTTATCGTATCGGTATTCCACGATCTTTCTCTCCGAGAGCGAATAAAGCACCACGTCGACAGGAAAATCCACGTCCGCCGCGCTGATCCGCGTCGAATCAAACGCCAGGCATCCTACTTTCAAGGCATGGCGCATCGTGTCGTCATACTTCAACGTACGGTCCAACACCGGTTTCCCGTAACCCGAAGCGCCGATAATATAGTATGGGGTTCCTTTTCCCACTTCCACCCAGTTTCCCTGGGGATAAACCAGGTAGAGTTTGTGTTCCGTATCATGGGATAGCTGTCCCCCGATCAAGGCATGAATATTGAAATGCAAGCCGCTTTCCTCCAAGGCCTGCCTATCCTCCGCAGCAACCCGACGAATCTGATCCGCAAACGCGTTCACGGCCTTGAACAGGCGATCGTAGGGCTGATCCCGCTCTTCAATCAGTTCGTTAAAATAGGTTAGTGCCTTGTCCCTGACCGACCGCAAACCGGATGTCATAACGAACAGACTCGTATGGTCCTGATGATACACATTGACCTTGCGCGCCGTTATGCATTCGCTCCCCGAAGTAACACGGGTATCGGACAGACCTACCAAGCCTTCCTTGACTTTTATTCCCAGACAAAAGGTCATACGTTCTTCAATCCCCAATTGATCAGCCGCATCAGGCGCTACGGCGAGAAGAAATGTTCGGCAATGGCCTGGCCAATTCCATTCAAACGCATCTGAAAATTATCCAAGTATTCATGCAAGCCGGAGGACATAATTTCCCGCACTTCCGTATAAGTCAAATCCGACCGTAACTGGCCCAGCCGTTGTTCGGGCACGCTATGGAAAGTCCCCGAGTCCGATCCGGTAATGCCGCGCAAGGATTCATCCGCCCGATTCAAACAAAACAGGGCGGCTCGTGGAAAGGCGCGATCCAACAAAAGGAATTCCACGATATGATCCGGCAGAAGCGTGCCGTATTGTTGACGATACATTTCGAACGCACTGGCCGAACGCAGTACGGCCGCCCATTGAATATCATCCACCGAAAGTCCGACATGATCCACCGTGGGCAACAGGATGAAGTATTTGACATCCAAGAGTCGCGACGTTTGATCGGCCCGTTCCAATGTGCGACCCAAGCGCGAAAAATGCCACCCTTCGCCATGAGTCATCGTCACCTCCATGATCCCGGCGAACAGGTGTGAACCCAGCTTTACGCGGGTATAAAACTCATGAGGCGATTCGAAGACGTCCTTGGTCGCCGCCGCTCGATGCACATACAGGTACATTCGATTTATCTGTTCCCACATTTCGGTGGTGATATACGAACGTATCGCGCGCGCGTTTTCCCTGGCGGCGCTTAAGCACGAAAGAATCGAACTGGGATTACCGGGATCAAATGCCAGGAAATGAATCACGCTTTCCTGGGTGGCTTCGCCATACTGCTCGCGGAACATCTTCTCGGCACCCGCGATGGTGACCAAGGGCATCCATTGCGCCTGATCTTCACCGGGCAGGTCCAACGTCATATGGGCGTTCACTTCCATCGAACGCGCAACATTCTCAGCGCGTTCAATATAGCGGGTCATCCAATACATGGAATTGGCCACGCGACTTAACATCATATCCCCACTTTCATTGCCTTACTTCTCATATCCGTGCGCCTGTTAACCTTCTATACGGAGGAAGTCCGGACGGCCGACACAGCCTTACCTGTCCGCCAGCACCCAGGTATCCTTACTGCCTCCGCCCTGGGACGAATTAACGACCAGAGACCCTTTCTTCAACGCTACGCGCGTCAAGCCGCCCGGCATCACATGAATATCCCTGCCATACAGGATATAGGGCCGCAAATCGACATGCCGGCCCTCGAAATGGTCGTTGACAATGACGGGCGCGCGCGACAAAGCCAGGGTCGGCTGAGCGATATAATTGCGCGGCGCCTGCTTGATGCGGTCGGCAAAATCGGCGCGCTGCGCAGTTGTCGCGTGCGGACCCACCAGCATCCCGTAGCCCCCGGATTCATTGGCGGCCTTGACCACGAGTTGGTCAAGGTGCTCCAACACATATTCCAGATCCGTTTTTTCCGCACAGATATAAGTGGGCACGTTGGGAAGGATCATGTCCTGATCCATATAGTATTTTACAATTCGCGGGACATAGGCATAGATGACCTTGTCATCGGCTACGCCCGTACCGGGCGCGTTGGCCAGAGCCACCCGCCCCGCCTTATAGGCCTCGAACAACCCCGGCACACCCAACATGGAATCCTTCCGGAATACAAGCGGATCTATAAAATCATCATCAATACGCCGATAGATGACGTCGACGCGCTGAAGGCCTCTGGTCGTGCGCATACACACATAACCGTCTTCCACGACAAGATCGTTCCCCTCTACAAGGTCCACGCCCATCTGTTGCGCCAGAAAGGCGTGCTCATAATACGCCGAATTATAGATGCCGGGCGTCAATACCACGACGGTAGGCGCCTCACGGGATTCCGGTGCAAGATATTTCAGCGTTTCCAACAAATGGCTGGGATATTCCACAACCGCACGCACATCGGATTGTCGAAACACTTTCGGAAACGTTCGCTTCAGTACCTGTCGATTGGCCAGGACATAAGAAACGCCGGAGGGACATCGGAGATTATCTTCGAGCACATAGAACAGGCCGTCCTTGTCCCGCACAAGATCTGTTCCGGTGATGTGACACCAGATATCCCGCGGCGGTTTCAGCCCGGCGCAGACAGCCCGGTAGCTTGCCGCGCTCAGGACGATTTCCTCCGGTATAACGCCGTCGCGGAGGATGTGCTGTTCGTGATAGATATCGTTGATAAAAAGATTGAGGGCTTCGATCCGTTGGCGCAGACCGCGCTCGATTACGCTCCACTCCCGGCCCGGGATGATCCGGGGGATGATGTCAAAGGGAAAGATCCGCTCCGTTCCGCCCTCGGCGCCGTATACGTTGAAGGTAATACCCATTTGCAGCAGCGCCTGTTCCGCCGCGACCTGACGGCGGATGATATCGTCTCCCGAGAGCGCATGAATGCGTTCCACAAGTATTTCCACGCCCGGACGCGGTTGTCCCGGTCCTGCAAACAGTTCGTCGTAGAATCCTTCCGTATCATATGTATCGAATCTCATCACCGGATAATACCTGTTCACCTCTTTGGATCGCGTCTAATGTTATCGGACAGGAAAGGCAAACCTCACCGCCGCTAAGGGGGACATGAATGTATACCCCGCACCGTACCGCACTTCAACCAATTCTTTTTTAAGGAATAGCGAAATAATTTGCGCTTCGCGGTTATGGGATGGATACTTCCCATGAGGATGCATTGTTTGCTCATGTTCCATGCCCCCAAATATTCAGCGATGATCAAAGCGGCACTTTCCTGTACCGCCCTGTGCTTGTTGACCGCCTGTTCCACGGTCCCGGACCCCTATGTCCCGTCGGAAATCGGCGAAATACGATCCTCGAATCCGACACACGGACTTCAACTGACCATTGAACCCGTCAGCGATGAGCTTCCTTTCAGGGAACCGGTTCACTTCCGGGTGATTTTGGAAAATGTCGGCGAACAGGCCTATTGGGTGCCCCGCGAACCCTTCATTCTCTTCTACTGGATCTATCCCACCAGTGTGCGGGACCACTATGTACGTGAGCGTCCCGCTCCACAGCATTATACGAAATCCGAAGTCAAACGCCTTGAACCGGGGCAGCGGCTGGTGTATTCGGAACGGATCGAGACCTATTATTTCCCGCGGCCGGGCATCGTGGAGTTTTGGGCGCACTACGTATCCGCGCAAAATCTGAACACCGCGATCACGCCCCATTGGACCGGTCGGCTGGTGTCCAATTCTTACGGCGTCCGGTTCAACCGACCCGCACCACCGGCGCGTTGAGACAAACCGCGTGTACGAGGCGCATTTTATCGACAACCGGCGTCAGCATGATTTCCGGCACCATGTCCAACAATCCCATTGTGCGGCTCATTTCATTCAGCCCGATCCCGAGCCGCTGATATCGCGACACCATGCCATCCAGATCGTTTGCATCAAACCACGGTTCCGAAAGGAAGCCAATCGACACGGCGGTTTCCAACGCACTGACCATGTCCAGGTACATGGCAAACGTCTCGGCCCAATCCTCCCAGGGATGCATGGAAGCATAAGCGCTGACATACCGGTCCGCCCAGTCGGGGCGCGGACCATTACGATAATATTCCTCCATGGCCGTTGCATAATCCGGGGAACATGGGTCGCCGAACGCCTCCGCAAAAGCCGCATCGTTACGCCCTTTGATGAGGACTTCCCAGTAGTAGTGCCCGATTTCGTGACGGAAATGCCCGATCAACGTGCGATGCGCCTCGCCCATATCCACGCGTAATCGTTCGCGCTCCACCTCGTCCGCCTCGCGAATATTGATGGTGATCTTTCCGCTTGCATGCCCTGTGTATACGCGCTCTTCCGCGCCCATCGTACGCCAGAAATCATCCGAAGGGATCACATCGGCCTTGAAATCGAAAGACAGGGGCGGGTCAAACCCATCCCTCACCGTGCCGTGCGGCAACTGCAACAGGTCCAAGTCATAGAAAAGCCGTCTCTTGGCTGCTTCCAGGCGATACCATTTCTCTTGGTTTCCGGCAACGGACAGATCGGGGATCGTTTCATTGTATCGGCAGCAATCACAATACGGCTCGGGCGTTTCCCCAGCCTCCGAAACCGGGACGCAGCGATTACAGACATTGTAATCCCTGTAGTTGGCGCACTTGTCCAGTAACGCGCCACATGCAGGATTGCCACACCGGTAATGCGAAGGGCCCGCAGGGCGCAGGGGAACAATACCGACGCATACAGGACAATATCCGACCTCCGCGTTACAGCGCAAACATCGGGTATTCTCGAAAAAGAGCGACTGCCCACAAGTACAGGTATATATCTTCATACTCTCAGGATACGCCATCCCCGTGCGGGTATTTCAATGTTGCCCGGCGATAACGTCGCCGTTTCGTTCCAGATATCCTCCGCCTGCACGTCCAATCGATAAGGAAGCGACTCATTCTGCACGTTGAACAAGACCCGTATTCGACTTGATTCATGCACCCGTTCATAGGCTAGAAGCGCCGAATGTTCCGCGTCCAACCACCGAAACGTTCCCCGCCGAATAGCCGCATTATTCCTACGCAAACGTATGGCTTGCTTAAAGAAGTCGAAAAGCTCCGCGTTCGGCGCCCTCGGGGTCGGCGCTTTTCGTCCGTACGGCGTATGTTCCTCGGGCTCGTACGCGAAATCCTCCCATAACATCGGCTGCCGGTTATCCGGGTCGTTTGCCCCCCACATCCCGGCTTCCGTTCCATAATAGATCATGGGCGCGCCGGGATAGGTCATCTGGAATATCACCAATTGCCTTAACGACTGCCACGCGCGGGGGCCCGGTCGTGTGGCCACAAAGCGGGGATTGTCTTTAATCCGAGACACATGGAAATAGTCTTCCCAATGAGACATGGGTTCATCGGGATTCTCAAGCATTGTAACAATGCGCCCAACATCATGCGAATCCAGAAGATTCTGAAGCACGGGAGTGACCTCCTCGGGATAGGCCGCCCGCAATGAATCGAGGCGTTCACGGAGCACATGTACAGGCATAGCCTCCTTCGACGGCGCAAAGAATTCCACCGAGGGATACATCCACATGTAGTTCATGACGGCGTCAAACTGGTCGCCTTGCAGATACTCCCTGGCGTCCGTCACAATTTCCGCCGAGAGATACGCCTCCGGATTGATGGATTTGACCAGGGTCCGCCACTCCCGCCAGAAGCCTTGGGGCACGCAGAAAGCGACATCCAGGCGCCAGCCGTCGATACCCTTGGCACAATCGCCGTCTCCCGCCGGATCCATCCAGCGCCGCGTACAATCGAAAACGTATTGACGCACCGGCGCCGCGAGGTTTTCTTTTGTCCGATTGAATTCCGGCAGCGCTTTGTGTTTAAACCAGCCGGTGTATTCAAAGGACCCATCCTTGTTCCACCGATCTATCAGATACCATTCGGCATAAGGCGATGCTTTGCCGTTCCGCAAGAGATCCTCAAAGGCAAAGAATCGGCGTCCGGTATGATTGAACACTCCGTCGATGATGATGCGCATGCCTCGTTGATGCACATCCTGCACGAGCTCAAGGAAGTACATGTCGGCCGCCGTCCAAATCCAGGTAGCCGGATCCTCGGTTTCGTTCGCATCCGCGAGGGCCCTGAGGTCCCCTGCCCGATCCGGACCGAACGTGGGATCGATATGATGAAAAGTCGCTCCGTCGTATTTGTGCAGGGATTGTCCCGTAAAGACCGGGTTCAAATAGATGGCGTTCACACCCAATTCCTGCAAGTAATCCAATTTCTCGCGGACGCCAATGAGGTCGCCCCCGAAACGTCGGAGATAGACACCGCCATGTCTCCGCGAAAGTCCTTGCTCCCAAGGGGCCGACCGATACCAGTCCATGCCCCATGGGCAAATGCTCCAGCCTGGTACAGGCCGATCGTTTATATCCTCCAAACGCGGGTCGCTCTCCCGCGATCCATTACGAAAGCGTTCCGGAAATATCTGATACCAAACCGCGTCACGCGCCCAATCCGGCGTAACGACTTTGTTTCGAGGGTCCCTGTTCTCATTCGTCCCGCGCATGAAGTTCTTCCCTTGTCATTTTTCGTTCCCGCTCAAAATCGAATCCCCAGACGGGCTCGCCTTCCATAAAAAGCCTGACGCGTTGCGAATCGTCCGACCACCGGAGTCGTTCGCCCAAGTCTACCCGCAAATCGTTGGTCACAGGTTGGGAATAATACGCGGTCTGCCACATCCAGCCATCCTTGAGTTTGACGACGAAA
This sequence comes from Kiritimatiellia bacterium, assembly GCA_007136425.1. Classification (GTDB taxonomy): domain Bacteria; phylum Verrucomicrobiota; class Kiritimatiellia; order SLAD01; family SLAD01; genus SKZA01. Next base: position 21,668 of record SLGY01000127.1, read on the forward strand.
TGGTGGTCCATATGCACGCTACGCAACAAACGCGCAGACCGTTCGCCGTCCGGCGCGTCCAATTGTTGCACAAGCCAATTGGGCGGCAGGAATATGCGCGCCCCGAACCAGATAGCCAAGCCCCCCATGAGGAGCACGAGCACCCAACGAGGCACCCACACCCCTTCCCCTCGCATGAGTTGTCGGTAATCTCTGGCCATCTAGTCCTGCGCAGCCGGCGAAGGCCCGTCCGTTACGTCGTCGGGCGCCGGCTCCACCTCCTCCGTCGGCGCGGAGCGGGACATCAAGCCCAAACGGGATACGTCGCGAAACGACAAATAGATCATGGCAAAGATCAGCAGGAACCAGCAGGCCCCCATGATGATCACTTTGAAACGCGCGTTGATGCGGCGCCGCGTGATAACCTCCCAGAGGGAAAAGACGATATGGCCGCCGTCCAGCACCGGAATGGGCAAGAGGTTGAGGATGGCCAGATTGACGTTCAGCAGACAGGTAAACCACAACGCCATGGCAAAGCTGTTCTGCACCATATCCCAAAGCGCATACAGAATATATACGGGACCAGCCAGGGCACTGGCCGCCATACCCGCCTGTGACGGAGTCGCCAGCGCGCGTAACACCCGGAAGATCAAGGTGGAAAATTCGCGGATCATTTCCCATGGCTTAGGATGGATGACCTCATCGTAATCCACAGTCCACAGCGGAGGACTGAAGATAATGCCGATGAGCGCCCGGTCCTCTTCCGGATCATATTCCGGCTGCACATCGATGGTCATACTTTCGCCGCGGCGTTCCACCTTTACCGGCACAAGTCGGTCACGGTGTTCGTCCACGAGCCCGATCAGTTGCGCCGTACTGTACAGCTTGACTTCATTGAAGGCCAGGATGCGGTCTCCGGGACGCAAACCCGCCCTCTCGGCGGGAGAATCGGGGACGACCTGCGCCACATCGGAGTGCCCCACCCATGAAACACCGGGCAACAGCCTCACGCCCATTTCCGTGTCCCAGGTCGGCAACGTGACGGTGATCATCTCCTCGGAGGTGTCGACATCCAGCACAACTTCACGGGACAGCGTCGCTTCCACGTTGATGTCCTGCCAATTACTCACCGGCGTGCCGTTTACCGCGACGATCCGGTGTCCGATCCGGAGCCCTTGCTCATAGGCCAGCCGTTCCTCTTCCTCTCCTTCGGTCACCACGTAGCCGACGACGGTATCGCGCTCGTGCGGAGCGGACGGTTTACCGATAATCGATATGATCCACGCGATAATAAAGGCCAGTATGATATTGCCTACGGCGCCCGCCACCGCCACCGGGATCTTCTTCCAAGGCGCGATCTCAGGAATGTGACCATCCGCCGTTGCCTCGGCGCCTTCCGGATCCATCTGAGGCAGGGCCACATATCCCCCAAAAGGGATTAAGCCGACCTTATATAGCACTCCGTTTCGCTTGGTGCTCCAGATCGCCGGCCCGAACCCGATGGCGAAGGCGTCCACCTTCATTCCGAAACGACGCGCCACCAGAAAATGGCCGAGTTCATGAACAAAAATGGTCAATCCGAACAGGATCAACACAACCAATAACGTATAAATTCCCAGAATCATTCGACTTCCTTAGACTTCGCAGCGGCTTATGGAGTGAGCACCACGAGGATATATATATACAAAATGGGAGCCGCAAACAGCAGGCTATCCAACACATCAAGCACGCCGCCCATACCTTTCAACCAAGTCCCTGAATCCTTTACGTTAGCGGCCCGCTTCAACATCGATTCGATCAAGTCGCCGACAATGCCGGCAACTGGTAATACGATACCCAGAATCACGGCATCTGCAATGCCCAAAGTCATCGGCCCGACCTGTCCGTCGGCCAATCGCCAGAAAAGGAGACTGGTTATCAGCCCGCCCAAAACACCTCCCGCACAGCCTTCCCACGTCTTGGCCGGAGAGAGTCTCGGGATCAGTTTGTGCCGTCCAATACTGCAACCCGTGGCATAAGCGGCCATGTCCGTTACTTTAACGACCAGAATCATGTAGAAGAGCACATAGCGACCGTCGCCGTCGGGCCAACCCAGCAAGAGCTTGGTATAGAAATTGAACAGAAAGGCGGTGTAAAGGATACCCATCAACGTGGCGGCCGCGGGCAGTAGCGGAGCGGCGTCATTGTTTTCGAAACACTGGCGCATGAGGACGAGAAAAACGAGCCCGGCAAGAATCACGCCTTCCCACTCATATACCCCCGCGCCTTGGAATAAATGGTAGTTGAGACCGGTAGCGAAGATCAGCGCCAGCCCGCCGACGATCCCGAGAACGCGGAAAGACGGCAACCCGGCTGCGTGGAGGAGGTAATAGCATTCCCAGAGCATGAGCGCAGATAATAGCGGGATGATAAGAAAGAGCCCGAACGCAGGGAGAAAAAGCGCCCCGACAAGCAGGGCAATCATAATTGCCCCATTAACAATGCGGTGCCGTATCATTCCACGTCACCAAAGCGCCTGTGGCGATGCGCATACGAGTCTATCGCTTTATCAAAATCCGGTTCACGAAAATCAGGCCACAACACGTCGGTCACATACAGTTCGGCATAGGATAGTTGCCAAAGCAAAAAGTTGCTCAACCTTAATTCTCCGCTGGTACGGATCATCAAGTCGGGGTCCGGCACATCGGGCGCG